>NZ_JADMJK010000239.1 GCF_018780625.1 Polaromonas sp. | reverse complement strand
ATGCCAGTAAACATGCGGGTTTTGAGGGGTTCTGACACGATCTGATTTGATCAAATGGTGCCACCAACAGGAATCGAACCTGTATCTAGCGCTTAGGAGGCACTCGTTCTATCCGTTGAACTATGGCGGCACGTCTTGGCAAGTTGCGAAGAACGGGAATTGTATGCGCTGGAAGGCGGTTGGTTGAAGGGCCGGGGCTGCGGGCTCAGTCGTAGGGCAGGGTGTAGATCAGGTCCACGGCGCTTTGCTGGCCGGCCTGGGCGCGAATCGTGAAGCGCTGCGACAAGTCATAGAAAACATACAGGGTGCCCAAGGCGCCCGAGAGGCTGCGCTCGTAGGCGGCGTAAAAGTTGCGTGAAAAGCGCTTTCCCAGCGTGATCGCGCCGGCGGCGGCGGTTCCGTCAGCGTTGCTGGATGCGCCCCGATATGACAGCTCATCGAGCCCGAGCGAGGCGGCCAGCCCGCCCGACATGCCGCCGCTTTTGCTGCCCAGCAGGGCCAGCGCGGCCTGCTGCAGCAGGGCGGCTTCGGCGCCGCCCGAGGCCGAGGCCCGGCCGACGACCAGCCACGACAGCTTCTCGGCATCGGGCAGCTCGGGCTGGGCGTACAGCCGCACGCTGGGCAGCAGCGCCGTGCCGGTGATCTGCACGCCCACGCGCTGCGTGAGGTTGGGGCGAATCGCCAGGATGTCCAGCGCCGGGTTGTCGATGGCGCCGGTGAAGCGGATCACGCCCTGCTCCACATCGAGGCGCTGGCCGTAGGCGCGGTACTGGCCGCCAAAGGTGTTGACGGTGCCGGTCAGGCGCGGCCCGCGCTGCGCGTTGTCGTGCAGGCTCAGGGTGCCGCGAATGCGGGTGTCCATGCCCTTGCCCTGAATCCGGAAGTCGGGCCCCAAGTCGATTTGAACCGCCAGCTTGACGGGGCTGACGGGTTTTTCCTTTTCGGGGGCGCTGGCCTGGCCGGGGCCCTTGGGGCCCGCAGCGGCGCCGCCGGCCGTGCGCACCACCACGTCGTCGCCCAGTTGCGGCGTGCCTTCGTCGGGCAGCAGGATGCGCGCCTGGTCGACCACCAGCTTGCCCGTGAGTTCGGTCTGGGCGCCCTGGAGGCTGGCCTGCAGCTCGCCCGACACGGTGACTTCCCGGTCGGTGCGTATGCTGGCGCGCAGCCGGGCCAGTTTGGCCGTGAGCTGCACTTGCGGCTTGCCATCGATCCAGGCGGCTTCGCCCTGGGCCGTGAGTTGGCCGCCCGTGCCTTTGTCGCCTGCGCCCTGCAGGCTGAACTCGCTGATGCGCATGCGCGTGCCGTCCAGCTGGGCGCGCAGGCGGCCGTTGCCGAACTCGATGCCGTCAACGACCGAGCGCAAGGCCATGTCGTTGGCTTGCAGTTCGCCGGCCAGCTGGGGCGCGGCACGGCTGCCGCTGATGGCAATGTCGGCCGCCAGCGCGCCGCGCAGCCGCCAGCCGGGCGGCGCCAGCACAGACCAGACCCCGAGGCGCGGCAGTTGCGCGCGCAGCTGGCCGTTCAGCGGGGCGTCGGCCGGCCAGAGCCAGCCGCCAATGCCGCTGCCGGGCGGGGCGCGCGTCAGGCGTGTCTTGAGCTGGCCGTCGGCGGTGCCGGCGCGCTCGCTGTCCCAGCGCAGCGCCAGCGTCAGGGCGTCGCCCACGCTTTCGAGCGACAGCTGCGCTTGCCGCACGCCAGCGGCCACGCGGGTGGTGGGGCCTTGCGCGGTTTCGGCCTGCACCGAGAGGTCGCCGCTGCTGCGCGTCAGGCTGGCCTTGAGCGCCAGCCGGTCGCTGAGCCGGGCGTCCCATTGCCCGTCCAGCAGCAGGTTGCCGCCCAGGCCTGCGCCCGCCAGCTGCGCGCCGCCCAGCAGTTCGATCCAGGCCATGGGCAAGCCGGTGATGCTGCCGGCCGTGAGCAGTTCGCCGGGCCGCCAGCGCACGGGCTGCCAGGCCAGCGTGGCTTGCGCCGGTGCGGGGCTTGATGCGGTGGCGCGTGGCGCGCTCAAAATCGCCTGGCCCGCACCGCTTTCAAAGGCGCCGCCTGCAGGGGTCCGGGTCCATGAAAGCGGCACCGATCCGCGGCTGGCCAGCTGCCAGGCGCCGGCGCCCAGCGCAGGGTCTTCAAGCCGCACCGAGAGCTGCTTGAGCGCGCCCTTCCAGGCCGATGCGCTGAACGCGCTCTGGCCCGCGCCGGCCGGTTTGACGCGGCCGCCGTCCAGCGCGAGTTGCAGGTCGATGCGGCGCTGGTCGATTTCAAGCCGGCCCTGCGCGCCGAGTTGCGCCTGGCTCAGGCGGCCCGAGAGGGTGGCGTTGAGGTCGCGGATTTTCAGCAGGCCCGCGGGCGGCTGGGGCGGCGCGGCGCCCGAAGCGGCGGCGGGCTTGGTGTTGGTGTTGGGGCTGCGCCAGTCGAGCGACGGCACGGCCAGCCTGGCCTGCAGGACAGGGTCCAGCCAGCCGCCCTGCCAGCTGGCCTGCAGGTCCGCGCTGCCGGCGGCGCTGGCGGTTTGAAGCGAGGCGGGCAGGCCGGGCAGTTTTTGCAGCCAGCGCAGCGCCTGGGCGGCGTCCTGGCCGCGCAGGCTAACGGTGCCGGCGCCGCTGGTTTGCCGCAACGCGCCGTTGACGGTCGCGTTCAGCCCGGGCGCGGTGAGGGCGAGCTTGCCTTCGCCGGCCTGGATGCCGGGCTGGATTTCGAGCTGGCCGGTCAGTTCGGCGTCGTCGGTTTGCACCTGCAGGGCGGGCAGCCGCAGGATGCCGCCCGCTGGCTGGGGAGTCCAGCTGCCGGTGGCGCTGGCGTTGCGCAGGACCAGCCGGCCCAGGGACTTGGGTGCGGCGCCTGGTGCGGCTTGCACGCTGGCATCAAAGCCGATGGCGGCGCCCTGGCTGCGCACGGCGGCCACGCCGTTCAGCGGCAGGGCGGCAAACTGGCTGTGCAGCAGGGCCGGGTTGACCTGCTTCAGCGTGGCCTGCAGCGTCCAGGCCTGGGCCGGGGCTGGCGTCACTGGGCCTGCCGCAGGCGGTGCAGGGGGGGCAATGGGTGTATTGGGCGTATCGGGCGCAGGCGTCCATTCGCCGCTGGCCAGGATTTCTCCGCCGCCTAGTTGCGCCTTGAGGGTGCGGACAATGCCAACGCCGCCGCGCCACTCGCCTTGCGTCTCAAGCCGCTCCAGTGGCAGCCGTTGCTGGTCCCAGGGGCCGGGCAACTGGTTGGCCAGGTCCAGCTTGAGCCGCCAGCCGGGGCTGGCGGCTGGCGGGGTGCGCTCCAGGGGTTGAACGCTGGCGCTGCCCGTCAACTGGGTGTGGGGCGCGTTGGGCCACAGGGCGGCAATGTCCAGGTCCCTAAAACTGGCATCGGCCTGCGGCAGCGGCTGCGCGGCCCAGGGCGTGATGCGCGCGGTGGCGCTGGCTTGCGGCGGGGTTGGGGTTGGGGTTGGCGCCTGGCCCTCAGCGGCCGCCGTGGCCATCTGCAGCTTGGCCGTCACCAGAAAATCCGCCAGCGGACCGATGGCGGTGGCCTGAAATGCCAGGGGCAGCGGTGTGCGGCTCTTGGGCAGCGTGGCGCTCAGGGCGCCCGACAGGCGCGCATCAAGCCCGAAGGGGCTGCTCGACGACACCACGGCTTGGCCGCTGTAGCGGCCGCTGGCCACTTGCGCGCCCAGCAATGCAAGCTGATGCTCCAGGCCCGTGAACTGGTAGCGCCCTGAAATGCCCGATGCGGCAAATACGGCGGCCCCGTTCCATTGCAGCTGGTCGACAGAAAACGCATCGAGCAATATCGGCACGGGCAGACCGAGCACGGTGGGGGCGCTGGCGGGCACGGTGCGCGGCGGGCGCTGGTCGTTTACCGTGACGCTGGCCGCCGCGATGCGCTGGAGCTTGAGCGTGCCCTGCAGCAGCGACCAGGGCTGCCAGGCCAGCGTGAGCGCGCGCGCATCCACGCGCAGGCCGCCTTGCTCCCACACCAGGTGCTCGATCTGCCCGCCTGAACGCAGCGCTCCGGAGGCGCCCTGGGCCGTGATGGGCTGCGACTGCCCGATCCAGTTCAGCGCGGTGGCCAGCGAGCCGCTGGTGCCTGCCCACCACCAGAGCGCGCTCAGCGCCACCCCGGTCAGCATGAGGAGGCCGGCGCCCGTCAGCGCAACGGCCTTGCGCCAGCGCCGTGTGGGTTGGGCGGGCTGGGTGGGTGCAGTGGCTGGCGCAGCTTCAGGGGGCACGGGGTCCATTTGCGCGCCCCTTAAAAGATGAAGCCGACACTGACGTGCAGGCGCAGCTGCTGGACCTTGACGCCATAGGCCAGGTCAATCTGCAGGGGGCCGATCGGGCTTTTCCAGCGCACGCCGGTGCCCACGCCCACAGAAGGGCGCAGGTCTTGCGGCTGGTCGGCCACGGCGCCGGCATCCAGGAAGAAAGTGTTTTCCCATTCGCTGGGCAGCCCGTTGCGCAGCATGGGGCGCTGCCATTCAATGCTGCCCACCGCCATGTAGCGGCCCGGGCCGGTCACGTCGTTGGGCAGCTTGATGCCGATGTCGCGGTAGCTGTAGCCGCGCACCGTGCTGTCGCCGCCGGTGCGAAACAGCTGGGTCGCCGGGATGCGGGCGCTGTCCCTGGCCAGCACGGCTCCGGCTTCTGCGCGCAGCGCAATGCGCCCGCGCTGCAGCGGCCGAATGCCCAGCCAGCGGCCCACGAGGCGCGTGAAGGGCTGGCGATCATTGCCCAGCGTGGAACCGCCCCCGAGCTCAAACCCCAGGCCATAGCCCTTGCTGGGAAACGGTGTCGTGTCAAAGTAGCGGCCGGTCCAGACGTAGTTGGCGGTCAGCGCCGAGCCGTCGCCGGTGTCGGCCACCGAGGCGCCCGACAGGCCAGTGCCGCGCACCCGCGCCCGGTCGTACTGCAGGTAGATGTTGCGGTCTATCCGCTCGCCGGCCTGCGTCCGGCCAAAGCGCAGCCGCTGGGTCTGGGTGATCAGTTCGTTGTCGTCCAGGCGCTCTATGCGGCTCAGCGCCGCCCAGCGCCAGCTGGCCTCGTTGGGCAGGGAGGTCCACTCGGTCTGGATGAAGGGGGCTTTTTTCTCAAGCTGCAGCTTGGTGGCGGCGCGCCAGCCTATGCCGGGCACGCGGTTGTGCGTGTGTTCCACCGAGGCCCGGGGCCCGCTGTCGGTGGTCAGGCCCACGCCCAGCACCACTTTTTGCAGCTTGGCTTCACGCACCTGCACCTGTACCGGCGCTGCCAGCGGGTCGCTTTCGGGGTCGATAAAAATATAGGCTGAATCAAAGTAGCCACTTGAGGCGAGCCGTTGCTGGGCTTGCACCAGCTGGTTCTGGTCGAAGACCGCGCCCGGCGTCAGGCGGGCCAGCCGCGGCACCAGCACCGGGTCGTAGCGTTCCACGCCCGACACCTGCATGGGCCCCAGGCGGTAAAGCGGGCCCGAGTCCAGCGCCACGGTCAGGCTGGCGGTTCCGGCTGGCGCGTCCACGTCGGCCAGGCTGCCGGCCAGCCGGCCCGCCGGGTAGCGGCGCGCCACCAGGGCGCGCAAGGCCTGCGTTTTGGCGCCATCCCAGGCGTTTTGGGTAAAGCGCTGGCCGCCCGGCAGGCTCCAGTTGCGTTCAATGCCGGCGCGCTGGGCTACCGCGTCCAGGTCTGGCGACTCGGCAATGTCCCCCAGGAAGCTGATGGCTACCGGGCCAATCACGGTGGCTTTGCCGGGGTCTACCGCCACCACAATGGTCGGGCGCGCGTTGGGGCCGCCCTCACGCGCGATGCGGATGGTGGGGTTGAAGTAGCCCAGCGTGCCGACGAGGTTGCGCACATTGCGCTCGGCCAGCAGGATCAGGCGCGCCAGTTCGGCGTCGTCCAGATCGGTCACGGCGCGGTAGCGCTGCAGTTCAAGGTGTTTTTCAAGCAGCGCGCTGACGTCGGGCGGCGCGCGCACGGTGATGTCAAAAGCGGTGACTTCGGGTTCGGCGCCGGTGGGGCCCACGGCGCCCTCGGGGGTGGGGGCGGGCGCCACTTTTTCAGGCGGGGGCGCGGGCGGCGGCGCGGTTTGCACGACGCCGGAAGGCGGCGTTGAAATAGTGGTGGCGAAAGGGTCGGCAGGCGCGGCTGTTTCTGCGCTGGCTGCAGGCACCAGGAAAACCGCGTGGAGGGCCAGAACACCCATGGCAAGGCCGCGGGCAGCGGCGGTCAGACCTGCCTGCGTGACGAGCGGCACACGGCGTCGACTGGGTTGGATCACGGTTGAAGTTTACTTGAGCGCTACTTGGAGAGCAGCCGCATCGCCTCTTCGAGCCCCTTGATGGTGAGCGGGTACATGCGCTGGCCGACCAGTTGCTGGATCACGCTGATGCTCTGGCGGTATTGCCAGACGCCCTGCGGCTCCGGGTTGATCCAGGCAAATTTCGGGAAGGCGTTGGTTAGCCGCTGCAGCCATTCGGCGCCGGCTTCCTCGTTGTTGTATTCCACGCTGCCGCCGGGCTGAAGGATCTCGTACGGGCTCATGGTGGCGTCGCCGACAAAGATCAGCTTGTAGTCTTTGTTGTATTTGCGAATGATGTCCCAGGTCGGGAATTTTTCACTGAAGCGGCGGCGGTTGTGCTTCCACATGAAGTCATAAACGCAGTTGTGAAAGTAATAAAACTCCAGGTGCTTGAATTCGGTTTTGACGGCCGAGAACATTTCCTCGACCCGGTGGATATGGTCGTCCATGCTGCCGCCCACGTCCATCAGCAGCAGCACCTTCACGTTGTTGTGGCGCTCGGGCACCATCTTGATGTCCAGCCAGCCGGCATTGGCGGCGGTGGACTTGATGGTGTCGGCCAGGTCGAGTTCTTCGGCGTTGCCGAGCCGGGCAAACTTGCGCAGGCGCCGCAGTGCGACCTTGATGTTGCGCGTGCCGAGTTCCTGGGTGTCGTCGTAGTCCTTGTAGGCGCGCTGGTCCCACACCTTGACTGCGCTGCGGTTGCGGCTTTTTTCCTGGCCGATGCGTATGCCCTGCGGATTGAAACCGTTGGCGCCAAACGGCGAGGTGCCGCCGGTGCCAATCCACTTGCTGCCGCCTTCGTGGCGTTCTTTTTGCTCTTCAAAGCGCTTTTTGAGCGTTTCCATGAGCTCGTCCCAGCCCATTTTTTCGATTTTTGCCTTGTCCTCGGCGCTGAGTTCGAGTTCCAGGTTCTTGCGCAGCCATTCGAGCGGAATTTCCTTGGTGAAATCCGCAATCATTTCCACGCCCTTGAAGTAGCTGGCGAAGGCGCGGTCAAACTTGTCGTAGTGCTTCTCGTCCTTGACCAGCACGCAGCGGCTCAGGTAGTAGAAGTCGTCAATCTTGTAGGCGCCCTCGGTCGCTTCGCCGTCCGGCCCGGGCAGCCCGCTGTTGGGGCCCACCACGCCGGCCTCCAGCGCTTCAAGCAGCATCAGGAACTCCTTGACCGAAACCGGCAGTTTGGCCGAGCGCAGGGTGTAGAAAAAGTCAATCAACATGGCTAAATAGACCTCAGTGGCGCGGCTTGTCGAGCAGGTAGCGCAGTTGCGCCTTGGCCTCCGGCCATTCGCCGGCGCGCAGGCTGTACATCACGGTGTCGCGGATGGTGCCGTCGCGGCGCAGGGCATGGCCGCGAATGACGCCGTCTTTTTTGGCGCCCAGCCGCTCGATGGCCGCTTGCGATGCAAAGTTGAAATTGTCGGTGCGCCAGCCCACCACATGGCAGTCGAGGGCTTCAAATGCATGGGTCAGCATCAGCAGTTTGCAGGTGGTGTTGACGTGGGTGCGCTGGCAGCGCGCGGCATACCAGGTGTAGCCAATTTCGACGCGTCTGACGGCTGGCAGGATGTCGTGGTAACTGCTGCTGCCCAAAACGGTGCCGCTGGCCTGGTCGACCACCGCAAAGGCAAAGCGCTCGCCTGCCTGGCGTGCGGCCAGCGCGGTTTCTATGTAAGCCCGTGTTTGCACCGGCTCGGGTACCGAGGTCACGCGCAACTGCCAGAGTGCGCCGTCGGCGGCAGCGGCGCGCAGTCCGGCTTCATGGGCCAGCGTCAGCGGCACCAGTTCCACGCCGCGTGCTGCCAGCGTGACGGGTTCTACAAAGTTCATGCGCCGCGCCTCCTGCATTAGCGGTTGTTGCGCTGCATGAACACCAGTTTTTCAAACAGCGTCACATCCTGTTCGTTCTTGAGCAGCGCGCCGACCAGCGGCGGCATGGCGACTTTGTTGTCTGTGCTTTGCAGGGCTTCCAGGGGAATGTCCTCGGCCACCAGCAGCTTGAGCCAGTCGAGCAGTTCGCTGGTCGACGGTTTCTTTTTCAGGCCGGGCAGGTTGCGCACTTCGTAAAAAGTCTTCATCGCAGCGGCAAGCAGTTCCTTTTTCAGCGTGGGGAAATGCACGTCCACGATTTGCTGCATGGTGCCGGCGTCGGGAAACTTGATGTAGTGAAAAAAGCAGCGGCGCAAAAAGGCGTCGGGTAGTTCTTTTTCATTGTTGGAGGTGATGAACACCAGCGGCCTGTGCTTGGCGCGGACCAGTTCGCGGGTCTCATAGCAGTAAAACTCCATGCGGTCGATTTCGCGCAGCAAGTCGTTTGGAAACTCGATGTCCGCCTTGTCGATTTCGTCAATCAGCAGGGCGACCGGCTGGTCTGCCGTGAAGGCCTGCCACAGCACGCCTTTGAGGATGTAGTTGTGGATGTCCTTGACCTTCTCGTCGCCCAGTTGCGAGTCGCGCAGGCGCGACACCGCGTCGTATTCATACAGGCCTTGCTGCGCCTTGGTGGTGGACTTGATGTGCCACTGCAGCAGGGGAAGATTCAGGGCGCCTGCCACTTCCTCGGCCAGCATGGTTTTGCCCGTGCCGGGCTCGCCTTTAACCAGCAGCGGCCTTTTCAAAGTGGCCGCGGCATTGACCGCCAGCATCAGATCCGGGGTGGCGACGTAGTTTTCTGAGCCTTGGAATTTCATGGTCTTGAAAATGTGAGAGGTTGAAAATAAAGCCCGAGGCCGTTGAATCGGCCTTTGCAGGAGTTTGCAGTAATTGGCGCGAGGCCCCGGCTAGCCCAGATATAATCCGGCGCTGACCTATATGATGACATTTCACTTGATTGTGCGCGCAAAATGAATAAGCTGATCACCACGATATTTGCTGTAGTTGTCTCCTGCGTGACGGCTTCCAGCCTTGCCCAGGAAATTAAAGGCGATGCCAAAGCGGGCGAAGCCAAGAACGCCATGTGCATTGGCTGCCACGGCATTTCGGGC
Source organism: Polaromonas sp. (assembly GCF_018780625.1). Classification (GTDB taxonomy): domain Bacteria; phylum Pseudomonadota; class Gammaproteobacteria; order Burkholderiales; family Burkholderiaceae_C; genus Polaromonas. The sequence continues at coordinate 39,028 of NZ_JADMJK010000239.1, read as the reverse complement.
TACCAGGCAACGTTTCCCCAGATCTACAAGGTGCCCATGATTTCGGGCCAGGGTGCCCCCTATATCGTGGCTGCGCTCAACGCCTACAAAAAAGGTGATCGCAAGCACCCCACCATGCGCAGCATTTCCGCCACGCTGTCAGACCAGGATATTGCCGACCTTGCTGCTTACTACGAGGGTCATGGCGTGGTGGCTGACGCAGCGCTGCCTGCCGCACCTGCAAAAATGCCCAGCGCCGAAGTGCAGGCTTTGCTCAACAAGGCCAATTGCGCGTCCTGCCACGGCGCCAATTTCAGCAAGCCGATTGACCCCAGCTATCCCAAGCTGGCTGGCCAGCATGCTGACTTCCTGTTTGTAGCGCTCAAGGCCTACAAGGCAGAAAACAACGCGGTGGTCGGGCGCGGCAACGCCATCATGGGCGGCATGGTCAAGCTCTATACCAACGACGAGCTCAAATTGATGTCGAACTACCTGGCGTCGATCCCGGGTGAACTCAAGGTGGTTCCCCAGAGCAGCTTCCGCTAAAACGGACCACCGCCCACAAAAAAAAGCCGCTGTTTCAGCGGCTTTTTTTGTGGGTTTGACCGATGCACGCGTTGTCAGGCGGCCTCGTGTTTCAGTCCCGGGTTGCGTGGTGCTGCACGCATTCTATGTAAGCCGCGCCGTCGGGTGGGCGGCCTGCGCGCTGGCTTTCCCAGACCATCTGGCCCAGGCAATCCATGGTTTCGTGGTGCGCGTCATGCAGGGAGTTTCGCCTGGCCGTCAACAACTCCACGGCCTGCCGAATGCCGCGTGGCTGGTCGATGGAGCACTGCTCGCTGATGGACAGGTGCATGGACAGGTGCAGGAAAGGGTTGGTTTTTCCGGCGTCCACGTCATACATCTTTTCAAGCGCAGCGTCCGCATCGGAAAAATCAGCGTGGTATTCAGGGTGCTCTTCAATCCACTGGCTTGCTATTGTTTCTATCGCTTCCATTGGCTTGCCTGAGCGGGCTTTGGCATAAACAGTGCAAAAAAAATGGCGGACGTCGGCTTGCGAAGGTGTGAACATCCGCAAAGCGTATCACGCACAAGGGGCTTGCGGCGGACCTGGTGATGTCTTCCCCTGGCCTGGGGGGGCGCCATGCACCGGTCGCGTCCTACAGACAGCATCCTTGCATCCCCTTACATTAGGTATCACGGTGGCGCAGTTCCGGGATGCGGCTACTTGACGATCCACAAGCCCGGCTAGGAGATTTAAATGAATGCATCACGTATCGCCGGTATTATTTTGATTGTTGGCGGCCTGGCCGGCTTTTTCACCGGTGGTTTCAGCTTCACCAAGGACACGACCGCCGCCAAAATTGGCCCTATGGAGCTGACCGTCACGGAGAAGCAATCAGTGAACATTCCGCAGTGGCTGAGCTTGGGTGCCATCGCCCTGGGCGCCATCGTGCTGGTGATGGGCTCGCGTAAATCCTGATTCACTTTCCGTCTTTTGCGCCGGTCAGCGCACCGCGCCCTGCCGGGCGCTTCAGTTGCGCTGCAGGCTCAGCCTGCCTGAAATGGCCTGCGCTGCGGCCAGCAGTTGCGGCAGCATCTTCTCCTGCATGACCTTGGCGCTGGTGCGGTTGGCCTGGCCGCTGATATTGAGCGCTGCAACTGTCTGGCCGGCCCGATCGGTGATCGGCGCCGCCATCGACACCAACCCTTCTTCCAGTTCCTGATTGACCAGCGACCAGCCCTGCTTGCGCACCTGTTCAATTCTGGCCACCAGCTCGTTCACGTCGGTCACGGTGTAGCGGGTGCGTGCAAGGCGGTCTGACGCCTGCAGCACCTGCATCATCTGATCCGGCGGCAAAGCCGACAGCAGCATGCGGCCCAAGGCGGTGCAATAAGCGGGCAGTCGCGAACCGACGCCCAGGCTGATGCTCATGATCTTGTGCGTGGGCACCCGCAGCACATAAACAATGTCGGTGCCATCCAGTACCGCTGCCGAACACGATTCCTTGATTTGCTCAACCAGATCTTCCATGACGGGTTCGGCCAGGTTCCAGATGGGCAGGGAAGACAGGTAGGCAAAGCCCAGATCAAGGATGCGCGGCGTCAGGCGAAACAGCTTGCCGTCACTCTCCACATAGCCCAGCGTTTGCAGCGTCAGCAAAATTCGCCGAGCACCTGCCCGGGTGAGTCCGGTTCGACCGGCGACTTCGGTCAGCGTTTGCCGGGGTGACCGGGCGCTGAACGAGCGAATCACCTCCAGCCCGCGCGCAAATGACTGCACATAGCTGTCGCCGGGGGCGGGCGTGGTGCGCGCCGGCGCAGCCAGGGTGTCAGTTTTTCCGGTGGTTTGGGTGCGGGTGGTTGCCATGTGGGACTAAATCTCCTAAAATTCATTATACGAACACTTGTTCTTATTGCGAACAAAATAAATCTCGATTTCTTTTTTGGCTTCTGCCGGTTGCCTCGGCCGCGCCAGATGTTATTGCCTCCTGGAGACTAATCAATGATCAACAAGATCGCCCTTTCTGTGGCGGATGCACTGGCCGATGTGAAAGACGGCTCCACCATCTTGATCGGGGGGTTCGGCACCGCCGGCAACCCGAACGAGTTGATTGACGGTCTGATCGCGCAAGGCGCCAAGGACCTGACCGTCGTCAACAACAACGCCGGCAACGGTGAGGCCGGGCTGGCGGCTCTGCTCAAGGCCGGGCGCGTGCGCAAGATCATCTGCAGCTTTCCCCGGCAGGCTGACAGCCATGTGTTTGACGGGCTGTACCGCAGCGGCAAGCTGGAGCTGGAGTTGGTGCCACAAGGCAATCTGGCTGAGCGCATTCGTGCCGCGGGTGCCGGCATTGGCGCATTTTTCTGCCCCACGGCTTACGGCACCGAACTGGCCAAAGGCAAGGAAACACGCGAGATCAATGGCCGGCATTACGTGCTTGAATACCCGATTTATGGCGATGTGGCGCTGATCAAGGCTGAGCGTGGTGACCGCTGGGGCAACCTGACCTACCGCATGTCGGCGCGCAATTTCGGCCCCGTCATGGCCACCGCCGCCAGGAAAACGGTGGCTACGGTGCACGAGATCGTCCCATTGGGCGCGCTGGACCCCGAGTGCATCGTGACGCCGGGCATCCATGTCAGCCAGATCGTTCAAATCGAGCGCGTCGCCACCCTGGCCGGCGGCATCAAACCAAGTGCCAAATCAGCTTCTGGCGCATAAGGAAAAAGCATGAGCAGCTATCAAAAACGAAGCAAGGAAGAGTTGGCCAAGCGTGTGGCGCAGGACATCTTTGACGGCGCCTACGTCAACTTGGGCATTGGCATGCCGACGCTGGTTGCCAACCATATTCCGGCCGGGCGCGAGGTCATCCTTCAAAGCGAAAACGGCATTCTCGGCATGGGGCCGGCACCCGCTGCCGGGCAGGAAGACTACGACCTCATCAACGCGGGCAAGCAGCCGATCACGCTGCTGCCGGGCGGCGCTTATTTTCACCATGCCGACAGCTTTGCCATGATGCGCGGCGGCCACCTTGACATCTGCGTACTCGGTGCGTTTCAGGTGTCCGCCACCGGCGACCTGGCCAACTGGAGCACCGGCGAGCCCGGCGCGATTCCGGCAGTGGGCGGCGCGATGGACCTGGCCATTGGCGCCAAGCAGACTTGGGTCATGATGGATTTGCTGACCAAAAAGGGCGAGAGCAAGGTGGTGGCGCAGTGCACTTATCCGCTCACCGGCATTGCCTGCGTCAAGCGCATTTACTCCGAGCTGGCCACGCTCGAATGCACGCCGAAGGGCTTGAAGCTCATCGACAAGGTCGACGGGCTGGCCCATGCCGAACTTGAAAAGCTGGTCGGCCTGCCGATTGCCGCCTGAGCTGAAACACTTTTTGTGCCGTATTGAACTTTTATAAAGAGACCACTCCATGACGATCAACCAAGCCTTCATCTGCGACGCTATCCGCACCCCCTTTGGCCGTTATGGCGGCGCCCTGAGCAGCGTGCGCGCCGATGACCTGGGCGCCATTCCCATCCAGGCGCTGATGGCGCGCAACCCTGACGTGGACTGGGCCGCCATCACCGACGTGATCTACGGCTGCGCCAACCAGGCCGGCGAAGACAACCGCAACGTGGCGCGCATGAGCGCGCTGCTGGCCGGGCTGCCAATCGAGGTGCCGGGCGCGACCCTCAACCGCCTGTGCGGCTCGGGCCTGGACGCGCTGGGCACGGCGGCCCGCGCCATCAAGTCGGGCGAAGCCCACTTGATGATTGCCGGCGGCGTGGAGAGCATGAGCCGCGCACCGTTCGTGATGCCCAAGGCTGAAAGCGCCTTCAGCCGTTCCAATGCTGTGTACGACACCACCATCGGCTGGCGCTTCATCAACAAGCTGATGAAGGCCCAGTACGGCGTGGACTCCATGCCTGAAACCGCCGAGAACGTCGCCACCGACTTCAATATCAGCCGCGAAGACCAGGACAAGATGGCTTTTTCCAGCCAACTCAAGGCCGTAGCCGCGCAGAAAGCCGGCTACTTTGACGCTGAGATCACGCCGGTCACGATTGCCCAGAAGAAGGGCGAGGCGATCGTCGTCGGCAAGGACGAGCATCCGCGCGAAACCTCCATGGAAGTGCTGGCCAGGCTTAAACCCATCGTGCGCCAGGACGGCACCATCACCGCCGGCAATGCCAGCGGCGTGAACGACGGCGCCTGCGCGCTGCTGCTGGCCGACGAAGCCACCGCCGCCAAAAACGGCCTGACGCCGCGTGCCCGCATCGTCGGCATGGCCACGGCCGGCGTGGCGCCGCGCATCATGGGCATCGGCCCTGCGCCAGCGACACAAAAGGTGCTGGCCCTGACCGGCTTGACCATGGCCCAGATGGACGTGATTGAACTCAACGAAGCCTTTGCCGCGCAAGGCCTGGCCGTGCTGCGCATGCTTGGCGTGCAGGACGACGACGCGCGCGTCAACGCCTGGGGCGGCGCGATTGCGCTGGGCCATCCGCTGGGGGCATCGGGTGCGCGCCTGGCCACCACCGCCGTCAACCGCCTGCACACCACGGGCGGGCGCTACGCGCTGGCGACCATGTGCATCGGCGTGGGGCAGGGCATTGCCTTGATCCTGGAACGGGTGTGAGCGCGATGACCGCAGCATTGACTGAAGTCACGGTCGTCACCGGCGCCAGTTCCGGCATTGGCCGCGCCATTGCCGAGGCCCTGCTGGCGCAAGGCAAAGACGTGGTCAACCTTGACTACGTGCTGCCCGACTGGCGCCACCCGCAACTCGTGTCCTACCAGGCCGACCTGACAAAGGAGGCCGCCACCCGCGAACGCGCCGCCGAGATTGCCGCCCGGCATAACGTCACCGCGCTGGTCAACAACGCCGGCGCCACCCGTCCCGGCACCATAGACACGGCCACGACCGCCTCGCTGGACGACGTGGTCGGCCTGCATCTGCGCGCCGTCCTGCTGCTGACGCAGGCCTTTTTACCAACCCTGCGCGCCTGCGGCCAGGGCCGCATCGTCAACATGTCCTCGCGCGCCGCGCTGGGCAAGGTGGACCGCATCGTGTACTCGGCGACCAAGGCCGGGATGATCGGCATGACGCGCACGCTGGCGATGGAGCTGGGGCGCGACGGCATCACCGTCAATGCGATTGGCCCCGGGCCTATCGCCACCGAGCTGTTTCGCAAGAGCAACCCCGAGGGTGCGCCGCAGACGCAGCGCATCCTGGACAGCATTGCCGTGGGCCGCATGGGCACGGCTGGCGACGTGGCGCGTGCCGCGATGTTCTTTTTGTCGCCCGACAACGGCTTTGTCACCGGACAGGTGCTGTACGTCTGCGGCGGCACCACGCTGGGAACCGCGCCTATCTGATTTTTTTGCCTCCCAAGGCGTCCATCGCCGGCCGTGCCGCAGGGCTCACGTCCTGGTTACGGCGTCGCCCGGCTTCATCTCCCCCCTTTTTTATCAAGGACTTTTCCATGTCTCATTCATCTGATTTCACCAACGCTTCACGCCGTCGCTTCAGCCTTGGCGCACTGGCTTCTGCCAGCCTCATGGGCGCGGGCCTGCTGGCGGCCGTGCCCGCCGCAGCGCAGGCGGCTTACCCCACCAAGACCATCACCATCGTCGTGCCCTTTGCTGCTGGCGGCACCACGGACATTCTCGCGCGCATCCTTGGCCAGGCGCTGACGGCCGAACTCGGCCAGACCGTCATTGTGGACAACCGCGCCGGCGCGGGCGGCAACATCGGCGGCCAGGCCGCATCCCGGGCGGCGGCCGACGGCTACACGCTGTTCATGGGCACGGTCGGCACGCATGCGATCAATGCCAGCCTGTACAAAAAAATGCCTTTTGACCCGATCAAGGACTTTGCGCCGCTGACGCGCGTGGCCAACGTGCCCAACCTGCTGGTCGCCAACCCGGCGCAGCCGTTCAAGACCGTCAAGGAACTGATCGCCTATGCCAAGGCCAATCCGGGCCAGCTGAACTTCGCATCGTCAGGCAATGGCAGCTCGATTCACCTGTCGGGCGAGTTGTTCAAGTCGATGGCCAAGGTGGACATGCAGCATGTGCCGTACAAGGGAAGCGCGCCCGCCGTGACCGACTTGCTGGGCAACCAGGTCGGCATCATGTTCGACAACATGCCTTCGGCCATCCAGCATGTGCGTTCGGGCAAGCTGCGCGCCATTGCCGTGACCACGGCCAAGCGTTCGCCCGAACTGCCTGACGTGCCGACCATCGCCGAAGCCGGCGTGCCTGGCTATGAAGCGACCTCCTGGTTTGGCATGTTTGCGCCGGCTGCCACGCCGCCTGCCGTGATCACCCGGCTCAACACCGCCATCGTCAAGGTGCTGGCCAAGCCCGATGTCAAGAAGCAGATCAGTGACCAGGGCGCCGAGGTGTATACCGAAACGCCGCAGCAGTTTGCCGCCTTTATCCAGAAGGAATCGGCCAAGTGGAGCAAGGTGGTGAAGGATTCTGGCGCCAGCATGGACTGATTGAACAAAGCGGACTGATGGCGGACCGGCCTGCGGGCCGGCTGCCTCAGACTCGCCAGGCCGGCAGTTCCCAGTTGCGCCACAGCGCCACGATGCGCAGGCCGGCCGTGACCACGACGCAGGCCACCAGCGCCATCCAGCCCGGGGCGTCGAGCAGCCAAAGCCCGGCATACACCCAGCCGCCAGCGAAAGCACAGACCGCATAGGGCCGGTGGTCACGAAATGCCGTAGGCACTTCATTGCAGACCATGTCGCGCAGGACGCCGCCAAACACCCCGGTCGTCAGGCCCATCAACACGGCGACCAGCACCGGCATCTGCTCCATCAGCGCCAGGTGAACACCGGTGGCTGTGAATAGTCCAAGCCCCAGCGCATCCGGCCACTGGATCGCCTTTTCGGTCACCTCCAAATGCTGCTGGCGCAGAAACAGCATGGCCAGCACGCACAGCGCCATCACGGCCCAGAGCAGCTCGACATGCTGGACCCAGAAAAAAGGCCGCCGGTCCAGCAGCAGGTCGCGCAGCGTGCCGCCGCCAAATGCTGTCAGAAAGGCCACCACGCAAACCCCGACGGCGTCGAGCCGCTTGCGCGCGGCTTCGAGCAGGCCAGACAGGGCAAATGCGGCCGTGCCCATGAGTTCGACCAGCAGCCGCAGCGTTTCGCCCCAGGATTCAATATCAGACATGCGCCAATTGTCGCAGCCGCACCGCATCACCTGGTGTGCGCTGGAGTTGCGGCGGGTAACATGGCGCACCTTGTTGCCTCCCGCCCCGTGTGCCCATGCCATGCGGGCCAGAAAGACCTGCCGCCGTGGACTTCCCGCTGATCACCGATCCTTTCTTTTACGCCGTGGCGATTCCGGCCGTGCTGCTGCTGGGCATCAGTAAAAGCGGCTTTGGCGCTGGCTTCGGCTCGCTGGCCGTGCCCATGATGGCGCTGGCGGTCACGGTGCCGCAGGCTGCAGCGATCCTGATGCCGCTGTTGCTGTTGATGGACCTGCTGGGGGTGGCGGCCTTCCGTAAAGACTTTGATTTCAAGTTTTTGAAATTCCTGGTGCCGTTCGGCCTCATGGGCACGATGGTCGGCGCGCTGCTGTTTCGCTTGCTCGATGCACGAATGGTCGCCGGCATTGTGGGTGGTTTTACCTTGCTGTTTCTGGCGCAGCGCCTCCTGTTTCCACCGACGCCCGACAGCCCGCCACCGCCCAAATGGTTGGGCGCAGTGTTGACGGTCACGTCGGGCTTTACCAGCTTCGTGGCGCATGCCGGCGGTCCGCCGCTGAGCGCCTACGTGATTCCCTTGCGCCTGAGTCCGGTCAAGTTCACCGCCACCATGGCGTTTTTCTTCTTTGTGATCAATCTGTCCAAATGGATTCCCTACGCCTGGCTGGGGCTGCTGGACCTGCGCAACATGGCGACTTCGGTGGTGCTGCTGCCGCTGGCGCCGCTGGGCGTCTGGATTGGTGTGTGGCTGGCCCGGCGCATCAGTCCGGTCTGGTTTTACCGCATTCTTTACGTGGGCATGTTGCTCACCGGCATCAAGCTGCTGTGGGACAGTGTCGGATGACCGTGTCTTGACATACTTGTCAATTTCGAGGCCGTTACGATAGCGCCATAGCAACATCACGCTGAAGCAGCAGAGGAGATTTTTATGACCGTGGTTGTGATCGCCAACCCAAAGGGCGGCGTCGGCAAATCGACGCTGGCCACCAACGTGGCCGGCTACTTTTCAAACCAGGGCCATGCGGTCCTGCTGGGCGACGCTGACCCGCAACAGTCTTCCCGCTTGTGGCTGGGTTTGCGCCCGCCCACCGAGCGGCCCATTGCACCCTGGGAGGTGGATGCCGACCTGCTGGCCAAGCCGCCCAAAGGCACCACCCATGGCGTGCTGGACACGCCTGCCGGTCTGCACGGCCGGCGCCTGGGCGATGTGCTCAAGTTTGCCGACAAGGTGATCGTGCCGCTGCAGCCCAGCGTGTTCGATATTTTTGCCGTCCGCGCGTTTCTGGATGCGCTGGCCAAGCATCGGCGTGCCGGCAAGATCCAGGTCGGCATCGTCGGCATGCGGGTCGATGCGCGCACGATTGCGGCCGACAATTTACGGGCCTTTGTAGAAGGCCTGGGCCTGCCGGTGCTGGGTTATGTGCGCGACACGCAAAACTACATTCACCTGGCGGCGGGCGGGCTGTCGCTGTTTGATGTGGCGCCGGCCCGGGTTGAAAAGGATCTGACGCAGTGGCAAAGCATTTGCGAGTGGCTGGACCAGTAATGCAGGGCAGGGTGTGGGGCGCGCCTGCTTGTCGCGGACCCGACAGTTTGCGCCAGGGCAGCGACGGGCGCGGCGCTAAAGTCAAGCCATGAAGACTTTTCAAACCCTGTCCGAACTGGCGGCCTGTACCGGCCAGGAGGTGGCTGTCAGCGACTGGATCACCATTACGCAGCAGCAGGTCAACCTGTTCGCCGAGGCCACGGGCGACCACCAGTGGATTCATGTGGACCCGGAAAAAGCCCGTTCGGGGCCGTTTGGCGGGCCGATTGCACACGGTTTTCTGACGCTGTCGCTGCTGCCCCGGTTTTTTGAGTCCTCGTTTGAGATCACCGGCTCGCGCATGGGTGTGAATTACGGCCTGAACAAGGTGCGTTTCACGGCGCCCGTTCCCGTAGGCAGCCGGCTGCGCGCCCGCATGAAGCTGCTGTCGGCCGAGCCGATGGAGCCTGCCGGCATGCAGATGATCTGGGAAGTGACGGTAGAGTGCGAAGGCCTTGCCAAGCCGGTCTGCATCGCCGAGTCGATCGTGCGGCGTTACGCCTGAGTCGCCGCCGGCACGACGGACGCGCTTTCAAAGCGGTTCTGCCGCCAGGCCTCAAACACGGTCACTGCCACCGTGTTGGACAGGTTCAGGCTTCGCTGCCCGGGCAGCATCGGCACCTTGAGGCGTTGCGCGGGACCAAAAAAGGCGCGGACTTCAGCCGACAAGCCCTTGGTTTCGGAGCCAAACACCAGCCAGTCACCGGGCAAGAATTGCACGTCGTACATGCTGCCGGCGCCCTGCGTTGTCATGGCAAAAGTCCGGTGGGCTGGCGGCTGCTGGCTGTCGACAAACGCTTGCCAGCTGGCGTGGCGCAGCAGCTCGGCGTACTCATGGTAGTCCAGGCCCGCGCGTCGCATGTGCTTGTCATCCATCGAAAATCCGAGCGGCTCCACCAAGTGCAGGCGGCAGCCAGTGTTGGCGGCCAGGCGAATCACGTTGCCGGTGTTGGGTGGGATTTCGGGCTCGACGAGAACAATATTGAACATGGGGCGGTGTGGCTGGGGTCAGCGTGGTTGCAGCCCGCGATTTTAGGCGGGTGCGGTGCGCGCCAGCACCACCGCGGTGATGTGCGCCGCGCCCGCGTCCCGCAGGGCCTGCGCTGCCGTAAATAGCGAGGCGCCACTGGTCATCACGTCGTCGACCAGCAGCACGCGCCGGCCTTGCAGTTCGGCCACGCGCAGCGGGTCCACCTGGAAGGCGCCCTTGACATTGGCCAGCCTGGCCTCGCGCTTGAGCTGGCTTTGCGGACGGGTGTGTTTGACGCGCAGCAGCAAGCGGGCATCGGCCCGGGCAGCGGTCTGGCTTTGCCGGGCCAGCGCACTGGCCAGTTCCCAAGCCTGGTTGAAGCCGCGCGTGTGCAGGCGCTGCGCCGACAGCGGCACGGGCACCACCCAGTCTTGAGTACCCAGGCTGTCAAACGCCTGCGGCACACCGGGCGCCTTGAGCAGCAAGGCGGCAAAAAAACCGGCCCAGCCGTGCTGCTCGCCAAATTTGTAGCGGGTAATCAGCGTGGACCAGGGGTAGGCGTAGGGCACCGCAGCCAGCGTGCCGTCCAGCGGCGGCGACTGGCGCACGCAGGCGGCGCACAAACCGGGGCCTGACCGCAGGCCCAGCGACAGATCGGCGGGCAGCGCCAATGCGCAGTGGACGCAGCGCGGCTGCCAGGCTGCAAAGCGCGACTCGCAGGGCTGACATACCTGGCGCGCAGGCCAGCTTCGGCAGACGGCGCATTGACTGGCCAGCTCAGGCAGTCGGTGCAGCCATAAGCCGGGAATAAAACCGGGGGTAAGCAGACGGGTAAACACCGTGTCAATATACTCGCCTACTTTTGACCAATGGTGACAGCTTCTTCATGACTCCTTCCCAGCGCCCGCCTACGCTTGATCCGCTTGCTGTCAGCCGCTGGCAGCGTACGGCCCCCCTGGCCTCGCCGTGGCTCCATGAGGAAGTGGCTAGCCGCATGCTGGACCGCTTGCAGTGGATCAAGCTGCAGCCCGAGGCCTGGGCGCATTGGGGTGCCCTGCGCGGAGGGCTGCTGGCCCATGAAAAATTGGCCCGCCTGTATCAAAAATCAACATGTTTTGTCGCTGAAGCCCAGGAAATACGGACTCAATATGCTATTAAAAATATAGTGAAACCGTGGTGGAAGCCCCTGCAGTGGCGGGCGGCGTCCACACGCTTTGAGGCTCCGCCCGCAGCCAGCGTTGACATGCTGTGGGCCAATATGGCCCTGCACGAATCGGCCGACCCCCAGGCCCTGCTGGCCGCGTGGCACCAGGCGCTGAAGGTCGACGGTTTCCTGATGTTTTCATGTTTGGGGCCCGATACTGCCCGCGAATTGCGCGAGGTCTATGCACAACTGGGCTGGCCCCCGGCCGGTCATGAGCTGACCGACATGCACGACTGGGGCGACATGCTGGTGCAGACCGGTTTTGCCGAGCCGGTCATGGACATGGAGCGCATCACGCTGACCTATGAGACGCCAGCGCGGTTGCTGCAGGAGCTGGCAGAACTGGGCCGAAATTTTCATCCTGCGCGTTTTCCGGCTTTGCGCGGCCGCCACTGGAAGGCGCGGCTGGAGCAGGCGCTGGCTGCGCAGCTGACCGGGCCCGATGGCCGTTTGTCGCTGACCTATGAAGTGATTTACGGCCACGCGCTGAAGGCCCCGCCCAAAATCAAGGTGAGCGCGCTCAGTGCGGTGTCGGTGGCGGACATGCGCAGCATGCTGCAGGGTCAGCGACCGCCGGCCTGAATTGCGGCGTCCCACGAGGGCCTTTAGCCGGCCATGAGTGCGCGTTTTATACGGGGTGGGGTATCAGTGTTTTCCCAGGGTGCGTGCAGCACTGAAGAAAGCTATGATGCAGTTGTTTTTGGGCATATTCCCTCGTTTTCTGCGGCAAACGCCCGGCTTGGCGCGCAGTTTATGGATGTTTGCGACATGCTGCAATCACCACGGAATTTTCGTTTTGCCACTTTGTCCTCGCAAGGCGTTCACCGCCCGGGCGAGGTGTTGTGGCTCCTTAAGCGTCCCTGTTCACTCACGCCCGCCCAACTGGCCTGGACCTATGCCTCGCTGTGCGTTGTCTCACTGGCCATTGCCGGATTCTTCTGGTCGCAGGGGGCCACCTTGGTGATGCCTTTTGCGTGGGCTGAGTTGTTGGCGGTGGGCGCGGCGTTTTTGGTGTATGCCCGTCATGCAGGCGACGTTGAAAAAATTATTCTGCAGGACGGGCAACTGGTGATTGAGCAGGAAATGGCGGGCCGCACGCTGCGGGCAGAATTCAACCGTGCGTGGGTTCGTGTTGAACCGCGCGGTGGGGATGGTTCGCTGATTGAGGTGTCTGGCCAGGGGCAGTTGGTCAGGGTGGGGCGGCATGTGCGGCCGGAATTGCGGCCTGCACTGGCCCGTGAGATCCGATTGGCGCTGCGATCCTGCTAAACATGAAACATAATTTTGTTTCCTTTAAAGTAACGGCAGGTTGATCTGCCGCAAACTTTATAATGAGCGGTTAATTCGGTCGGTAATTGAAGCAGAAAAAGTGATCACGATGAACTTAAGCAATCCCCTGAGCAAAATGACACGGCTTGGCATGCAGCATGCGGGCGCAATTGTGGTATCTGCGGCCGCTTGGGTCAGCACTGCCGCTTACGCCGTGAATGACCTACCTGGTGGGCCGGCCGTCAACCAGCTCAACCTGCATCCTGCTGTGACCAAAGTCGCAGACGAGCAGATCTGGCTGCACTGGTTCGTGATGGCCATTTGTCTCGTGATCTTTCTGGTCGTGTTCGGGATAATGTTTTATTCCATCCTGAAGCACCGCAAATCGGTGGGTCACAAAGCCGCCAATTTTCATGAATCCACGGCCGTTGAAATCGCCTGGACCATCGTGCCTTTCCTGATCGTCATCGGCATGGCGCTGCCCGCCACAAAACTGGTGATCGCCATGAAGGACACCACCAGTTCAGACCTCACCATCAAGGTCACTGGCATCCAGTGGAAATGGGGCTATGACTATCTCAAGGGCGAGGGCGAGGGGATTGGTTTCGTGTCCACGCTGGACAGCAGCCACCGCGCCCTGTCTGACGCCGGCGGTCCCAAGGCGGGTGCTCCGATCGATGACTATCTGTTGAAGGTCGACAATCCGCTGGTGGTGCCTGTCAATAAAAAGATCCGCATCATCACGACGGCCAATGACGTGATCCATTCCTTCGCGGTGCCGGCCTTTGGCATCCACCAGGATGCGATTCCCGGCTTTGTGCGCGATACCTGGTTTCGCGCTGAACAAGTGGGCGACTTTTATGGGCAGTGCGCCAAAATTTGCGGAAAAGAGCATTCTTATATGCCGATTCACGTGAAGGTGCTTTCCGCCGAAGACTACACCGCATGGGTGGCAGCCAAGAACAAAGAGGCTGCTGCCAAGGCGGATGATCCGGCCAAAGTCTGGACATTGGTTGATTTGAAGGCGCGCGGCGAAAAAGTCTACGCTGCCAACTGCGTGGCCTGCCACCAGGCCACTGGCAAGGGCGCAGGCCCCATCAAGCCACTGGACGGCTCAGCCATTGTGCTGAACGCCGACCACAGTGTGGAGACGCTGGTGCTGCTCAACGGTGCAGCTGCCGGGGCGATGCCGTCCTGGAAGGCCTTGAGCGACACCGATATTGCTGCCGTGATCACTTACAGCAAAAATAACTGGTCCAACCAGACGGGTCAGATCGTTCAGCCTGCCCAAGTGCTGGCTGCGCGAAAATAAGCAAGTGCACGCTGCAGATTGATTGAGAGTCGGCAATGCCGACCTCAGCCGGAATAGTAAAGTTACAGGCACAAGCCACCAAAGGAAGCCAAGATGAGTGCAGTTCTAGATCCTCACGATCACGTGCATGATGACCACGACCACCATGCCCCAACGGGCTGGCGTCGGTGGGTTTTTGCCACCAACCACAAAGATATTGGCACGCTGTATTTGCTGTTCAGCTTTTTCATGCTGATGTTTGGCGGCGTGCTGGCGTTGCTGCTGCGCGTCGAACTGTTTCAGCCCGGCCTTCAGCTCGTCAATCCCGAGCTGTTCAACCAGCTCACCACCATGCACGGTCTCATCATGGTGTTCGGCGCCATCATGCCGGCCTTCGTGGGGTTTGCAAACTGGATGATCCCGCTGCAAATCGGCGCATCCGACATGGCCTTTGCACGCATGAACAACTTCAGCTTCTGGCTGATGATTCCAGCGGCCGTGTTGCTGGGTACGTCGTTCCTGTTGCCCGGCGGCGCGCCCGCTGGCGGCTGGACCATGTATGCACCGCTGTCGCTGCAGATGGGTCCCGGCATGGACGCCGGCATTTTTGCCCTGCATATTCTGGGTGCTTCGTCCATCATGGGCTCGATCAATATCATCGTGACCGTGCTGAACATGCGCGCGCCAGGCATGACGCTGATGAAAATGCCGATGTTCTGCTGGACCTGGCTGATCACGGCTTACCTGCTGATTGCTGTGATGCCTGTGCTGGCCGGTGCCATCACCATGACGCTGACCGACCGCCATTTTGGGACCAGCTTCTTCAACCCCGCAGGTGGCGGCGACCCAGTGATGTTTCAGCACATTTTCTGGTTCTTTGGACACCCTGAGGTGTACATCATGATCTTGCCGGCCTTCGGCATCGTGAGCCAGATCATTCCCGCGTTCTCACGCAAGCGACTTTTTGGCTACGCCTCCATGGTGTACGCCACCGGCTCCATTGCCATCCTGAGCTTTGTCGTGTGGGCGCACCACATGTTTACGTCTGGAATGCCCGTCACCGGTCAGTTGTTCTTCATGTACTCGACCATGCTGATTGCCGTGCCTACCGGCGTTAAGATTTTCAACTGGGTGGCGACCATGTGGCGTGGTTCCATGACGTTTGAAACGCCCATGTTGTTCGCCGTCGGCTTCATCTTCGTGTTCACGCTGGGCGGCTTCTCTGGCGTGATTCTTTCGGTCGCGCCGATTGACATTCAGCTGCAGGACACTTACTACGTGGTCGCCCACTTCCACTATGTATTGGTCGCCGGATCGCTGTTTGCCATGTTCGCCGGCTTTTACTACTGGGCGCCCAAGTGGACCGGCGTGATGTACAGCGAAACCCGCGGCAAGATCCACTTCTGGTGGTCGCTGATTTCCTTCAACATCACTTTCTTCCCGATGCACTTCCTGGGCCTGGCCGGTATGCCGCGCCGCTACGCCGACTACCCGATGCAGTTTGCCGACTTCAATGCAATCGCTTCCGTGGGGGCGTTCTTCTTCGGTTTTGCGCAGGTGTATTTCTTTATGTTCATTGTCTTGCCTGCGATGCGCGGCAAAGGCGTCAAGGCCAAGGCGAACCCATGGGTCGATGAAGGCGGCAAGGGCGCCGAGGGCCTGGAGTGGGAAGTTCCATCACCAGCACCTTTCCACACTTTTGAAACGCCACCCAAGCTGGATGCAAGCGCAACCCGCGTGATTGGCTAGGCAACCGGGCGACCCACACCATGACGACCGAGAAAATGAAAAAAAATAACCTGCGTCTGGCGCTGATACTGGCATCGGTTGCGCTGGTCTTTTTCGTCGGTTTCATGGCCAAGATGATTTTCCTGGGCCGCTAACCCGGCGTACAGGCTAAATTGTTCAAACCGGCACAACTCTGATGCAAGTCAAGCGTGAAAATTTCAAGATGGTGGGCAAGCTGGGCGTTATCGTGCTTGGCATGTTTGCCTTTGGCTATGCCCTTGTTCCCATCTACAAGGCTATTTGCGAGGTAACCGGTATCAACATACTGGCCTTGGGGGATCGGCTGATTCCCGGTGCGACCCCGAATCTGCCCGCCAACACGCAAGTTGACCGCACGCGCACCGTGACAGTGGAGTTTGACGCCAACGCGCGTGGCCCCTGGCAGTTCAAGCCGGCCCAGAATACGCTGGAAGTGCATCCGGGTGAATTGACCACGGTCATGTACGAATTTCAGAACACGCAGAACCGCACCATGTCTGCGCAAGCCATCCCCAGTTATGCGCCCGCGCAAGCGGCGGCGTACTTTAACAAGCTGGAGTGCTTTTGTTTTAACCAGTACACATTGGCGCCGGGCGAAAAAAAGCAGTGGCCCGTTGCGTTTGTCATTGACCCCAAGTTGTCAAGGGACGTGAGCACGATCACGCTGTCTTACACTTTTTTTGAAGTGGGTGGCAAGACGCCAGCAGCGCCGGGCACGGCCAAGGCTACTTCGGATGCCGAGTCTCCTGCCAAATCGCTGGGCGTGTAGAAATGGCTCAAAACCCGCGCAAGAAAATATCTTTGTGGCGAACCACCAAGGCAGTCGCCTG
Source organism: Polaromonas sp. (assembly GCF_018780625.1). GTDB lineage: Bacteria > Pseudomonadota > Gammaproteobacteria > Burkholderiales > Burkholderiaceae_C > Polaromonas. The sequence goes on along the minus strand of NZ_JADMJK010000239.1, from coordinate 22,406 downwards.
GTCGTTTGTGGGCCTGCGCGCGCGGGGTGACTACGAAGAAGACATCAAGAATTTGAGCCCTATCCACATTATTGTGGTCGGGCTGGTCGGTGTTTTTGTATTTGTAGCTACCCTGGTGTTGCTGGTGAACTGGATGGTGGCGACCTGAAGGGCCAAGGGGCCCAAGTCAAAGCGCCGAAAATGCCATTGCGTGCATGACGGCCTGCATTAATAAATTATTGAAAATCCGAGAGAAAACAGGAGTCGATCGATGTCATCAGCAACCCACGGGACAACCCCCTATTATTTTGTACCCGGCCCCTCACGGCATCCGGTCATGGCCGCTATCGGGCTGTTTTTCGTCATTATGGGAGCGACCCAGTGGGTCAACGGTGCGGGCTGGGGCGCATGGGCAGTCGCCTTTGGCATGGTGTGGTGGCTATTTACCCTGTTCCAGTGGTTCCGTGATTCCGTGGCTGAAAGTGAAGGCGGGCTTTACGGCCGCAAGATCGACCTGTCGTTCCGCTGGAGCATGAGCTGGTTTATTTTCTCCGAGGTGATGTTCTTTGGTGCGTTCTTCACGGCGCTCTGGTGGGCACGTGCGCATTCCGTGCCCGAACTGGGAAGTCTTGAAAACGCACTGCTCTGGCCTGACTTCAAGGCCGTCTGGCCCAGTCGTGCTGTTGGTGTGACCGGATCACCCGCTGACATCATTGAGCCCTTCACCACCATGGGGCCGTTCTGGTTGCCGACCATCAACACGGCATTGCTGCTGAGCTCTGGCGTGACCTTGACCATTGCCCACCATGCACTGATCGAAAACCATCGTGGCCGCACCATTGCATTCATGTGGATCACCGTGCTGCTCGGTATTGTCTTTTTGTTTGTGCAGGGTTATGAATACATGCACGCCTACTCAGACCTCAACCTCAAGCTCACATCCGGCGTGTATGGCTCTACTTTTTACATGCTGACCGGCTTCCATGGTTTTCACGTGTTCGTAGGCATGCTGATGCTGCTGTTTATTACGCTGCGTTTGCAAAAAGGACATTTCACGCCTGAGAAGCATTTCGGCTTTGAAGGCGCCGCCTGGTACTGGCACTTTGTGGACGTGGTGTGGCTGGGTCTTTACATTCTGGTTTACTGGCTCTGATATTGGTCAGGCCATCAGTCAGCCCCAGGCTGCAACGCAGACCATCGCCCTGGCGGGGGTGATGCAAGCCGCCCCCACGCGCGCTACATCTGGCCGCAGTCATCAAAAAAAGCCGCATAGTGCGGCTTTTTTCTTGAGTTACCGCTTTTTTTATTTGCCTGCTGGAATACCGGTGGGTTGTATGTATCCCAGTTTCCAGGCGATCAGAATGCATAGAAACAGCAATACGGAGAGCCCGACACGAAATGCCAAGGCGCGCGCCATGTTGCTGGCTTTGCGTTTGCCGTCGGTGCCAGCCCTCATCATGAAAAAGAGTGCGAAAGCCAGGCTGACAACGATGGCGATGAATGCCAGTGCAACGAAATAAGTCATGAACGAGATTATCTTCTCATGACATTGCGTTTGCGCACACCCAGATTCTGGCTGATAACGCTGGCTGCCCTGGTGGTGGCGGGGTCGACGTTTTCACTGGGCCAGTGGCAGTTGCGAAGGGCGGCACAAAAAGAGGCACTTCAGTCGGCCATTGGAGCCCGGGATAATCTTCCGCTGCTCGATAACCGCGGATTGACTGCCGAAAAAAATCCGGTCAATGTCCTTCACCGGCAAGCCATCCTGAAAGGGACTTGGCGCGCAGAACACACGGTGTATCTGGACAACCGGCCCATGGGCGGGAAAACAGGATTTTTTGTGGTCACGCCGCTGGCGCTGGATGGCAGTGAGCAGGTTATTTTGGTGCAGCGGGGCTGGGTGCCGCGTGACTTTACGGATCGCACCCGCCTGGCTCCGATTGCAACGCCATCGGCGCCAGTGACCATTCGGGGGCGTATTGCCCCCCCGCCTTCCAAGCTCTATGCGTTCAAGGGTGTCGAGAGTGGCCGTATCCGGCAAAATCTTGACATTGCTGCTTTTAGTGCGCAAACCGGCCTGCCGCTGCTGGATGTTTCATTGCTGCAGCTGGATGCAGCGAGTGAAGGCTTGCTGCGCGAGTGGGCTGCGCCCAATCTGGGCGTCGACAAGCACTACGGCTATGCCTTCCAGTGGTTCGGGTTGTGCGGCCTGGTGCTGATTTTGTTTACCTGGTTTCAATTGATACTGCCGTTGCGCACCAAGCTACGTTTCCCTTTACCTCGCTAACTGTTTTTCAAAAGCCGCGAATGACTGCTGTGACAAATAACTCTCAAACACCTTCCTCATCCTCTGGCAGTTCCGCCAGCCCGGCAGCGCAGGATCATCCGCTGGGCCTGACGGTACATGCCATGCCCATGCTTGACCAGCCGACCCCCACAGCACCCAGCACAGCAGCAGGCCGCTGGAAAATGCTGGCCGTGCTGCTGGTTTGCGCCAGCCCGGTAATCGCGTCCTACTTCACCTACTACGTGATCCGGCCGGAGGGGCGCCACAACTTTGGCGAGCTGATCAACCCGCAGCGCCCACTGCCTGCTCTGGCCACCCAGAAGCTGGATGGTTCAGCGGGTCAAATGACTGCTTTAAAGGGCCAATGGCTGTTGATCAGCGTGGCCGGCGGTGCCTGCGACGCGGGCTGCGAGCGCAACCTGTACCTTCAGCGGCAGTTGCGTGAGTCGCTGGGCCGGGAAAAGGAGCGTCTGGACCGGGTCTGGCTGGTCGATGATGAAGCGGCTGTCAAGGACGCCTTGCTGCCTGCGCTGGCGGCCTCGGAAGTGCTGCGCGTAGCACCTGCCGGGCTCGCGCAATGGCTGGTGCCGGCACCGGGCCAGCGTTTGCAAGACCACCTCTACCTGGTTGATCCGCTGGGCAACTTGATGATGCGTTTTCCGGCCAATATGGATGCGCCCGCAGCGGCTAAAGCCAAGCGCGACCTGGAGCGCCTGCTGCGCGCCTCCAACAGCTGGGACAACGAAGGACGCTAGCGGTCAGTTGCCTGCCTTGTTGATTTTTTTGACCATGTCTACACCTGCTCTTTACGACCTGAGTCCGGCCCTGCGCCTGATGTTCATGGGCCTTGTCGTGGCCCTTGGGCCGCTTGCGTGGGTCTGGGTGCGCAACAAGGATGCGCCGCTGGCGCAGCGACTGCGTGTGCTGACGCTGGTGACCCTGTTCCTGACCTTTGACCTCGTGATCTTTGGCGCCTTTACCCGCCTGACCGACTCTGGCCTGGGGTGCCCCGACTGGCCAGGCTGCTACGGCAGCGCCAGCCCGGTAGGCGCACAGTTGCATATTGACGCCGCGCAAAGCGCCATGCCCACAGGCCCTGTCACCCACTCCAAAGCCTGGATAGAGATGATCCATCGCTACCTGGCCACGGGGGTTGGCGTGCTCATACTGGTGTTGACCTTGAGCACATGGATCGCTTTTCGCGATGAACGGCGCACTGCAAAAAGCGAAAAGCGTGGCGCACAGATATCGCCCTGGTGGCCTACCGTGACGCTGCTTTGGGTTTGCCTGCAGGGCGCATTTGGCGCGCTGACGGTCACCATGAAGCTGTTTCCTGCGATTGTCACCCTGCACTTGCTGGGAGGCTTGATTTTGCTAGCCCTGCTGCAGGCACAGTCCGTTCGCTATGGGCAACTGTCAGAAAATTCTGCGGCCGCGCGGATCACCTTGAGCCCAAGAACCCGAATCTTCGTGATGGCGGCGTTTGCCTTGCTGTGGCTGCAGATCGCGCTGGGCGGCTGGGTCAGTACCAACTATGCCGTGCTTGCCTGCACCGACTTTCCTGCCTGCCAGAATTCGTTCTGGCCGGACATGGACTTCCGGCAGGGCTTTACCGTCTGGCGCGAACTCGGCGCAAGCCACGATGGCGCCAACATCAGTTTCCAGGCACTCACCGCCATTCATTATGTGCACCGTCTGGCCGCCTACCTGGTGTTTGTCGTCCTGTTGGCGCTGGCCATTCATCTGCACCGTGCGCCGGCGTTCCGCCTGCAGGGCCGCTGGCTGGCGGGTTTGACCTTGCTGCAGGCCGCGACCGGCTTGAGCAATGTGGTGCTGGGCTGGCCGTTGGTGGCCGCCGTGGCGCACACGGGCGGCGCTGCCGCGCTGGTGGTGGTGCTCACAGGTGTGATTTTTTCAGGAAGCAGTAGCCTTGAGACGGCGCCCGCATCAAAATTGAAGGCTTAGCGATTTTCCATGAACCCCAGCAACCCGCCCGCTGCTTCAGCATCCCCGACCCGCGTTCCGTCCAGGGTCAGCCAGTTTCACGCCCTGACCAAGCCGCGCGTGATCCAGCTCATCGTTTTCTGTGCGCTGATCGGCATGGTGCTGGCCGTGCCCGGCATCCCGACCTGGTCCGAGGTGAGGCTGGCACTGATCGCGTGCGCAGGCATCTGGCTGGTAGCGGGCGCTGCCGCAGCGTTCAATTGCCTGGTAGAGCAGCAGATCGACGCCAAGATGCGGCGCACCGCCTGGCGGCCCACCGCCAAGGGTGAGCTCAGCAATCCGCTGACCCTGGCGTTCTCGGCAGGCCTTTGCGCGCTGGGCTCAGCCATTTTGTATATTTGGGTCAACCCGCTCACCATGTGGCTGACCTTCGCCACTTTTGTGGGTTACGCGGTGGTCTACACCGTGATTCTCAAGCCGCTCACGCCCCAGAATATCGTGATTGGCGGTGCCTCTGGCGCCATGCCGCCCGTGCTGGGCTGGGCTGCGATGACGGGCTCGGTCAGCCCCGAAGCCCTGATTTTGTTCCTCATCATTTTCCTCTGGACACCGCCGCACTTCTGGGCGCTGGCGCTGTACCGCGTAGAGGACTACCGCAAGGCCGGACTGCCCATGCTGCCGGTCACGCACGGCAATGAATTCACCCGCTTGCAGGTGTTTTTGTACACCCTGGTGCTGTTCGCTGCTTGTCTGATGCCTTTTGTCTTCAAGATGAGTGGCTGGCTTTATCTGGTCGCCGCCGTGGTGCTCAGCCTCGGGTTTTGCTGGTACGCCTGGCGCCTGTGGCGCAACTACTCCGATGAACTGGCCCGCAAGACCTTCCGTTTTTCCCTGATCCATCTTTCAGTTTTGTTTGCAGCCCTGCTGCTGGACCACTACCTCGTATGAAAAGCTCTTTGATGCTGCCCAGCCGCCGACGCGTTGTCAACTCGCTGATGGGCGTTGTGGCGCTTGCAACAACCGCCGGTCTTTTAACTGCCTGCTCTGCGGACAAGCCGCAGTTCAAGAGCATTGACCTGACGGGGGCCGACTACGCCCAGGGCTTTTCCCTCGCCGATCAAGACGGTCGGGTGCGCACGCTCAAGGACTTTTCCGGCAAGATCGTGGTGGTTTTTTTCGGGTTCACCCAGTGCCCTGATGTCTGCCCCACCTCTTTGACCGAGCTCGGGCAGGTCAAAAAGCTTCTGGGCCCCGATGGCGACAAACTGCAGGCGATTTTCGTCACAGTGGATCCTGAGCGGGACACATCAGAACTGCTCAAAGCGTATATGGGCAACTTTGACCCCTCTTTTTTGGCGCTCAGGCCCACGCTGGAGCAGCTGCCCCAAGTCGCCAAGGACTTCAAGATTTATTACAAGAAAGTGGATGGAAAAACCCCCACCAGCTACACCATGGACCATTCGGCAGGGAGCTACATTTTTGATGCAAAGGGCCGCATTCGGCTTTACAACCGTTACGGCAGCGGTGCTGAAGCCCTTGCGTCCGACATTCGCCTGCTGCTGAAGAATTCCTGATCGTTGCCGCCTGCGGGCCGCACGCAGGCAGGCGACAGGCTGTAAAAAAAGCCTGCACCTTGGATGGTGCAGGCTTTTTGTGCCGCGTATAGACATATACGATGACAAGGGGGAGACTGCGCGGGTCTGACTGTCCTTGATAGCTGTTCTTTTTCGCCTCTCGTCAAGCGTAGCTTGCCAGTGTCTTCTTCATCTTTTTCATGGCAGCAACTTCAATCTGGCGAATGCGCTCGGCGCTGACCTTGTATTCGGCGGCCAGGTCGTGCAGCGTCATGCCGCCTGAACCGTCATCATTGACGTTCAGCCAGCGCTCTTCCACGATACGGCGCGAACGGGCGTCCAGTTCTTCCAGTGCGGTGCTGATACCGCCGCTGGCCAGGTTGTCACGCTGGCGCGACTCCATCAGTGCCGTAGGTTCCTGTGAGGCGTCTGCCAGGTAGGCAATGGGGCCAAAGGCATCCTCGCCATCATCACTCGGGCTTGGATCCAGCAGCACGTCGCCACCTGACATGCGTTGCTCCATCTCGACGACTTCCTCGCGCTTGACGTTCAGCGTTTTCGCCATCGACTCGATCTGGCCCTCGGTCAGCGTGTCTCGGTGCGTGGCGACATCGGCGTCATCCTTGAAACCCTGTTTCATGGAGCGCAGATTGAAAAACAGTTTGCGCTGGGACTTGGTCGTCGCGACCTTGACCATGCGCCAGTTTTTCAGGATGTACTCGTGAATTTCTGCCTTGATCCAGTGCATGGCATAGCTCACCAGGCGCACGTTCTGGTCGGGATCAAACCGTTTGACCGCTTTCATCAGGCCAATGTTGCCTTCCTGAATCAGGTCACCATGCGGCAAGCCGTAGCCCAGGTATTTCCGGGAAATGGACACCACCAGACGCAAGTGGGAAAGGATCAGCTTGCCGGCAGAATCAAGATCGTTGTTTTCTTTCAGTTTTTTGGAAAACTCCTGCTCCTGCTCCAGCGTGAGCATCGGCAGACGGTTGACGGCTGAAATGTAAGCGTCCAGATCGCCCAAGGGAGGGACCATGGACCATGGATTGGCCGGGGCGACAGCATGGTTGGCTATGGCAGGTGCCGCCATGACAGCGTTCAGGGCCTGACGGGAAAGCGCGTGTGACATATCAGAACTCCTTTTCTCTAATCTGAAATATTAGCACTCTGTTGGAGTGAGTGCTAATCAATAGGTTCAATTGCTTTGATAGGGGCAGGCTAATCAAGACCCACCCTGTAATTCAACAAATTAGAGTCTGATCTTGCACTTTAGTTCTACAAGCGCCTGTAGGAAAAGCAGCAGAGGGCGCGGCGGCCAACACCCCCTGTGTGCCGGTGCGTTGACGCCTGCTGCGTCCGGGCCTGTACATCTACACCGGGGTTGATCCCCGTCAACCGCGAATCCGTTTTTGCCATGACCATGGCAACAAGGCATCCAGGCCGAATCCAATCGCTTTTACTGCTTCTGGATCGACGCAAAAATACAGTCACGGACAGAAAGACAAGCCATGTTCACTGCGCTGCAGTTGATTAGCAGGCCTTGCGCCGCGCGCGGGGCGTCGGTGCTAGTTGCGGCGGGTGCTGCGTGGTTTCGCGCACTGGTCGTTGCGGCCTTGCTTGGCTTGAGCGCATTCGCAGCCCGCGCAGCGCCGGTTCTTTTGCTGGAAGTGCACGGCGCGATAGGCCCCGCCAGCGCGGATTACCTGATCCGCGGAATTGCCAGGGCCAAGGACGCACATGCCCCACTGGTGGTGATCAGGCTGGACACGCCGGGTGGACTGGATACGTCCATGCGGCAGATCATCCAGGCGATCCTCGCATCTTCGGTGCCGGTCGCCGTGTACGTCAGCCCCGAAGGCGCGCGTGCCGCCAGTGCGGGTACTTATATCTTGTATGCCGCGCACATCGCCGCCATGGCGCCAGCCACCACGCTGGGCGCCGCCACGCCGGTCGCTGTTGGCCTGCCGGGCGTCGAGCGCAAGCCGTCAACGGATGAAAAAAGTGGCAGGCCCGGCGCCAGTGGGGGTGAGCCCACGCGGGATGCACCGCCCATGGCACCGGCCGACGCACTGACCGCCAAGCAAGTGCACGATGCGGCCGCCTTTATTCGCGGCTTGGCGCAGCAGCGCGGGCGCAATGCCGAATGGGCCGAGCGCGCCGTGCGGGAGGCGGTCAGTCTGACGGCCAGCGAAGCGCTGCGGGACAAGGTGATTGACGTGCTTGCCGCCGATGTGCCCGACTTGCTGGCGCAGATCGACGGCCGCACGGTGCGGGTGCTGGGCGCCGATGTGACGCTGGCCACGCGCGGCCTGGCTGTGGAGACCGTGCTGCCCGACTGGCGCCAGCAGCTGCTGTCAGTCATTGCCAACCCGAGCTTTGCATTGATTCTGATGATGATCGGCATCTACGGCCTGTTGTTCGAGTTTTCATCGCCAGGCTTTGGCGTGGCGGGGGTGACCGGCGCCATTTGCTTGCTGCTGGCGCTTTTTGCGCTGCAGATGCTGCCGGTCAACTATGCGGGGCTGGCGCTGATCCTGCTCGGCATGGCGCTGCTCGCTGCAGAAATCCTGACGCCCGCCTTTGGCGTGCTCGGCGTCGGTGGCGTGATCGCCTTCATCGCAGGTGGCTTGCTGCTGTTTGATCGCGACATTCCCGGCTTTGGCGTTCCGCTGGCACTGGTTTTTGGCCTGGCAGCCAGCTCCGCTGCTGTCGTTTTGCTCGGCGGCGGTATGGCGCTGCGGGCGCGTCGCCGCCCCGTGGTCAGCGGACCGGAGGAAATGCTGGGCGCGGTGGGCGAAGTACTGGCGGTGGACAACGGTGTTGCCTGGGCCCTGGTTCATGGCGAACGCTGGAAGGTGCGCTGCCCCGGTGCCCTGACGCCGGGGCAGCGGGTGCGCGTGGTGGCGCTGAGCGGCCTGACGCTGGACGTGTGCCCCGAAGACTCCGGTAGCGATCCAATCCCGAAAGGAACTTCATCATGATTTTCGACTTCAACCTCGGTCTCGGCGGCGTGTTGCTGCCACTGCTGCTGATCCTCGCCTTCAGCTCGCTGCGCGTGCTGCGTGAGTACCAGCGCGGCGTGGTGTTCCAGCTTGGCCGGTTCTGGCGAGTCAAGGGCCCGGGGCTGGTGCTTGTGATTCCCGGCATCCAGCAGATGGTGCGCGTGGACCTGCGCATCGTGACGATGGATGTCGAGCCGCAGGACGTGATCTCGCGCGACAACGTCTCGGTCAAGGTCAATGCCGTGGTGTTCTTTCGCGTGGTCGATCCGCAGAAGGCGATCATCCAGGTCGAGGACTACCTGACGGCGACCAGCCAGATCGCTCAGACCACCTTGCGCGTGGTGCTCGGCAAGCATGAACTGGACGAGATGCTGGCCGAGCGCGAGCGGCTGAACCTGGACGTGCAGCAGATTCTTGACGCCCAGACGGACGCTTGGGGCATCAAGGTCACCAATGTGGAGATCAAGCACATTGACCTGAACGAGTCGATGGTGCGGGCCATTGCGCGCCAGGCTGAAGCCGAGCGCGAACGCCGCGCCAAGGTGATTCATGCCGAGGGCGAAAAGCAGGCTGCCGTGGCCTTGCTGGAGGCCGCGCAAATGCTGGCGCAGCAGCCCGAAGCCATGCAGCTGCGCTACCTGCAGACCATGACGCAGGTGGCCGGCGACCGCGCCTCGACGATCGTATTTCCCTTGCCTATGGATTTGCTGGGCAGGCTGCTGGAAAAAACCCGGCCTGCCGATGAGCGCCACTGACACCGCACTTTTTCCGTCAGAAATACCGTCATGAGTGTGCGCAACCTTGAACACCTGTTTCGCCCCAGGTCGGTGGCCGTCATTGGCGCTTCTGACCGGCCGCAAAGCATTGGCGCGACCGTGATGCGCAACCTGCTCGAAGGCGGCTTTGCCGGACCTGTCTGGCCGGTCAATCCAAAGCACCTGAAAGTAGCCGGCCAGCCGGCTTTTCGTGACGTGGCCAGCCTGCCGCAGCCGCCGGACCTGGCCGTGATCTGCACGCCGGCGCCTACGGTTCCGGGCATCATGGCCGAACTCGGCCGCTGCGGCACCCGCGCCGCCATCGTCATCAGCGCCGGACTTTCGGCTGCCCATGCGCCCGACGAGACCAGCCTGCAGCAGGCCATGCTGGATGCCGCAAAGCCGCACCTGCTGCGCATTCTGGGGCCGAACTGCGTCGGCTTGCTGGTGCCGGGAATAGGGCTCAACGCCAGTTTCGCCCACACTTCGGCGCTTTCCGGACGGCTGGCGTTTGTTTCCCAGTCCGGCGCCCTGACGACGGCGCTGCTGGATTGGGCCAAGTCGCACCAGATCGGGTTTTCGCACTTTATTTCACTCGGCGACAGCGCCGATGTGGACTTCGGCGACGTACTCGATTACCTCGGCAGCGACCCGGGCACGCGCGCCATCCTGATGTACATGGAGTCGATCCAGTCAGCGCGTAAATTCATGTCGGCCGCGCGTGCTGCGGCGCGCAACAAACCGGTGTTGCTGGTCAAGGCCGGGCGCGCACCCGAGGGTGCCAAGGCGGCGGCATCGCACACCGGCGCGCTCGCGGGGTCAGACGCCGTATTTGACGCCGCCGTGCGGCGGGCCGGCATGCTGCGCGTGGCGACCTTGACCGATTTGTTCGCGGCGGCAGAAACCCTGGCCCGCGCGCGGCCCTTCAAGGGGGAGCGGCTGGCCATCATGACCAACGGCGGAGGCGCAGCCGTGCTGGCGGCCGACGCGCTGGCGCTGGGCGGCGGCACGCTGGCCGGGTTGTCCGGCGAATCGATGCGCCAACTCCAGGAATTCCTGCCGCCCACCTGGTCCCAGGGCAACCCGGTGGACATCATCGGCGACGCGCCCGTTGAGCGCTATGTCCGCACGCTGCAGATCCTGCTCGCCGACCCGAATGCCGACGCGGTCTTGTTCATGCATGCCCCGACGGCCATCGTGCCGAGCGTGCAAATCGCCAATGCCTGCGTGCCGCTGATGCAACAGGCCACCCGGCCCGTGCTGGGTTGCTGGCTGGGCGGCGGAGCGGTCCAGCAGGCGCGCAGCGTCTTTGCCCAGGCCGGCATTCCCTCGTATGACTCCCCGGAGCAGGCTATAGGCGGGTTTCTTCAACTCGCGGGCTTTCACCGCAACCAGTCCCTGTTGATGCAGACGCCGCCTTCGCTGCCGCAGGGCTTCGCCCCTGACCTGGCGGCGGCGCGGCGGCTGATTGACGGGGTGCTGGCCGATGGCCGCACGCTGCTGAGCGAGCCCGAGGCCAAAGCCTTGCTGGCGGCCTATGCCATTCCGGTGGTCGAGACCCGCGTCGTGGCGGATGCCGCGCAAGCCGAGAGCGCGTCCACGGAGATCGGCTTTCCTGTCGTGCTCAAAATCCTCTCGCCCGATATTTCGCACAAGTCCGACGTGGGCGGCGTGGCGCTGAAACTGGAGAGCCGGCAGGAAGTGGCGCAGGCCGCCCAAGGCATGCTGAGGCGGGTCGCAGAACTGCGTCCCGATGCCGCGCTGGCGGGTTTTACGGTCCAGGCGATGGTACGCAGGCCGCATGCGCACGAGTTGATCGTCGGCGCCGCGACCGACCCGATCTTCGGGCCGGTGATCCTGTTCGGCCAGGGCGGCGTTGCGGTCGAGGTGATTGGCGACCGCGCCGTGGCCTTGCCGCCGCTGAACCTGGCGCTGGCGCGCGATCTGGTGGCGCACACCCGCGTATCCCGGCTGCTTGCCGGCTACCGCGACCGCGCGGCCATCGATCACGAGGCGCTTGAGTCGACCCTGCTGAAGGTCTCGCAACTGATTTGCGACTTCCCGGAGGTGGCCGAACTCGACATCAACCCGCTGCTGGCGGACGACCAGGGCGTGATTGCGCTGGATGCCCGCGTGAAGGTGGTGCACGCGCGCAGCGCCGGTGCGCAGCGACTGGCCATCCGGCCCTATCCGGCTGAGCTTGAAGAACAGGTCGAGTTCAGCGGGCGCAGCGCGCTGGTGCGACCGATCCGGCCCGAGGATGAGCCTTGTCTGCGTGCGTTTTTCATGGAGGCCGAACCCGATGACCTGCGCATGCGCTTTTTCATGGCCAGGCGCGAATTTGCGCATTCTGAACTCGCCCGCTTCAGCCAGATCGACTATGCGCGCGACATGACATTCATCGCGGTTGCGCCAGACGCGGTGGGCGCCGACCGCATGCTGGGCGAAGTACGGGCAAGCACCGACCCCGACAACCTGCGCGCCGAGTTCGCGATCATGGTGCGCTCTGACCTGAAGGGCATGGGGCTGGGGCGGGCGCTGCTGGCCAAGCTGATTCGCTACCTGAAAGGCCGGGGTACCGGCCAGCTCGTGGGAGAGTGCCTGCGCCAGAACGAGGCCATGGCGGCATTGGCGCTCAGCCTCGGGTTTGCTGTCACGCTGGCGGCCAGTGGCGAGGCCATGTCGCTGTCACTGGATTTGCAGCAGCGGGCTGCGCTTCCCTGCGCGCGCACGCCATGAAAGGCCCTACGCAAAAGCGCGCGCAGTTCAGCGTCTGGTACGTTCTTTTGGCGCTGATCGCCCTCCAGTTTCTGCACGGGCTGTACCTGCAGTGGCGGGCGGTTGAACCCATTCCCTATAGCCAGTTCCAGTCCTTGCTGAAAGACGGCCAGGTCGCGGACATTTCGATCACCGATCGCTACATCACCGGCACGCTCAAGCAAGGGTTGCCGGACGGCAAGAAGACCTTCATCACGACACGGGTGGCGCCTGAGCTTGCCAGGGACCTGGCCCAGTACGACGTCAAGTTCAACGGCGTGATCGAGAGCACCTTGATGCGCGACATCCTGTCCTGGGTGCTGCCGACGCTGGTATTTGTGGGCATCTGGCTGTTTGCGATGCGCAAATTTGGCGAAAAGCAGGGTTTGGGCGGCGGCTTCCTGTCGATCGGCAAGAGCAAGGCCAAGATTTACGTCGAGACCGACACCAAGGTCAGCTTTGACGACGTGGCCGGCGTGGACGAAGCCAAGGCTGAGTTGCAGGAAGTCATCGGTTTTCTGAAAGACCCGCAGGGATATGGCCGCCTGGGCGGGCGCATGCCGCGCGGTATCTTGCTGGTGGGCCCGCCCGGTACCGGCAAGACCATGTTGGCGCGCGCGGTGGCGGGCGAGGCGGGCGTGCCGTTTTTCTCCATTTCGGGCTCGCAGTTCGTCGAGATGTTCGTCGGCGTGGGCGCCGCCCGGGTGCGCGACTTGTTCGAGCAGGCGCGCCAGCAGGCGCCGGCCATCATTTTCATTGATGAACTCGACTCGCTCGGCCGTGCGCGGGGCGCGCCGGGCATTGGCGGCAACGACGAAAAGGAGCAGACGCTGAACCAGTTGCTGGCGGAAATGGATGGCTTTGACTCCAGCTCGGGCCTGGTGCTGCTGGCCGCCACCAACCGGCCCGAGGTGCTGGACGCAGCCTTGCTGCGCGCCGGCCGGTTTGACCGGCAGGTGCTGGTGGACCGGCCCGACCGCATCGGGCGAATCGCCATCCTCAAGGTCCATACGCGCAAGATCAAGCTCGCGCCGGGCGTGGCGCTGGAACAGGTGGCCGAACTGACCCCGGGATTTTCAGGCGCCGACCTGGCCAACCTGTGCAACGAGGCGGCGCTGGCCGCGACACGCCGGCGCGCCGAGGCGGTGACGCTGGACGACTTCACGGTGGCGGTCGAGCGCATTGTGGCGGGCCTCGAAAAGAGGAACCGCCTGCTCAACCCGCATGAGCGGCGCGTGGTGGCCCACCATGAAATGGGCCACGCGCTGGTGGCGCTGTCCTTGCCCGGGGTGGACGTGGTGCATAAGGTCTCCATCATCCCGCGCGGCGTTGGCGCGCTGGGCTACACCATCCAGCGTCCCACCGAGGACCGTTTCCTGATGACGCGCCAGGAACTGGAAAACAAGATGCAGGTGCTGCTGGGCGGTCGTGCCGCCGAACACATCGTGTTTGGGGAAGTGTCCACCGGCGCGGCAGATGACCTGCAAAAAGTGACTTCCATTGCGCGGGCCATCGTCATGCGCTATGGCATGGACGAAAAGCTGGGCCATGTGGTGTACGAGGAAGAGCGCTCGTCTTTTCTGGGCGAAACCGGGCTAAGCCTTAAGGAGCGCAACTTCAGCGAGGAAACCGCGCGCCAGATTGATGCGGCAGTGCGCAGCATCGTGCGTGAAGCCTTTGCGCGAACGGTGGCGATGCTGACCGCGCGGCGCCAGGTGCTGGACGCGGCTGCAGCCGAACTGCTTCAGAAAGAAACGCTCACTGAGCCGGATTTGCAGCGCTTGCGTGAGACCCTGAAAGGCTATGCGGTGCCCGGCGCCTGAGCCGTCCTGGCCGTGGAACTCAAGGCAGGCGCCGCTCTTCCCGAATTTCCCGTACTTCGACGTCCACAATATCGCCGGCGCCGGGTCTGGATTTGGACGCGGACTCGCCTTCGCGGGCGCCACGGCCCGACCAGCCCTTTTGGGATGAAAACTGCTGGAAGCGGCCAAACGCCATGGATGCCGCAGGTCTGCGGCCCGTAATCAGGGATTTGAGCAGAAGCACCACGAAAACAATCAGGCCCGCCACCAGCAGGCTGACCGCAAACAAAGCGGCGAACAGGCCCAGAACGATTTTCAGCGTAAGACCAAGAACTTGACTGACAAAGCTAGGCACGTAGGCAATCCTTCAAAGCTGTCAAATGGAGGCAAGGGGGCGGTTTTCAATGCCGGCGCGGCATTCAGGCCAGCAGTGCCTGGGCAAACTCGCGCGCGTTGAAGGTTTCCAGGTCTTCGAGCTTTTCGCCTACACCGATAAAGTAGACCGGCACCGGGCGCAGGTCAGGCGAAGCCAGCGCCCGCTCGCGCGCCCACAAGGCAATGGCTGCCAGTACGCCACCCTTGGCCGTGCCGTCGAGCTTGGTCACGATCAGGCCCGTCAGTTGCAGCGTGTCGTCAAAGGCCTTGACCTGGGCCAGCGCGTTCTGGCCGGTGTTGCCGTCAATCACGAGCAAAATTTCGTGCGGCGCGGTGGCGTCGGCCTTTTGCACCACGCGCTTGATCTTGCGCAGCTCTTCCATCAGGTGCAGCTGCGTTGGCAGGCGGCCGGCGGTATCGACCAGCACCACGTCCTTGCCGCGCGCCTTGCCTGCAGTCACGGCATCAAAGCTCACGGCTGCGGGGTCGCCGCCGGCCTGGCTGACAATCTCGACTGTGTTGCGGTCGGCCCAGACACTGAGCTGCTCGCGCGCTGCGGCGCGAAAGGTGTCGGCGGCCGCCAGCAGCACAGAAGCGCCTTCGTTGGCCAGATGGCGCGTGAGCTTGCCAATCGAGGTGGTTTTGCCCGCGCCGTTGACGCCCGTGACCATGATCACCGTGGGCTGGTACTGCCCAATCACCAGGGGCTTTTCAAGCGGCTTGAGCAGCTGGGCAATGGCCTCGACCAGCGCATTCTTGACCGCCACCGGGTGCGTCATACCGCCCGCCTGGACGCGGCGCTTGACATCGGCCAGCAGGTGCTCGGTGGCCTTCACGCCTGTATCGGCCATCAGCAGGGCGGTTTCCAGGTCCTCGTACAGGGCATCGTCAATGCGGCTGCCGGTGAACACGGTGGAAATGCTGCTGCCGGTATTGCGCAGGCCCGCCTGCAGCTTGCCGAGCCAGCGCTGGCGGTCTGGCGATGCAGCCGCTGCCAGCGCGTCGGGGATGGAAATGGGCGTGACCAGCGCACTGCCGATCATCCCGCCGCCCGTGCCGCGGGCTGGGCCAGTTGGTGCTGCGGGGCCATGCACAGGGGCTGCCGCCGGCGCGGACGCCTCGCCGGGCGCCTGTACGGCAGGGGTTGCAGGCGGTGCGCAAGGCACCGGTGGCGGGGCAGAGCCGGATTTTTTCTTGAAAAAACTGAACATTAATTATGCTTGTAGAGTCCACTATTCTATGAAACAAGCCAGACCCGTCCATTTGAAGCCTTCGGTAACCTTTTCCAAGGGCCTGACCGCCCGGTTTTCAGCTTCGCTTTTTCCGGTGGCGCTGCTCGCCGCCCTCGGCACTGCAGCCGTTGCACAGCCTGCCGCGCCGGTGGACCAGTTCACGCTGGCCAACGGGCTGACGGTCATTGTCAAGCCCGATCACCGTGCGCCCACCGTGGCCCACATGCTGTGGGTGCGTGTCGGCTCCATGGACGAGGTGGATGGCACCTCGGGCGTGGCGCATGTGCTGGAGCACATGATGTTCAAGGGTACGCCGACGGTGAAGCCGGGCGATTTTTCCAGGCAGGTGGCGGCGCTCGGCGGGCGCGAAAACGCCTTTACCAGCCGCGACAACACCGGCTACTACCAGCAAATCCCTGCCGGCCAGCTCGAAACCGTGATGCGCCTGGAGGCCGACCGCTTTGCCAACAACCGGTGGCCTGACGAGGAATTCAAGCGCGAGATCGAGGTGGTCAAGGAGGAGCGCCGCCTGCGCACCGAAGACGCGCCGCGCGCCATGCTGTCCGAGCAGTCCACGGCGCTGACCTTTCTGGCCGCGCCCTACCGGCGCCCCATCGTGGGCTGGATGAGCGACCTGGACGCCATGACACCCGGCGATGTGCGCGACTTCCATCAGCGCTGGTATGTGCCCGCCAATGCGGCACTGGTGGTAGCGGGGGATGTGGACGTGGCCCGGGTCCGGGTGCTGGCTGAAAAATACTACGGCGCGATTGCCGCGCGCCCGGTGCCGGTGCGCAAGCCGCGCAGCGAGCCCGCGCAGGCCGGCATGCGGCGCCTGGAACTCAAGGCCCCTGCCAGCCAGGCCTATGTGACGCTGGCCTTCAAGGTGCCCAAGCTCGAAGCCGCCGACCTGGCGGATGCCGCCATGGCCGCATCAGCCACCGCGCCAGCCAGCCGCGATGCGCTGGCCCTGACGGTACTGGCCGCTGTGCTTGACGGCTACAACGGCGCCCGGCTGGAGCGCGCGCTGGTCCAGGGGAAGGGCCAGCAAGGCCGCATTGCCGACAGCGCAGGCGCCTCCAATGGCATGCTGGGCCGCGGGCCGCAGCTGTTCAGGCTCAGCGGCGTGCCCGCCGAAGGCAAAACCGTGCAGCAGGTGGCCCAGGCACTGCGCCAGCAGGTGGCGCTGGTGGCCAGGGACGGCGTCAGCGCATCAGAGCTCAATCGCGTCAAAACCCAGTGGGTGGCCAGCGAAACCTACAAGCTAGACTCGGTGTTCAGCCAGGCGCAGGAGCTGGGCTCCAACTGGGTGCAGGGCCTGCCGCTGGACGCCAGTGCGCGCCTGATCGCCCAGCTGCGCAGCATCACCGCTGCCGAGGTGCAGGCGGTGGCCGCCAAATATTTTGGTGATGACCAGCTGACGACCGCCACCTTGCTGCCGCAGGCGATGGGCCCCCAGCGCAAGCCGCGCCCGTCCACTGTTGCGCCCCGGCATTGAGCCCGGCTCCGAACCGAACGATTTGGGTCTTCATGATCATTGCTACTAAAAAAATAGCTATCCGCGTAATAACGACGTTGGCTTCAGGCCTTTTTTGTCATATTCCAGCATGGGCGGCGATTCCGATCCAGCACTGGACCCAGCCCAGCGGCGCCCAGGTCTACCTGGTCGAGAGTCCGGCGGTGGCCATGCTGGACGTGCAGATCGACTTTGACGCCGGCAGCCGGCGTGACCCGCCCGCGCAAGCCGGTCTGGCCAGCATCATGGCGGCCATGCTGGACAAGGGCGTGCAGGCCAAAAATGGCTCGCCAACGCTGGATGAAAATGCGCTCAGCGAAGCCTGGGCCGATTTGGGCGCCCAGTTTGGTGCCGGTGCCAGCGTCGACCGGCTGAGTTTTTCACTGCGCTCCCTGACCGAGCCTGACTTGCTGGACCAGGCGGTGGCGCTTGCCGCACGCGAGTTGGCCGAGCCGTCCTTTCCCGAATCCGTCTGGCAGCGCGAACGCCAGCGCATGCAGGCCGCGCTCAAGGAGTCCTACACCCGTCCCGCCAGCGTGATTGGCCGGGCCTATGGCCAGGCTGTGTACGGCACGCACCCCTATGGCCAGGAGGTGAGCGAGGCGACGCTGGCGCGCATCAGCACCACCGACCTGCGGGCCGCGCATGCCGCCGGCGTCGTGGCCTGCCGCGCGCGCATCAGCATGGTGGGCGCCGTGACCAGGGCGCAGGCCGATGCACTGGCCGCGCGCTTGCTGTCACGCCTGCCGCAAGTGCCTTGCGCCAGTTTGCCGCCGCTGCCGCAGGTAGCCGAAGTCGCGCCGCTCACGCAAGCCGAGGAAAAGCGCATCCCGTTCGATTCCGCCCAGGCGCATGTGCTGATGGGCCAGCCCGGCTTCAAGCGCGCCGACCCCGATTATTTCGCCTTGACCGTCGGCAATTACATCCTGGGCGGCGGCGGCTTTGTGTCGCGGCTGACCCAGGAAGTGCGTGAAAAGCGCGGTTTAACCTACGGCGTCTCCAGCCATTTCTCGCCCGGCCTGCATGCCGGCAGCTTCACGGTCGGCCTGCAAACCCGGCCCGACCAGGCCGCGCAGGCGGTAGCGCTGGTGCGCCAGGTGGTGGGCGACTTTGTGGCCAACGGGCCGACCGCAGCTGAACTGCAGGCCGCCAAGGACAACCTGATGGGCGGATTTGCCCTGCGCATTGACAGTAATGGCAAGCTGCTGGGCAACATTGCCGGCATAGCATGGAATAATTTGCCGCTCGACTACCTCGACACCTGGACCCAGCAAGTGGAGAAGGTGACAGCCGACGACATCAAGGCCGCTTTTGCGCGCAAACTACAACCCGAAAAAATGGTCACCGTGATTCTTGGATCTTCGCTATGAAATACACCCCCCTCAAAATCCAGGCCGAGCCTGCCGTCAAGCCCTTGATGAAACCCACCGTGAAGCCCAAGGGAACGGCGCACCTCAAGCCGCCTGGTGAGATCCGCATCATTGGCGGACAGTACCGGCGCACCAAGCTGTCCGTGCCCAACAGGCCCGGCCTGCGTCCCACGCCTGACCGTGTGCGGGAAACCCTGTTCAACTGGCTGGGCCAGGACCTGAGCGGCTGGCGCTGCGCCGATGTGTTTGCCGGCACCGGTGTGCTGGGGTTTGAAGCGGCTTCGCGCGGCGCCGCCGAGGTGTTGCTGTGCGAGCAGGACCCTGCGCTGGTGCTGCAACTCAAGTCCGTGCAGGCGCGGCTGAAAGCCGACAGCGTCAGGGTTGAGCGCGGTGACGGCTTGAGTCTGCTGCGGCGGCTGCCAGCCGGCAGCATGCAGCTCGTGTTTCTCGACCCGCCGTTTGACTCCATCCAGTTTGAGGCCGCACTCAAGGCCGCTGCGCAGGCGATTGCGCCCAAGGGGCTGGTCTATCTGGAAGCCCCCCGGGCCTGGCTTGATGAGGAGTTGGCGCCGCTGGGGCTGCAAGTGCACCGCAGCGGCAAGGCTGGCGCGGTGCATTTTCATCTGCTGACCAAGGTTGACGCACTGCAGGTTCAGGATGTGCCGCAGGACGGGCTGACGGCCTGATCGCTGGGGCCTGGCCTGCGGCCTTGCCGGGCGCGTGGGTTCATGGCCTGCGCCTAGGCGGCAGACGGGCATCCCGGCGCATAATTCCGCCATGCCCATCACGCCGCCGCCATTTCCCCGCATTGCTGTTTATTCGGGCACGTTTGATCCGTTCACCCGGGGCCACGACGACGTGGTGCGCCGCGCCGCCGGGCTGTTTGACCAACTCGTGATCGCGGTAGCGGTGGCCCACCACAAGAAAACCCTGTTTTCACTGGACGAGCGCGTGGAGCAGGTGCGTGCGGCGACTGAAAACATAGCGGGCGTGACGGTGTTGTCGTTTGACGGCCTGATCATGGATTTTTGCGCGGCGCAGTCGGCCTGCGCGGTGGTGCGCGGTATCCGCAACCTGACCGACTTTGACTACGAAGCCCAGATGGCCGCCATGAACCGCAAGCTGCGCCCGCAGGTGGAGACGGTGTTTCTGCTGCCCGACGCGCCCCTGCAGTGCATCAGCAGCACGCTGGTGCGCGAGATCAGCAAGCTGGGCGGCGACGTCGGCCAGATGGTCAGCCCGGCCGTGGCTGGCGCACTGGAAGCGGCGCACCGGCCCCGATTGCAGGCTTGAGAGGACAAGGAACACGCCATGGCTTTACTGATCACAGACGAATGCATCAACTGCGATGTGTGCGAACCCGAATGCCCCAACGAGGCGATTTACCTCGGCAAGGAAATCTACGAAATCGACCCGAACAAGTGCACCGAGTGCGTCGGCCACTTTGACGAACCCCAGTGCGTGCAAGTCTGCCCGGTTGCCTGCATTCCGGTAAACCCGCAGCATGTTGAAACCCGGGAAACGCTCTGGGAGAAGTACCATCGCCTGCAGGCTGTTGTGCCGGTGCTGCCTCGCTAGCGAGGCTGGAGAACTGCTTTAGGCCGAAAACTATTAGCCAAATTGTCCTGTAGCCCAATAGCTACGAGGACAAGTAGCTATCAAAAAAAGTAAATCTCAGTCGGGCTGCGATCCTGCCGCCGGTGCTGTGGGCACCGGAGCCGCAGGCCGTGGCGGCTTGGGTCGCGGTGGCTGGCTGGTGTGAATCAGCATCGTGGCTTTCTCCATCTCGCCCTGGAGCAGCTCAGGCGCCGCCTTGATGCTGCGCGCGATACAGTCTTCAATGGCGGTGCGGTGTTCGGCCGATGGCTTTTTGAGCACCCAGTTGATCACTTCTGACTTCACGCCAGGGTGCCCTACGCCGATGCGCAGCCGCCAGTAGTCCGCCGTACCCAGTTGGGCATGAATGTCACGCAAGCCGTTGTGGCCCGCATGGCTGCCGCCCAGCTTGAGCTTGGCCTGGCCTGGCACGATGTCGAGTTCATCGTGCGCCACCAGAATCTCCCCGGGCGCAATCTTGAAAAAACGCGCCAGCGCGGCCACCGATTTTCCCGACAGGTTCATGAAGGTCAGGGGTTTGAGCAGCCACACGGTTTGTCCGTTCAGGGTGGTGCGGCCGACCTGGCCGTAGTAATTCTTGTCCAGACTCAGCGGCACCTTCAGTTCCTGAGAGAGCGCGTCAATCCACCAGAAACCGGCATTGTGGCGTGTGGCTTCGTATTCGGCGCCGGGGTTGCCCAGGCCAACAAACAATTTGATCATGTGATGAGAAGAGGAGGGCGGGAGGGCGGCTTGCCGGTGTGGTGAAGCCTGAACCCGTAGCGGTGAGCGTAGCAGAACGGGGCGCCCATAAAAAAGACCCCTGTCCTCAAGAGAGGGCAGGGGCCGCCTGGGCTTGATTGGCCTTTTCAGGCCAATGCAGCGCGCTGCGAATTACTTCTTGGCAGCAGGCTTGGCTGCTGGTTTGCCGCCTTTGCCTTTGGCGTCTTTGGCATCGACCACGGGTGCGACTTCAACTTCCACGGCGATTGGCGTCACAGACACCAGCACGGGGTTGACCTGGCCCTTGGCCACGAACTTCACGCCTTTTGGCAGCGTGATGTCCTTGACGTTCAGTGGGCTGCCTTTTTTCAGGCCGCTCAAGTCAACGGCGATGAATTCAGGGATGTCTGCAGGGAAGCAGGACACGGTCAGCTCGGACACCACGTGGTTGACCAGGCAGTTGTCGGTCTTGATCGCTGGCGACTCTTCTTCACCGCTGTAGTGCAGTGGCACTTTCACGGTCATGCGCGTGCGGGCTTCGACGCGCTGGAAGTCGATGTGCAGAATCTGTTGCTTGAAGGGGTGCATCTGCAGGTCACGCAGCAGAACCTTGTGTGCCGTGCCGCCCAGGTCCATCTCGAGGATGGAGGCGTGGAAGGCTTCCTTCTTGATGGCGTGCCACAACGCGTTGTGATCGATCTCGATCAGCGTGGTTTCACCGGTGCCACCGTAAACAATACCGGGCGTGCGGCCCGTGATGCGGAGACGGCGGCTCGCACCCGTACCCTGCATGGCGCGCTCAAAAGCGACGAATTTCATAATCTTCTCCAAAAGGGGCGTGCCGCGACCAGCTTACCCCGACAAAAAAAGGCTGCTCAAGCTCTGCAGATTCTGCGAGCCGGGCAGCCACCTTGCTGCTTCAAATCAGAACAGATTGTCCTGATCCGAGAACAAACTCATGACCGACTCTCCCTTGGCAATGCGCTGTATGGTTTCAGCGATCAGCGGTGCCACGGAGAGCTGGCGAATCTTTTTGCAGGCCTTCGCGCTCTGGCTCAGCGGGATGGTGTTGGTGATCACCACTTCGTCGAGCGCGTCACCCTGGGTAATGCGGTCAATGGCAGGACCCGAAAAAATCGGGTGCGTGCAGTATGCGTAGACTTTTTTGGCGCCGCGCTCCTTCAGCACCTCGGCGGCCTTGACCAGCGTGCCGGCCGTGTCGATCATGTCATCCATGATGACGCAGTTGCGGCCCTCGATGTCGCCGATCACGTGCATGACTTCGGACACATTGGCCTTGGGCCGGCGCTTGTCGATGATGGCCATGTCGCAGCCGAGTTGCTTGGCCAGTGCGCGGGCGCGCACCACGCCGCCCACGTCGGGCGAGACCACCATCAGGTCTGTGTAATTTTTCTGGCGCAAATCGCCCAGCAACACGGGCGACGCGTAAATGTTGTCCACCGGGATGTCAAAAAATCCCTGAATCTGGTC
>NZ_JADMJK010000240.1 GCF_018780625.1 Polaromonas sp. | reverse complement strand
GCGGCAAAACCGTCATCAGCGTGCTGCACGAAATCTCGTTTGCGCTGCAGGCCGATGAGCTGGTGGTGATGGATCAGGGCCGCGTCACGCACCAGGGCGCCTGCGTTGACGCCGCCACGCACCGCGCGCTCGAAGACGTGTTTGACCACCGCATTGGTGTGCATCAGCTGGCCGGGCAATGGCTGGCGTTGCCTCGAATTTAGCCTTTCGTCATGCTCAGCGAGGCCGCCACGCGCCTTGTGAAAGTGATTTCCAGGAGGCTGATTTTTAGGGTGCTAAACTGAAATGGAAATTCAGGTGGTCTGCAGACTTCGGTTTGCAGGCTTAAACGGGAAGTCGGTGCGCACGGGTTTATTCACCAACCCACGCTATTCCGACGCTGCCCTCGCAACGGTAAACGAGTCAAAGCCAGGTCCATCACCACTGTGCCAACGTATGGGAAGGGGGTCTGACAGAACAAGCCTTTTTGCTTCTTCACTCGTGAGCCCGGAGACCGGCCTGATTTTTTGCGCGTGATCTTGCGATGGGCAAGGGTCAGCAGGCGACAGTCCACAGCGTTTTCGGGAATTTTTTGCCCCGGCATTCGCTGCTTTGCGGCTGGGCCTTCTTTCTCCTTTTCTCCCCTTCGCTTCATCACACCCATTTAATCTATCGCGCGATGGGCGTGGAGGAGGCGATATGTTGAGGCAACGCTTTTCAGCGTCGGGGTCATGAGCGGCGGCACCGTCTGGTTTGTGGGCGCCGGTCCGGGCGACCCGGAACTCATCACCGTGAAGGGCCGGGCGCTGATCGAGCGCGCTGGGGCCATCTTGTTCGCCGGCTCCCTGGTCAGCGAGGCCGCCATGCGCTGGGCCCCTGCGGGCTGCGTGATTGCCGACAGCAAGGACATGACGCTGGAGCAGATGTCGGCCTGGCTGATCGGGCAGGCCGGGCGCTGCCAGACCGTGGTGCGCCTGCAAACCGGCGACCCCGGCCTGTATGGCGCGCTGATCGAGCTGGTGCAGCCGCTGGACGCGGCGGGCGTTCCGATTGCGGTGGTGCCGGGCGTGTCGTCGGCCATGGCGTCTGCGGCGGCGGCGGTGGAAAGCCTGACGCTGCCCGAAGTCACGCAAACCGTGATTTTTACCCGCATGGAAGGGCGCACGCCGATGCCCGAGGGCGAGTCGCTGGAGGTGCTGGCGGCGCACCACAGCACCTTGTGCATCTTTTTGAGCATCACGCTGATGGGGCGGGTCACGGCGGCGCTGACGGCGGCCGGCTGGTCGCCGGATGCGCCGGTGGTGGTGGTCCACAAGGCCAGCTGGCCGGGCGAAGAAAAAATCATCCGGGGCACGGTGACGACCATCCAGGCCCTGTGCCGCGAGGCAAAAATCGTCAGTCAGGCCATGATCATCGCCAGCCCGACACTGGGTGCCCGGCACTGGACAACGCTGGCCAAGTCCAAGCTTTACGACGCCAGCTTTACCCACAAATTCCGGCGCGCCAGCACCAAGCCGAGCCTGATTACCGACATACCCAAAGACCTCCCGGAGACAACATGACAGCAGACACCATTCTTGTGGTGGGCCACGGCTCGCGCGAAAAATCGGGCAACGACGAAATACTGGACTTTGCCGAACAGTGGCGCCAGCGCCAGCCAGGCTGGCGCATCGAGGTGTGCTTCATCGAGTTTTCCGAGATCACCATGAGCGAAGGCCTGCGCCGCGCCGCGACAGGCGCGCAGCGGGTGCTGGTGGTGCCGCTGATCCTGAATGCCGCCGGGCATGTGAAGATGGACATTCCGCAGGCCATTGACGGCGCGCGGCTGAAGTTTGCGCGGGTGCAGTTCTTGTACGCGCCGCACCTCGCGGCCTGCGACCCGATTCTGGCCATCGTCAAACGCCGCCTGAAAGGCGCGATGCAGGCGCTGGACATGCCCGACCCGACCACCACCGGGGTGGTGATGTTGGGGCGCGGCTCGTCCGACCGGCAGGCCAACGGCGAGATGGCCAAGATGGCGCGCTGGCTGATGGAAGAAACCGACCACGAACTGGTGGACCTGGCGTTTACCGGCATCACCTGGCCGCGCCTTGAAAAAGCCGTGCAGCGGCAAAGCCTGCTGGGCATGACGCAGGTGGTGGTGCTGCCGTACTACCTGTTCAACGGCACGCTGGTCGAGCGTATCACCCGGCAGGTTGAAAACCTGAAAGCCCAGTACCCGGCCATCCGCTTTACCTCGACAGCTTACTTTGGGTTTGAGCGCGAGATTTTTGAGTTGCTGGAGGCGCGGGTGAACGACCTGAAGCGCGGCGCGCCGGAGTTCCGCATGCCGTGCGACGGCTGCAAGTACCGCGAGTTCGGCGTTGAACATGGTCTGGGCGGGCATCACCATGACGATGCCCTAGCGCACGACCACAACCACGATCACGAACATCCGCATCCGCATCCGCATCCGCATGCCCAGGCCATCGTTCAGATTCATGCTCATGAGGATGGACATCAGCATGACCACGCGCACCCGCACGACCATCGCCACGAGCACGCCCAGCCATGAGCACCGCCAACGTCGTTACCGAGCAGCTCACTGCCGCCGGCCGGGCCATCGAGCATGACTCCTTTGCCGTGATTGACCGCGAAGTGGCCGCGCACGCCTACACCGCCGGGCAGTGGCCCATCGTGCGCCGCATGATCCACGCCAATGCCGACTTCGACTTCAACGGCCTGACCGACTTTCACCCGCGCGCGGTGCAGGCCGGCGTGGCCGCCATCCTGTCGCGCGGCACCCGCGTGGTCGCCGATGTGGAGATGATCTGCGTCGGCCTGTCCGCGCCGCGCCTGGGCCACTTTGGCATGGCCACGCACCAGTTCATCTCGGATGCCGATGTGATTGAGATGGCCAAGGCCGAAGGCACGACCCGCGCCGTGCAGGCCATGCGCAAGGCGCACCGGCTGGGCTTGATCGATGGCGCCATCGTCGGCATCGGCAACGCGCCGACCGCGCTGATCGAGCTGGTAAGGCTGATTCATGACGAGAGCGCGCGTCCCGCGCTGGTCGTCGGCATGCCGGTCGGTTTTGTCTCGGCGGCCGAATCCAAGGACCTGATGGCGCTGGAGTCCGCCGTGCCGTGGGTGGTGATTCGCGGCCGCAAGGGCGGCTCGACGCTGGTGGTGGCCGCCATCCATGCCCTGCTGGGGCTGGCCGAAGCGCAAGAGCTTGCGCAGAAAACCCGCGCATGATGGACAAGAACGCGCCGCGCGGCACACGCACCGGCTTCACCACCGGCGCGTGTTCGGCGGCGGCGGCGCGCGCGGCCACGCTGGGGCTGGTGACCGGGCAGGTGCCGGACAGCATTGAGTGCCTGCTGCCCAATGGCGACCGGGTGACTTTTGCGGTGCTGGACGGCACGGTCAACGGCCACACCGCGCACGCCATGGTCATCAAGGACGCGGGCGACGACCCGGACTGCACCGACAAGGCGCACCTCACGGCCGACGTGACGCTGCGCCGTGACTTGCCCGGCCAGGTGCTGCTGACCAGCGGTTTTGGCGTGGGCACCGTGACCATGCCCGGCCTAGGCCTGACGGTGGGCGGCCCGGCCATCAATCCAGTGCCGCGCCGCAACATCATGGCCAATGTGCAGGCCGCAGCCGGCGAACTGCTGGAAGAAGCCGGCTTCGAGGTCTGCATTTCGGTGCCGCAAGGCGTGGAAATGGCCAAGAAAACGCTGAATGCCCGGCTTGGCATCCTGGGCGGCATTTCCATTCTGGGCACCACCGGCATCGTCAAGCCGTATTCGACGGCCGCCTACCGGGCCAGCGTGGTGCAGGGCGTGCAGGTGGCGGGCACGCTGGGCCACGGCGTGGTGGTGCTGACCACCGGCGGGCGCACCGAGAAGTTCGTGATGGCCGAAATGCCGCATCTGCCCGAACCGGCTTTTGTGCAGATGGGCGACTTTTTGCGCTACGCCATGAGTGCCGCCGTCAAGGCCGGTTTGAAGCAGGTGGTGATTGGCGGCATGGTCGGCAAGCTCACCAAGATCGCCCAGGGCGAAACCATCACCCACGCCGGCCGGGCAGAGGTCGATACCGGTCTGCTGGCCGACATTGCCGCCAGCCTGGGCGCGGCGCCGGACGTGTGCGAGGCCATTCGCCAGAACGAAACCGCGCGCTATGCCGGCGAGCGCATGGATGCGCTGGGTTTGGGCACGGCTTTTCACACAGCGCTGGCGCAGCGGGTGATTCAGACCCTGCAGGCGCGTTACCCCGATAAATTTGATCTGAAAGTGCTGGTCTGCGACTTTGACGGTCGCAAGATAGCGGAGGCCCCTTGAATTCTGAATCCATCAACCTAATTGAAAAATGTCGAGTCATCGGCGTGCTCGACGACGGCATTGCCAGTTTGAGCCGCGCCGCGCTGGCGCATTTGCAGCAGGCGCAACTGGTGATTGGCGGCACGCGCGCGCTGCAGCTGTTTGCCGAACACACTGATCCGGCAGCCCGGCAACGCGACCTGACAGGCGCGCTGTCGCAAGTTCCCGAATGGATTCGTGTTGCCCAAAGCGAAAACCAGCGCGTGGTGGTGCTAGCTACCGGCGACCCCTTGTGCCACGGCATCGCCGCCTACCTGGCGTCGCGCCTGTGCATCGAGGCGATCGAGGTCATCCCTAACGTATCCACCCTGCAATTGGCCTGCGCCCGGCTCAGTCTGCCGTGGCAGGACATGAAGTTCTCGTCGGTTCACGGCAAGGATGCGGGCGACTGGGCGGAAGGTTCGGAGCCTGGCCACGGCCTGTACGCGCTGCTCCGTGACATACGGCAAAATGACCGCCTGGCCATTCTCACCAGCCCCGCCAATACGCCCGACCGCATTGCCCGCATGCTGGTCACTGAGGGCCTGGCCGATGATTTCGAGATGGCCGTGGCCGAGCGCCTGTGCCAGCCCGAGGAACGCATCGTCAGCGGCATGGCCATCACCGCCGCCGCGCAGATGCCATTTGCCGACCCGAACGTGGTGCTGCTGTGGCGCACCCGCCCGCGCCTGCAGCCGGTGCTGCTGGGCCTGCCAGATGCCAGCTACCAGCAGCGCTACCCGGAAAAAGGCCTGATCACCAAGAACGAAGTGCGCGTGGTGTCGCTGGCCCGCATGCAGCTGCGCGCCGGCAGCGTGGTCTGGGACATTGGTGCAGGATCGGGTTCTGTGGGTCTGGAAGCGGCGCGGCTGTGCAGCCAAGGCCATGTGTACGCGATTGAAAAAAATGTCGACGACAGCGCCATCGTGCGCGGCAACCGCAAAAACCTCGGCATCAGCAATCACACGCTGGTGCATGGCAAGGCGCCCGAAGGCCTGCAGCACTGGCCCGACCCGGACGCGGTGTTCATCGGTGGCTCGGGCGGCGAACTGGCCGAGCTGATCCGTTTGATCTTGCTGCGCCTCAAGCCCGAAGGCTGGCTGGTGATGAATTTCGTCACGCTTGAAAACCTGGCCGTGGCCGTCGAGACCTTAAAGGTGCTGGGCGTGGCCTGGGACGTGCTGCAGCTGCAGGCCTCGCGCAGCAAGCCGATTTTGCACATGAACCGCATGGCCGCCGAGAACCCTGTGTGGCTGGTGTGCGCGCAAAAAATCGCCGTGCCCCAAGCTGCCCAGACGGGAAAAAGCGATGACTGAACTTCATGTGACCACCCCAACAGTTGCGCCAGGCCGCCTGTTCGGCGTCTCTTTAGGCCCCGGCGATCCGGGCCTGATCACGCGCCGCGCCTGGGCCTTGCTGGAGCGTCCGGATGCGGTCTGGACCTATCCGGTGCGCAGCCTGCGCAAGGAAAGCTATGCGCTCGACATCGCCCTGCGCGCCGGGCTGGCACTGCCCGCCCGGCACCAGCCACTGCTGTTTCCGATGACCCACGATGTGGAAAAGCTCGCCCGCCACTGGCTCAAGGCCGCCGAAACCGTGAAGGCGCTGCTGGCAACGGGTCAGGATGTGCTGTTTCTCGTCGAAGGCGATGCCTCCACCTACGCCAGCTTTTGCTACCTGGCCCGCGTGCTGCGGGAACTCGATGCCGAGGCCAGCATCGACATCGTGCCCGGCGTGACCTCCTTCAACGCGGCCTGCGCCCGGCTGCAGATGCCGCTGTCGGAGCAGGACGACACCATCGCCATCGTGCCTGCCGCCTACGGCATTGCGGCCGTTGAAAAGATGCTGGACGACTTCGACACGCTGGTGCTGATGAAGGTCAAGCCGCTGCTGGACGACTTGATCGACCTGCTGGAGCGCCGGGGCTTGCTGCCGCACAGCCGCTTCATTGAAAAAGCCGGCTCGCCGGTGGAGCGGATTGTTCACAACGTGGCCGAACTCAAGGGCACGAAGGTCAACTACCTGTCGCTGCTGCTGGTCAAGAACCCTGACCGCGTGCGCGGCGACATGCTGCGCGGCTGCCGCAAGAAAACAAGCACTGAAATCGAAGAGGAAACTTTAGGATGACCATGAACACCTTGCCAGATACCAGCGCCGCCGTGCGCGTCGTCCTGGTTGCCATCACCAAGCACGGTGCGCAGCAGACCGCCGAACTGGCGCGCCAGCTGCCGCAGGCCAGCGTCTGCGTGGCTGAAAAATTTGCGCCACTCATGGCGGGCTTGCCCAACCCGGTGCGCGCCTACAGCGGCGCTTTTCGCGATGAAATCGCCACGCTGTTCATCGAGTTTGACCAGGTCGTTTTCTTCGTTTCGCTGGGCGCGGTGGTGCGCCTGATTGCGCCGCACCTGAAAAGCAAGGACGAAGACCCGGGCGTGCTGGTGGTTGATGACGCCGGGCAGTTTGTCATTCCGGTGCTGTCGGGCCACGTCGGCGGCGCCAATGCCATGGCCGAGCAGGTGGCCGCGCTGCTCGGCGCCACCGCCGTGCTGACCACCGCGTCCGACGTGGGCAAGACCATTCCAGTCGATATTCTGGGCCGCGAACTGGGCTGGAAAGTCGAGGCGCCCAAGATCAACATCACCCGCGTCTCGGCCCACGTCGTCAACGGCGAGCCGGTTGCCGTCGTGCAGGAAGCCGGCAGCCCGGACTGGTGGACCCGGCCGACGCCGCTGCCGGCGACCATCCACAAATTCGAGCGCTTTGAAGACGTGGACCTGAACCACTTCAAGGCGGTGCTGTGGATCACCCATGCAGAGGTGACGAACGAGCGCTGGCAGCAATTGAACGAGCGCCTGGTCGTGTACCGGCCGCCGCAAGCCGCATGACCGATGCACCCTTCAAAATCGCTGTCGGCCTGGGCTGCGACCGGGGCACGTCGCTGGCCACGCTGCAACAAGCCCTGGGCGAGGCGCTGGCGCTGGCCGGTGCCTGCGTGGGCGATGTGGCTGCCGCCGCCAGCATTGACCTCAAGGCCGACGAGCCGGGCTTGCTGGCGCTGGCCGCGCGGCATGGCTGGACGATGGCCTTTTACACCCCGGAACAGTTGGCCGCCGTGCCCGTTCCCAACCCGTCCGAGACGGTGCGCAAGTACACCGGCAGCCCGTCGGTCAGTGAAGCGGCCGCCTTGCTGGCTGCATCGGCAACGGGGCAAGCGCTTTGCGCCACGGCGCTGCTGGTCGAAAAACACAAACACCGGGATGCCGACGGGCGCAACGCCACGGTTTCCTTAGCCCGCTGTCACGCTTTCCCGCTGTGACCTTTTTAGTTTCTTAACCCTGAAATGGAGCAACCCATGAACGCGTCTTCCGCATCTGCCTTTTTTGCTTTCCTGCCTGCCAGCGCAACCCGCAGCCTGCTGCTGCAACTTGCCGCCGGTGCCGCCCTGGGCCTGGTCGTGCTGTACGGAGTGGCCTTTGCCGAAAGCCCGCTGGCGCACAACGCCGCGCATGACGTGCGCCACGTCACCGTCAAGCCTTGCCACTGAACCGGGAGTCACTCATGATTTTTCAACGATTGATCTGGGCCGCGCTGGCTGCCGCCCTGCTGGTCGGCAGTGTCCAGTCCGGTGTGCAGCAGTGGCAGGCAGTGCCGATTATTCAGGCCGCCGAGGTCTTTGAGGGGCAGAAGGCCGAGGCGCCGGCAGCACCGGCAGCCGCCATGCCGCATGCCCACGCCGAAGGTGTTGCGCCAGCGCATGAACACGGCACGGCAGAGGAATGGGCGCCGGCCGATGGCGCCGAGCGCATTTTCTGGACCTGGACGGCCAACGTCCTGCATGCTTTCAGCATGGCGCTGCTGGTGTTTGCCGTCATGGGCGTCTGCCTGTGGCGCGGCACGGCAGCCCCTTCCTTGCCGCTGGGCTTGCTGGTGGCCGCCGCTGGCTGGCTCAGCTTTCATTTCTGGCCTTCGCTGGGCCTGCATGCCGAGATTCCGGGCATGGATGCCGCCCGGCTGGGCTCGCGCCAGGGCTGGTGGGTGCTGGCCGCAGGCAGTGCGGCCCTGGCCTGCGCCTCGCTGGCCAGCTTGCGCAGTCCGCTGCGCTGGGCTGCCGCCGTGGCGTGGCTGGCCTTGCCTTTCGTCGTCGGCGCGCCGCACATTACCGCCGACCCGCTGGCCGGTTTTAGCGGTCCGGCGCAGGTGCAGTTGCGCGAACTTGGCGCGCAGTTCATCTGGGCCACCACCTGGGTGTCGCTGTCGTTCTGGGCGTCGATGGGCCTGGTCTGCGGCGCGTCGTTCCAGCGCTGGCTGCGCCCGGCCATGGCAGCAACTTTTGAACGCTCCAGGCCGCGTGCATCAGCCGCAAGGGCAGTGAATCCATGAGCTGCCCGCAAGGAAAAATCATGCTGGTGGGCATTGGCCCCGGCAGCCACGACCACATGACGCACCGCGCGCGCGCGGCCATCGCCGAGGCCGACGTGGTGGTCGGTTACGTCACCTACATCAAGCTGGTGGCCGATTTGCTGGAAGGCAAAGAGGTCATCCGCAAGGGCATGACCGAAGAGCTCGATCGCGCCGTGCATGCGCTGGCCAGCGCCCGCGAAGGCAAAAAGGTGGCGCTGATTTCCTCGGGCGATGCCGGCGTGTACGGCATGGCCGGGCCAACGTATGAGGTGCTGTTTCAGGCCGGCTGGACGCCCGAGTCCGACGTGGAGGTCGAAGTCGTGCCGGGCGCGTCGGCTATCAACGCCTGCGCGGCGCTGGTGGGTGCGCCGTTGACGCACGATTTTTGCTCGATCTCCTTGTCTGACCTGCTCACGCCCTGGCCGGTGATTGCGCGCCGCCTGGACGCGGTGGCCGCTGCCGACTTTGTGGTGGCGCTGTACAACCCCAAGAGCGGCCGGCGTACCCAGCAGATTGTGCAAGCCCAGCACCTGTTTTTGCGCCACCGCCGGCCCGACACGCCGGTGGCGGTGGTCAAGTCGGCCTACCGGCGCCGCGAGCGCATCGAATTCACCACGCTGGAGCACATGAGCGAGTGCGACATCGGCATGCTGACCACGGTCTTGATCGGCAACAGCAACACCTTTGTGCGCCACGGCCTGATGGTGACGCCGCGCGGCTACGCCAACAAGTACGAGCTGCACGGCGACGGCAGCACGCGCGAAGGCGAAAGGGCGGGCCGCTCCCTGTCCACCGGACTGCTCGGCTGGATGGAAAATTTGCGTATCGACCATGCCGAAGGCGAAGGCATTGCTGCGCTGGCGCTGCGCCACAAGCTGCCAGCGGACTACATCGAGTCGGTGCTGGCCGCGCCTGTTCTGGAGCCGGCCGCCCAAGAAGAAGCGGCCCGCACCGAGGAATCCGAAGCATGAGCGAAGTGGTCAAGCCCAAGATCGGCAGCTACAAGCGCCACCTGCTGGTTTGCACGGGCACCCGCTGCACGCAGGATGGCGCTTCGCAGGCGTTGTTCGACAGCCTGGGCGACAAGTTCAAGGCGGCTGGGCTGCACGACGGCGACCTGCGCGTCAAGCGCAGCCGCGTGAGCTGCTTTGCCGCCTGCAAGGGCGGGCCGGTGATGTGCGTGCAGCCCGACGGCACCTGGTATTACAACGTCACGCCGGCCAACATGGACCGCATCATTGAGCAGCACCTGGTGGGCGGCCGGCCCGTGGCCGATCTGGTGTTTCACCAGGGACCGGGTGGCAGCCATGACGCTTGATGCAGGGATGGGCGGCTGCGGATTTGTATCCATCGTCGGCGCGGGTCCGGGTCCGGCCGACTTGATGACGCTGAGGGCGCGCGACCGGCTCCAGCGTGCCGAGGTGGTCGTGCATGACCGGCTTGTCACGCCCGAGGTGTTGGCGCTGATCCCGCCGACCGCCTTGCGTGTGTATGTGGGCAAGGCCCTGGGCGACCATTCGGTGCCGCAAGACGGCATCCATGCGCTGCTGATTCAGCATGCGCGTCTGGGGCGTCAGGTGGTTCGCCTCAAGGGCGGCGACCCCTATATGTTCGGGCGTGGGGGCGAAGAGGTGCAGGCTTTGCAGGCAGCGGCCATCGCCTTCGAGGTCGTGCCGGGGGTGACGGCGGCCAGTGGCTGCGCGGCAGCGGCGGGCATTCCTCTGACCCACCGGGACCTGGCCGGCAGCTGTGTTTTTCTGCCTGGCCATCTGGCCGATGACGATGCTTCGCACGACTGGCAGGCGCTGGCGCGGCCAGGGCAGACCCGTGTGTTTTACATGGGCGTGCAGCGCCTGGCGCAGATTGCCCAGCAGCTCATCGCCCACGGACTGGCGCCCGACACCCCGGCCGCCATTGTGCGCGACGGCACCCGGGCGGGCCAGACCGTCATCGCCACCGGACTGAGCGCCCTGGTGGCATGCGCTCCGGGCTATGGCCCCCAGCCCGGCTTGCTCATCATCGGCGAAACGGTGCGGCTCAGCCCTGATTTCAAACTCCCTCGATAATTTCCCATGAACATTGAAACCCCCCCCACCGACAAACCCTATGACAAGCCCGAGGGCGAACGCCGCGGCCTGCTGATCGTCAACACCGGCGACGGCAA
>NZ_JADMJK010000078.1 GCF_018780625.1 Polaromonas sp. | reverse complement strand
TCCGGAAAAGACAGCGGCGCAAAGTAGTTGCACTGGGTTTCGACCACCAGGCCAATCACCTTGCCGGCATGAATGTCGAGCGCGCCGCGCTCAATCAGCAGGCCATTGACCGCGGTGTCAAACCAGCTGTAGTACACCACGTTGTTGATATGCCCGTAGACGTCGTTGTCCGACCAGCGGGTGCCGATGGCGCGAAAAGCCTTGTAGGCGCTGCGAAATTCGGCATGGGGCCGGGTGGATGAAGTCATGAGGGGCTATTTTGCCAGCCCGTTGGCGCCAGGCGCCGCCGCATGCCAGCGGCGCCAGTAGTCCAGCGCCACCCGGTAGGTGTTCATCTGCACCTGCACGGTCTCATCAATATGGACGCCGTAGCCGCCCGCCATGGAAAACGCCAGCGGGATGCGCCGCTGCCAGGCCCAGTCAAAAACGCGGCGGTCACGCGCTTCCAGGCCATCAAAGCTCAAGGCCAGCCGTCCCAGGCGGTCGCCCACGAACGGGTCGGCGCCGGCCAGAAACAACACCAGCCCGGGCTCAAAGCGGCGGCCCAGCTCGTCGAGCGCGTGCTCCAGCGCCTGTAAATAAGGTGCATCGAGGCAGCCGTCGGGCAGTTCCACATCGAGGTCGCTGGCCTCCTTGCGAAACGGAAAGTTCTTTTCCCCGTGCAGCGACAGCGTGAACACCGAGTCGTCCCGCGCAAAAATGCTGGCCGTGCCGTTGCCCTGGTGCACGTCCAGATCGATCACGGCCACCTGAAGCGGCTGCCGATGGCTGCGGTGCGCCCTGCCCCATTCCGCCTGCATCAGCCGGGCCGCCACGGCGGCGTCGTTGAACACACAAAAACCGCCACCCTTGTGGGCATAGGCGTGGTGCGTGCCGCCCGCCATGTTGGCCGCAATGCCGCCGGGCCGTGTTCCGGCCGCCAGCCCCAGCGCGCTGCGCGCCGCCGCCAGCGTCGCGCCGACCGAGCGTCGCGCGCGCTCAGACATGCCAGGGCTCCAGGGAAAGCCGATTTCCCGCTGGGCGGGCGCAGGCAGCGTGCCGTGCGTGATAGCGCTGATGTAGTCTGGCGCGTGCACCAGCGCCAATTCGCCGTCCGTGGCGGCGGGCGCCTCTTGCATCTGCACCTCGGGCAATTCGTTCACCACGCGGTCGCGCAGCAGCTTGTACTTGGCCATGGGAAAGCGGTGCCCGGGCGGCAAAGGCAGTACAAAGTTGTCGGCGTAAAAAGCTTGCAAGATGACGCAACCTGAAAAAAAAGACCGCCCAAAAACCGGGCAAAACCGGCGCAGGATCGATTGTGAAACGAACGGCACCACGGGCATTTTCAGGGCGGGCAACCCGCCGGGAGCGGTCCTGCAAACTAGGGCGCCGTGTCTAAAGTGCTGCATCGACACAAAAAATTGCTTGCAATGGCCTGGGTATTCCCTATACTTGAGCCATGTTGCAGTGCAGCAATTCAGCGCAAAGCAACTATTTATTGTTAACAAGACTTATTGGAGATATTAATTATGCTGACCGCTGAACAAATCATGGCTTCCCACAAAGCAAACATCGAAACCCTGTTTGGTCTGACCCAGAAAGCCTTTGAAGGCGTTGAAAAACTGGTCGAACTGAACGTGCAAGCCACCAAGGCCGCCCTGGCCGAGTCAGCCAACCACGCACAAGCCATGATGGGCGTGAAAGACGCTCAAGAACTGCTGGCACTGCAAGCCAACATGGTCCAGCCACTGGCTGAAAAAACCGCCGCTTACAGCCGTCACCTGTACGACATCACGTCGGCTGCCGGTGCTGAACTGAGCAAGACCGTTGAAGGCCAGGCTGCTGAAGCCCAAAAGAAAATCGAAGGCCTGGTCGAAAGCGCTTCCAAAAACGCACCTGCCGGCTCCGAAGCCGCAGTCGCCGCCATGAAAACCGCCGTTGCTGCTGCCAGCACCGCGTACGAGTCCGTGCAAAAAGCCGTCAAGCAAGCCAGCGACATGGCCGAAACCAACTTCAACACGGTTGCCGCTTCCGCAGTGAACGCTTCCAAGACCGCTGCCAAAAAGCGTTGATCAACCGACCTGCAGACGCCCTGTTCCACTGAACAGGGTTTCAAACCAGTTGTCTCCTCGGGTCCTTCCAGAAATTCAGTTTCACGGACCCGCTTAAAGCCCGATCGCAAGATTGGGCTTTTTTTTGACCAAAAATTCTAGGGCGCCAGCGCTACCCCGGCCTGCAGCTTGGCCTTGAGCGCAGGCAGGGCCGCGAGCATGGCCGCCCTGCCCGCATCGATGGCGCGCTGCCGGGACGAAAAATCAGCGCTTTTCAGTCCCGTGAGCGAAGGCCTGACCACCACATCGGCCTCTTTCAACTCGTACTGGTTGATGCTTTTGCCCATGATGGAAAAGGTCTGCAGCAAAATTTGCAGCGTATCTGAAGCCGGATTGCCTTCGGGCGGGCTGGAGATGTCCACCGCAATCACCAGTTCCGCGCCCATCTGCCGGGCAAAACGCACCGGCACCGGGGACACCAGGCCGCCATCGACATACTCGCGGCCGTTGATCTTGACGGGAACGAACACCGCCGGCACTGCGCTGGATGCGCGCACGGCCGCGCCGGTGTCGCCGCGCTGGAACAGCACGGCCTGGCCGCTGTTCAGATCGGTCGCCACAATGCCCAGCGGCATCGCCATGTTTTCCATCAGGCGGCCCCCCACCAACTGGTTCACGTAGCGGGCCAGGGCATCGCCGCGAAACATGCCCCGGCCAAAAATGGGCAGCATCCAGTCGGTGATGGCGACCTCTTCCATCGTCAGCGCCGTCTGCTGCAGCTGGGCGCCGGTCTTGCCGCTGGCGTAAATGGCCGCCACCAGGCTGCCCGCCGAGGTACCCACGACCAGCTGGGGCTTCAAGCCCGCTTCCTCCAGCACGGCGATCACGCCGACATGGGCAAATCCGCGCGCCGCACCGCCGCCCAGCGCCAGGCCGATCTTCAATGGCTTGCGGGCCGGCAGGTCGGCCTTTTCAACCACCGGCGACGGCTTGGCCACCGGTGTGCTCGAACAGCCGGCCAGCAGCGCCACGGGCAAAACCAGCAACACGCCCAGGCGCTGCAAGCGCAGACGCAGACTGCCACCCGTTGCCGCATGACACGAAAACTTGTTCGCCGTAAAGCTATTGCGAACAATTCGCATTTGTATTAAACTCATGTTTTCCAACCTTCAGGAATCACGCTCACCATGTTCAAAAAATCTCCTTCACGTACCCGTCTTGCACTGGCCAGCGCCACCCTTTTCGGCGTCATGGGTTGCGCCGGTCTTGCCAGCGCCCAGGAACAGACCGTCAACCTGTATTCTGCACGCCACTACCAGACCGACGAGGCACTGTACGCAGACTTCACCAAAGCCACCGGCATCAAGGTCAACCGCGTGGACTCCGACGACGCGGGCATTCTGGCGCGCCTCAAAGCCGAAGGCGCGGCCTCTCCGGCCGACGTGATCTTGCTGGTGGACGCGGCCCGCCTGGGCAAAGGCGACGCTGACGGGCTGTTCAAACCCATCAAGTCCAAGCTGCTTGAAGCCGCGATTCCAGCCCAGTTGCGCGCCAAAGAAACCGCCGAAGGCACGAGCTGGTTTGGCTTTTCTACCCGCGCCCGAGTCGTGGTGTACGACAAGCTGAAAGTCAAGCAGGCCGATGTCGATACCTACGAAGAACTGGCCGACCCGAAAAACAAGGGCCTGCTGTGCACCCGCTCCGGCGCCCATCCCTACAACCTGTCGCTGTTTGGCGCCGTCACCGAGCATTTGGGTGAAGCCAAGACCGAGCAGTGGCTCAAGGGCATGGTCGCCAACATGGCGCGCGCGCCCAAAGGCGGCGACACCGACCAGATCAAGGGCGTGGCCAGCGGCGAGTGCGGCATTGCCATTACCAACACCTATTACCTGGCGCGCCTGATGCGTTCCGATGCACCCGAAGACAAGGCCATCATGGAGCGTGTGGGCGTGGTGTTTCCCAACCAGCAAAGCTGGGGCACGCACGTGAACATTGCAGGCGCCGCCGTGGCCAAAAATGCCAAGAACACGGCCAACGCCGTCAAGTTCATGGAATACCTGGCCAGCCCGTCCGCGCAAAACCACTTTGCGAACGGCAACAACGAATGGCCCGTGGTGGCCAGCGTGAAGGTGAGCAACCCGGCCCTGCAAGCCATGACGGGCGGCAGCTTCAAGTCCGAGACCATCCCCATCAGCGCCGTGGCCAACAACCAGCTGAAAGTGCAGCAGATGCTGGACCGCGTGGGTTACAAATAATCCCGCTACCCCCGCATAAAGCCCGGCCATTGAAAAATGGCCGGGCTTTTTCATGGGCCATAATTGACGCTCGGATTGACGTTAACGTAAACGTAAACATCAATTTCAGGCAGTTTCGTTTTCAAGTTTTATCACCCTATCACTCTCAAGGAACAACCCCATGGACATCGCAGGCAAAGTATTTATCGTCACCGGTGGCGCATCAGGCCTGGGTGAAGGCACGGCCCGCATGCTGGTCGCCAATGGCGGCAAAGTCGTGATTGCCGACATGCAGGGCGAAAAAGGCGAAGCCATTGCCAAAGAGCTGGGCGAAGGCAATGCCGCTTTCGTCAAGTGCGACGTGAGCCAGGAAGCCGACGGCCAGGCCGTGGTGGCCAAGGCCGTGTCCATGGGCAAGCTGATGGGCCTGGTCAATTGCGCTGGAATTGCGCCCGCAGAAAAGACCGTCGGCAAGAACGGCGCGCACAGCCTGGCCGTGTTCACCAAGACCATCACCGTGAACCTGATCGGCAGCTTCAACATGATCCGCCTGGCCTCTGAAGCCATGTGCAAGAACGAGCCCGAAGCCACCGGCGAGCGCGGCGTACTGATTTCCACCGCTTCCGTGGCGGCCTACGACGGCCAGATCGGCCAGGCCGCCTACAGCGCCTCCAAAGGCGGCGTGGTCGGCATGACGCTGCCGATTGCCCGCGATCTGGCGCGCAACGGCATCCGCAACATGACGATCGCCCCCGGCATTTTTGGCACGCCCATGATGTTTGGCATGCCCCAGGACGTGCAGGACTCGCTGGCCGCCAGCGTGCCCTTCCCTTCGCGCCTGGGTACGCCGCAGGACTACGCCAAGCTGGCCAAACACATCATTGAAAACGACATGCTCAACGGCGAAGTGATCCGCCTTGACGGCGCGATTCGCCTGGCACCGCGCTAAAAACTGCAGGGCCTTTCAGGGTCGTCAGAACCAAGCCCCGACCGTTACAGCCGGGGCTTTTTTACTCTCTTTTTAATAGCTACTAACGCTTTATCTTATTAGGCTAAAGCCATAAAAGACTGATAAAAATTGTTGTACTACCGCGTTCATGTGATACTGGAACCTGGCCCGTCCGCGCCCCCCTTTTCAGGAAGAGATCGCATGAACCGCACGCTCACCCGCATCGCCGCCTCCACCGCCGTCGTGGCCTTGCTGGCGGGCTGCGCTGGCCTTTTCGCGCCTTCAGGCCCGGTCAAACCCTTCACCTACAGCGCCCCGGCGCAGCCCGAAGGCTCGTCGGGCTACAGCCCCAAACCGGGCTGGGCCACGACCCGGTTTGCCGTTGCGGCCGCCAACCCGCTGGCCACCGACGCGGGCTACCAGGTGCTGAAGGCCGGCGGCTCCGCCATGGATGCCGCTGTTGCTGTTCAGATGGTGCTTGCGCTCGTGGAGCCGCAGTCCAGCGGCATTGGCGGCGGTGCGTTCTTGCTGCATGCCCAGGGCGGCACGGTGGAAGCCTTTGATGGCCGCGAAACCGCACCCGCTGCGGTCAATGAACAACTTTTCATCGGCGCTGACGGCAAGCCGATGCCGTTTTATGACGCCGTGGTCGGCGGCCGTTCGGTCGGCACGCCCGGCACGGTGCGGATGCTGGAAATGGCGCACCGGCAGCACGGCAAGTTGCCCTGGGCCCAATTATTCGTGCCCGCCATTGCTCTGGCAGAAGGCGGCTTCAAGGTCAGCGCGCGGCTCAACACCCTGCTCAAGGATGAAAAATACCTCAAGAACGACGCAGTGGCCGCCGCCTATTTTTACAAGCCCGACGGCACGCCGGTGGACGCCGGCAGCACGCTGCGCAACCCGGCGCTGGCCGACGTGCTGCGGCAAATCGCCAGCCAAGGATCGAATGCGCTGCTCACCGGCCCGGTCGCGCAGGCCATCGTGACCAAAGTGCAGGGCCACGCCACCAACCCGGGCACGCTGGCGCTCAGCGACCTGGCGCAGTACCAGGCCAAAAAGCGCGACCCGCTGTGCGCCGACTACAGCGCGCGCGGCAAGGACTACCGGCTGTGCGGCATGCCGCCGCCTAGCTCGGGCGCGATTGCCATCGGGCAAATCCTGGGCATCCTGAACCACACGCCGGCCGCCACGCTGCCGATGGTGACAGGCCTGGGCGGCGTGCCGGGCAGCGCGGCCCCCACGCCCTCGGCCGACTGGCTGCATCTGTACACCGAGGCGTCGCGCCTGGCCTTTGCCGACCGCGCCCAATACCTCGCCGACCCGGACTTTGTGCAGCCGCCCGGCGGCAGCTGGACGAGTCTGCTGGAGCCCGGCTACCTTCAGGCGCGCGCCAAGCTGATCGAGGCCAGCGGCCCCAGCATGAAGGCCGCCCAGCCCGGCGTGCCTGGCCCGGTCAAGACGGCTTATGCGCCCATGGCGGAGCAGCCCGAATACGGTACCTCGCACATCAGCATCATCGACGGCTTTGGCAACGCCGTTGCCATGACCACCACGATTGAAGACGCCTTCGGCGCGCGCCTGATGACCGATGGCGGCACCGGCAAGGCGGGCGGCTTCTTGCTGAACAACGAACTCACGGACTTCAGCTTTGCGCCCACCGGTCCCGACGGCAAACCCGTGGCCAACCGCGTGCAGCCCGGCAAGCGCCCGCGCTCGTCCATGGCGCCCACGCTGGTGTTTGACAAGGCCAGCGGCCAGCTCCTCATGAGCGGCGGCAGCCCGGGCGGCGCCATGATCATCCACTACACCGCCAAAACGCTGTACGGCGTGCTCAACTGGGGCCTGAACGCCCAGCAGGCGATTGACCTGCCCAACTTTGGCGCGACCGGCGCCCCCAGCATGCTCGAAGAAAACCGCTTCGCCCCGGCCACGGTCCAGGCCCTGCGTGCGCGCGGCGCCGAGGTGCGCGAAGTGCCGCTGACCAGCGGCCTGCAGGCGATCCAGAAAACGCCAGGCGGCTTTTTCGGCGCCGCCGACCCCCGGCGCGAAGGCCTAGTGATGGGCGACTAATCAGGCCGCCCGGGCCAGCCCTGCCATTGAGCGCAGGTGTAAAAATCGGCGTCAGCGCCTGATAGCCGGGGGGCGTAGGGGACAATACAGGCGTGGCTATTCCCCAATCATTCATCCAGGAGCTGTTAGCGCGCGCCGACGTGGTCGACATCGTCGGCCGCTACGTGCCGCTGAAAAAAGGCGGCGCCAACTTCATGGGCCTGTGCCCGTTTCACGGCGAAAAATCGCCCTCCTTCAGCGTCAGCCCGACCAAGCAGTTCTACCACTGCTTTGGCTGCGGGAAAAACGGTAATGCCATCAGTTTCCTGATGGACCATGCCGGCATGACCTTTATCGAGGCGGTCAAAGACCTGGCCCAGCAATACGGCCTGCAGGTGCCCGAAGACGATGTCTCGCCCCAGGACCGCGCCAAGGCCGCGCAGATTCGGGAACAGCAGGCCACGCTGACCAGCGTGCTTGAAAAGGCCGGCAGGGCCTACAGCCGCAATCTGCGCACCTCGGAGCGCGCCATCGACTACTTCAAGGACCGCGGCGTTTCAGGCGAAATTGCCCGCACTTTTGGCCTGGGCTACGCACCCCAGGGCTGGCGCAGTCTGGCCAGCGTGTTTCCAGACTACAACGACCCGCTGCTGGTAGAAAGCGGCCTGGTCATCAGCGGCGATGCGGAAGAAGACAGCGCCTCCGGCAGCCACGTCGAGGCCAAGCGCTACGACCGCTTTCGCGACCGGGTGATGTTCCCGATCCGCAACGTCAAGGGCGAATGCATAGGCTTTGGCGGCCGCGTGCTGGGCGATGACAAACCCAAGTACCTGAACTCGCCCGAAACCCCGGTGTTCAGCAAGGGGCGCGAGCTCTACGGCCTGTTTGAAGCGCGCACCGCCTTGCGCGAGCATGGCTACGCACTGGTCACCGAGGGCTATATGGACGTGGTGGCACTGGCCCAGCGGGGCTTTGCCAACACCGTGGCCACGCTGGGCACCGCCTGCACGGCCGAGCATGTGCAAAAGCTGTTTCGCTTCACCGACTCGGTGGTGTTCAGCTTTGACGGCGACAGCGCCGGCAGGCGCGCGGCCCGCAAGGCGCTGGACGCCGCCCTGCCCTTTGCCAGCGACGTGCGCACCGTCAAGTTTTTGTTTTTGCCTGCCGAGCACGACCCCGACAGCTTCATCCGTGAACACGGCCAGCAAGGCTTTGCCGCCTATGTCAGCAAAGCCGTGCCGCTGAGCCGCTTTTTGCTGGAAGCCGCGGCAGACGGCTGCGACCTGGACACCGCCGAGGGCCGCGCCCACATGGCCAGCAACGCCCGCCCGCTGTGGAGCCTGCTGCCCGAAGGCGGCCTCAAACCGCAACTGCTGGCAGAGATTGCCGACCAGGTGATGATTGACAGCCGCGAACTGCTGCAGCTGTGGCAGCCGGCCTCAGGCAGCCGGAAAAACAACTATAAAAACAATAGCGGATCACGTCCACAGGAAAAGGGCTACAAGCCCAAAACACCGCAAACTTTCGACCATATTCCGGAGCCCCCCGACGATCAGGACGACCCGGACTACCTGCAGGATTTGCGCGAGTTTCGCGAAGATGCCGACTACACGTCGTCCGAGCCGCATTTTGCGGAACCGCACTTTGCTGAACCTCATTTCTCGCGCCCGGCCGCTTCACCGCGCAGCTTTAGCCGCACGGCCCACGGCGCCAGCCGGACGCCGCGCCGCGTCACGGGCCGCATCCTGCCGGCCAGCCGGGAAGACCGGGTGCTCAGGCTGCTGCTGACGGAGTCCGAAAGCTGGGACCGGCTCAGCACCGAAGAACATCACTTGCTGCTGGCCCTGCCAGCGCCGCACGGGCCGCTGATGGTGTGGCTGGAAAACCAGTTGCACGAACACGGTCCCCAGCCTTGGGCGGCCCTGCGTGAAGGCCTGCGCGGCCACCCCCATGAACACTATGCGGTGGCCCAGCTGGCGCAAATCCTGGAAGGCGTGGTGTCTGACTGGGACGAGATGCGCGGCATCATGGCGCAACTG
Organism: Polaromonas sp.; assembly: GCF_018780625.1. Taxonomy (GTDB): domain Bacteria; phylum Pseudomonadota; class Gammaproteobacteria; order Burkholderiales; family Burkholderiaceae_C; genus Polaromonas. The sequence continues at coordinate 1,604 of NZ_JADMJK010000078.1, read as the reverse complement.
CTCGACTTGCAGCTTGAAAGCGAAAAAGCCGACCTGGCGGCAAGGGCAGCCACCGACCCGGCCGCCTTGCAGCGTTTGCGCGAGTTGATGGCGCAATCCAGAGCCAAAAAAGCGGCCGAAAAGTCGCCCTGAAAGCCGCCCTGAAAACGGCCCGAAATACACGAAAATCAGGCGTATCAGGGTATAATCCGATTTTTAGCAGCAAACGCGACAGCAGCACCTCCGGCAACGGCCCCCTTTACCCCAAGGGAACTCACACACGAGACGGCCACCTCCCGCAAGGACTGCACACCAAATGTTCGCCCAAACAGTTTGCTTGAAAAATAAGCCGCCCCCTGCAATGCACTTTCAATGCTTGCGTACGGACTGGCTTGTTTTTTACGCCGCTCGTCCTGACATCTGAATTCCCGCCAATTGCGCCTTGATCCCGTCCGGGCACCAGGCATGTTTGTTTGTCGACTGCTCATGGATGGATATCCAGACATTTTTCGGAACCTGAAGGTCCCCTGCCGGTTGCCCCCCGCACATCAAGGTTGAAAAACCCGGAAAACCCACCATATCCATCAAAGTCAGTTGCCTATTTGCTCCGGTGAGCCGATAGCCTCCGAAATCTGCTACCACATTGAAGAAAGTCCCAGCCGTGCCGTCCAAGACCAGTACCAAAGCCCAGCTTATCGCCGCTGCCGACGCACTCCTTGCTGCGCCCGCAAAAAAGAAACCAGGCCGCCCGCCCAAGGCCCCGGCCGCTGAAGGCGCGCCTGCCGTCGCCGGCGCCAAGCGTGGCCGCAAACCGAAAGTCGCCGGCAAGCTCGACGGCGACGAGGACCTGTCCGACATCGAGGACGATCTGGTCGGCGAACCCGTGGTGGAGACGACCGAGAAGGTCAAGCCGCTGCGCATGAAAATCAGCAAGGCCAAGGAACGCGCCTTGATGAAGGAGTTCGGCCTGGACGAGACCGTGCTGTCCGAGGAAGACATTCTCAAGCGCCGCCTGCGCCTGAAAACCCTGATCAAGCTCGGAAAAACCCGCGGCTACCTGACGCACGGCGAGATCTCCGACCACCTGCCCGACAAGCTGGTCGATGCCGAGACGCTGGAAGTCGTGGTCAACATGCTCAACGACATGGACGTCGCCGTCTATGAGCAGGCGCCCGACGCGGAAACCCTGTTGCTGAACAACACCGGCGCAACCGTCGCGACCGAAGAAGAAGCGGAAGAACAAGCCGAAGCCGCGCTGTCCACCGTGGACAGCGAGTTCGGCCGCACCACCGACCCGGTCCGCATGTACATGCGTGAAATGGGCACGGTCGAGTTGCTGACGCGCGAAGGCGAAATCGAGATCGCCAAGCGCATCGAGGGCGGCTTGATGAAGATGATGGAAGCCATCTCTGAAAGCCCCGCAACCATTGCAGAGGTCATGCGGCTGGGCGAGGAAATCCGCGAAGGCAAGGTCGTTATTTCCACCGTGGTGGACGGCTTTACGGTAGCCAACGAAGCCGACGATTACGTGGCCGAAGAAGACTTCGACGAATTCGATGAAGACGACGACGACGACGGCAAGGGCGGCTCCAAGGCGCTGACCAAGAAGCTTGAAGAGCTGAAAA
>NZ_JADMJK010000053.1 GCF_018780625.1 Polaromonas sp. | reverse complement strand
TGGGCGCCACCCGGCTGTACTGCATGATTGCGCTGATCCTGGCCGGCGCCGCCTTTCTCACGCTGGCCATGGGCTACATCGGCCTGCCGCGCCACCTGGCCGAATGGATAGGCACGCTGGGCCTGAGCCGTGCGCAGCTCATTGTGGCGCTGACGGTTTTCTTCATCCTGCTGGGCTGCTTTCTGGACGGCATCTCGATGGTGGTGCTGACCATGGGTGTGCTGATGCCCACGGTGCAGGCGGCCGGCATTGACCCGATCTGGTTCGGCATCTTCGTGGTGCTGGTGGTCGAGATGGCCCAAATCACACCACCGGTGGGATTCAATTTGTTTGTGCTGCAGGGCATGACCGGCCGCCAACTGACCTGGATTGCCAAGGTCACCATGCCGATGTTTTTTCTGATGTGCGCTGCGGTCGCACTGATTTACGTCTTTCCCGGCATCGTCACCTGGCTGCCGCAAAAAATGGCAAACTAAGCCGATGTGGCCCGTTGTTGCGATTTGTGTGGGAGCCTCCGTGGGCGCGCTGTCCCGCTGGGGCCTGGGCCTGTGGCTCACGCCCGGCGGCGTGATTCCCTGGGGAACGCTGGCCGCCAACCTGATTGGCGGCTACCTGATTGGTGTATGCATCGCCATTTTTCAGTCCATGCCCCAGCTTGACCCCGTCTGGCGCCTGCTGCTGGTGACCGGCTTCCTGGGCGGACTCACCACCTTTTCCTCGTTTTCGGGTGAAGTCGTGAGCTTGCTGATGCAGGCGCGCTATGGCCTGGCGCTGGGCACCGCCGCGCTGCATGTGCTGGGCTCGCTGCTGCTCACCGTTGCAGGCATTAAAAGTGCTATTTTTTTAATAGCTATAGGTTCCCGATAATATTGGGATATCGCCACTTTTAGTCATTATTCCAGCAATACAGGCTTTTCCTGGACGCTACCCAAATCGGCGGAAATAGCCACAATGCGTGATGGCCTCCATGACCCCCTTCAATCCCGCCTCCGCCAAGCCCGACCGACTGACCCGCATTGGCCAGGCGCGCCAGGCGGTTTTGTATGGGCAGCCGCCGCCGGGCCCGGCGCTGGCGCTTGAAGGCTGGCTGGAGCGCTCATGGCGGCGTTGCCTGGCGCGAGGTCTCCAGCCAGACCACATGCCGTCTTTCGACATGCTGCCGGCCCCTGCACTGCGGCGCACGCTGGAGGACCACCGCCAGCTGCTGCGGGCGGCCCGGCCGGTACTGGAAAAACTGGGCCGCGCCATTGCAGACACGCGCTATTTCGCGCTGCTCACCAACCAGCACGGCGTGGTGGTCGATGTAGACGGTCCGATAGACCACCACGACCGCCGCGCCGAGCTGATCACGCGCCTGGGCACCGACCTGTCGGAGCAGCAGGTAGGCACCACCGCCATTGGTGCGGCGCTGACCGAACTGCAGCCGGTCTGGCTGCACCGGGGCGAGCACTTCTTTGACGCCACGTCGGTTTACAGCTGCGCTGGCGCACCGCTGTTTGGCCCGGACGGCCGCTGTGTGGGCATGCTGGACCTGACCGGCATTAACGCGCTGGAGCGGCCCGAACTCAAGCACCTGGTCACGCAGTCGGCGCGCAGCATTGAAAACGCACTCACCCTGAACTGCCCGCACAGCCTGCTGATCCGGCTGAACTGGCCAGGCCGCACGCTGGGGGGCGACGAGGATGGCCTGGTCTGCGTGGACACCGATGGCTGCGTGACCGGATCCAACCCCACTGCGCGGCAAATGGTGCCGCACCTGAACGTGGCGACGCGCTCGGCGGTGCACTGCAGCGACCTGTTTGCCATGCCGTTTGAAATGCTGTTTGACGCCGCGCGGCAGGGCCCCCATGACCAGCAGCCACCGCTGGAAGTGCCGCTATGGACGGGGTTGCGCTTGTTCGCGCTGCCACTGGCGCCCGGCAAAAGCGCAACGCGCGGATCGACAGCGCCCACCGGCCAGCGGCCGCTCAGGGATGTCGAGGCCGCGCTGATTCGCAAAGCCGTGGAAGATGCGCGCGGCAACGTGGTCCAGGCAGCGCGCGCGCTGGGCATCAGCCGGGCCACCGTGTACCGCAAGCTGGGCCACAAAATCCGCCCCTGAAAAACCGGTAAAGGCCTGTAACGACCCCGCCAGGTTCGCTTGGTTTTTTGCCCTGGGCAAAGTACAACAACGTTTGTCCGCAACGGCTTGCCACCGGCAAAAGGCAATGGGCCCGGTCAGCCCATTGATCTCCATCAAGACCACTTGGCCTGAGGTCTGGACAATCAAGTTTCACGTATTTCCAGCAATTCACCGTTGAGCAAGCACCATGAACTGGCTGAAAAAACTCTCCCCCACCCGCAGCGAAGCATCCGGCCTGGAGTGGACGCTATGGCGAAAACTTCCGCTGATCTTGCTGGCGGGCACCGCCCTGCCGCTGATGGGCTTGGGCGCGGTGCACCTGCTGACCGACCCGGAGCCTAGCGCCCAGCAAGCGCGCTGGCTGCAATTGGCCGACTATGTGGTCGGCGGCGTGATCGTTTTTCACTGGAGCATGGTGCTGACGCTGGGGATTGGCTGCGTGATCGTGATTGTGATGAAGGGCCCGGGCTATGTGGCCGATGGCTACCTGGTGTCGCACAGCGACAAGCCGCGCGAGGTCTCCGAGACGGACGAGGAAGCCGCGATGGCAAGGGCCTCGGCGGTCAAGGAGCAGCCTGAATAAGCCAGCGCATCAGGGCGCTGGCGCCCCGGTTCAGTTCAATCGCTGGCCATCAGACAAATTCCACCAACTGGGCCTTGCTTAAGCCAGGTCAAACTTCGTTGAAGTGGGCCACCCCGGGCGGTAGCCACCGCCCTGGACCGGCCTTACAATAAAAGTAATTATCGTATTACTTGCGAAGTCATGGAAATAACCGGCAAGCGCCTCAAGCAATCCACCGAAGTCCGCCAGGCCGGACTGGTGGAGGCTGCATTGGCGCTGGCCGCCCAGCGCAGCCCGGCCGGCATCACCACCGGCGACCTGGCGCAGGCCGTGGGCATCACGCAAGGAGCGGTGTTCCGGCACTTTGCCAGCAAGGAAGCGGTCTGGCTGGCGGCGCTCGACTGGGCCAGCGACACCCTGATGGCGCGGCTCAATGCCGCCGCCAGCACAGCGCCCGGTCCGCTCGCTGCGCTGCAGGCGGTGTTCATCGCGCATGTCGACTTTGTCATGGCCTACCCCGGTGTTCCCCGCGTGATTTTTCAGGAACTGCAGCAGGCCGAAGATACGCCGCTCAAGGCCCGCGTGCGCAGCCTCATGCAGCAGTACCGCGCCTTGTTAATGGCACTGCTGCAGCAGGCGCACCAGCAGCAACTGCTGGCCCCGGGCACCGACCTGCAGGCCGCCGCCGTGCTGTTTGTCGGCTCCGTGCAGGGCCTGGTCATGCAGTCCCTGATCAGCGGCCAGGTCAGTGCCATGGCCGCGCAGGCGCCCGGCGTGTTTACCCTTTATCTGCGCGGACTCACCCTGAAGGAAACCCCATGAAACACAAGCCGCTTTTAACCCGCCGCCTGGCCCTGGGTGCGCTGGCGCTGGCACTGGTGGGCGCGCTGGCCTTTGTGGCGCTGCGCACCGGGCCGCTGGCGCCCACGCGCGTCACCGTCGCCGCCGTGCAGCAGGGGCGGCTGAGCCCGGCCATTTTTGGCATTGGCACGGTGGAAGCGCGGCGCAACTGGATGATTGGCCCCACGGTGGCCGGCCGCGTGCTCAGCGTGAAGGTCGACGTGGGCGACACGGTCAAGGCCGGGCAGCTGCTGGCTGAAATGGACCCGGTGGACCTTGACCAGCGACTGGCCGCGCTGGACGCCGCACTGGCGCGCACGGCCAGCACCCAAGCCGCCGCGCAGGCGCAAGTGGCCGACGCCACGGCACGGCGCGCGCTGGCCGCCGTGAATACCAAACGCAACCAGGACCTGGCCGCGCAAAACTTCATCAGCGCGGGCGCGCTGGAAGCACGCCTGCAGGAAAAAGCATCGGCCGACGCAGCCCTGCAGGCCGCGCAGGCCAACCTGAGCGGTGCGGGCCAGGACGTACTACGGCAGCGGGCCGAGCGCGCCGCGCTGGCGCAGCAACGCGGCAACGTGCGCCTGCTGGCCCCGGCCGACGGCGTGGTGACCAGCCGCGACGCTGAAGCCGGCAGCACGGTGGTGGCCGGCCAGCCAGTGCTGCGCCTGATCGACCCGGCCAGTTTGTGGGTCAGGCTGCGGGTCGATCAGGGCCGCTCCGCCGGGCTGGCGACTGGCCTGAAAGCCAGCATCGTGCTGCGCTCCCAGCCACGCACGCCGCTGGCCGGCCAGGTCGCGCGGGTCGAGCTGCTGGCCGACAGCGTGACCGAAGAGCGCATTGCGCAGGTGACGTTTGACGCCGCCGCCCCGGCCTCGGTCGGCGAACTGGCCGAAGTCACGCTACGGCTACCCGAAACCCCCACCGCGCTGCTGCTGCCCAACGCCAGCATCCAACGCCAGCAAGGGCAGACCGGCGTGTGGCGGCTGGACGACGGCAAACCTGTCTTTACGCCAGTGCAGCTGGGCGCCCACAGCCTGGACGGCCAGGTGCAGGTGCTGGACGGGCTAAAGGCCGGCGACGAGGTGGTGGTCTACAGCCAGAAAGCCCTGAGCGCTGGCGCCCGCGTGCAGGTGGTCGAAGCGCTGGTCAAAACGCCGGCCGGAGCCACTCCATGATCAGCCTGGCCGGGCGCGACATCGCCCACGGCTGGGGCAAGTTTGTGCTGACCGGCCTGGGCCTGGGCCTGCTGATTGGCGTGACGCTGACCATGGCCGGGGTGTACCGGGGCATGGTCGACGACGCGCAGGCGCTGCTGACCAACAGCCAGGCCGACCTGTGGGTGGTGCAAAAGGACACGCAGGGGCCGTATGCCGAATCGTCCAGCCTGAAGGACGACGTGGTGCGCAGTGTGCGCGGCATGCCGGGCGTGGCGCAGGCCGCCAACGTGACCTACTTCACCATGCAGGTGAGCAACGACGATGGCGGCGAAACGCGCGCCATGGTAGTCGGCATTGAGCAGGATGGACCGGGCGCACCAGGCTACCTGGTGGCAGGCCGCCAGCTCACGCGCAGCCATTACGAGGCCGTGGCCGACCTCAAGGCCGGCTTTGCCCTGGGCCAGCGCATCCGCATTCGCCGCCACGACTACACCGTGGTCGGGCTGACGCAGCGCATGGTGTCGTCGGGCGGTGACCCGATGGTCTTCATTGCGCTGAAAGACGCGCAGGAAGCACAGTTCTTGAAAGACAACGACGCCATCGTCAACGACCGTACCCGAACCGCCAATAACCCGGCCTTTAACCGCCCCGGCGTGCCCGGCCTGCTGGACGCGGTGCAGGCGCTGCAAACCAGCAGCCGCAACGTCAACGCGGTGCTGGTGCAGCTGGCGCCCGGCTTCGAGGCCGAACAGGTGGCCGAGCCGATTCGCCGCTGGAAGCACCTGGCGGTGTTCACGCGCGCGGGCATGGAAGAGATCCTGGTGGCCAAGCTGATCGCCACGTCAGCCAAGCAGATCGGCATGTTCCTGGCGATCCTGGCGGTGGTCAGCGCCGCCATCGTGGCCTTCATCATCTACACCATGACACTGGGCAAGATCCGCGAGATTGCGGTGCTGAAACTGATTGGCACGCGCAACCGCACCATTGCCGGCATGATTTTGCAGCAGGCGCTAGGCCTGGGGCTGATCGGGTTTGTGGTTGGCAAGGTGGCCGCCACGGTCTGGGCGCCGGTGTTTCCCAAGTATGTGCTGCTGCTGACGCAAGACGCCCTTACCGGCCTGGGCGCCACGCTGCTGATCTGCGCGCTGGCCAGCACGCTGGCGATTCGCGCGGCGCTCAAGGTCGATCCGGCCACCGCCATCGGCTAACCAACATGAACGCCATGACACCAACCCCCATCCCCGGCGGCATTCTGATTGAAGGCCTGCGCAAGGTCTACGGCCAGGGCGACACCGCCGTCGAGGCGCTTAAAAACGTCAACATGACCGTCGGGCCCGGCGAGGTGGTCGGGCTGGTCGGCCCGTCGGGCTCGGGCAAGAGCACGCTGCTCAAGTGCCTGGGCGCCATCATCGAGCCCACCTCTGGCCGCATGACGCTGGGCAATGAGTTGATCTACGACAACGGCTGGACCAGCTCCGACTTGCGCGCGCTGCGGCGCGACCGCATCGGCTTTGTGTTTCAGGCGCCGTATCTGATTCCGTTTCTGGACGTGACCGACAACGTTGCCCTGCTGCCCATGCTGGCCGGCGTGCCCAACGCCGAGGCCAGGCGCCGCGCGCTGGAACTGCTGACCGCACTGGACGTGGCGCACCGCGCCAAGGCCGAGCCCTCGCAGCTGTCGGGCGGCGAGCAGCAGCGCGTGTCGATTGCGCGCGCGCTGGCGAACCGCCCGCCGGTGATCCTGGCCGACGAGCCCACCGCGCCGCTCGACAGCGAACGCGCCCTGGCCGTCATGCGCATCCTGAACCAGATGGCCCGGCAGGCGCAAACCGCCATCATCGTGGTGACGCACGACGAAAAGATCATTCCCACCTTCAAGCGGATCTACCACATCCGCGACGGCCAGACCGTGGAAGAAGCCGGCGAAGGCCGGGCATTGCTGTAAAAAAGTTCAGTCGAACGATGGCTGCTGCGGCGTGACCACGGGCTTGCCGGCGGCCGCCCAGGCGTCAAAGCCGCCCGCCAGGGACTGCACGTTCAGGTAGCCCATGTCGTGCAGGGCGACGGCGCTCAGGGCGGCGCGGCCGCTGGTCTTGCAGTACAGCACGATCTTGAGGTCGCGCGGCTGCAGCGCCGGGTTGCCGCTGAACTTGAACTCCAGCATGCCGCGCGAGATGTGCACCGCGCCGCTCAGGTGGCCGGCGGCGAATTCGTCGGCCTCGCGCACATCAAGCAGCAGGTCGGCATCGCGGATGGCCTGTTCGGCATCGGCGATGGTAATTTCCTGCACGCGGGTTTTGGCGGCGGCAACGAGGTCGTGGGCGGTTTTCATGGGGTTCCTGAGCGGTTGAGTGCAAATCAGATCAATTTACCATTGAAAACGAGATGATTTTGGAACCACGCCACGGACAGGCCTATTTCGCGGCGTTCGGGAAAAACAGCGGCTCGCCGTTGATTTTGTAGCCGGCAATCACGCCCTGCCCGGCTGGCGAGATGATCCAGTCGACGAATTTTTGCGCCTCAGCGACCTTGGTTTTCGGGTGTTTGGCCGGGTTGACCACCATCACGCCGTACTGGTTGAACAGGCGGGTGTCGCCTTCGACCAGCACCGCCAGGTCGGCGCGGTTCTTGAAGTTCAGCCAGGTGCCGCGGTCGGTCAGCACGTAGGCGCCGGTGCTGGCCGCCATGTTGAGCGCCGGGCCCATGCCGCAGCCGCAGGCCTTGTACCCGGCAAACGCCGGGGTGGCCACGCCCGCTGTTTTCCAGTAGCGCAGCTCGGCCGCATGGGTGCCGCTCTTGTCGCCGCGCGAGATGAAGCCGGCGTCAAAGGCCTTGACCTTTTGAAGCGCCTCGGCAATGTCCTTACCCTTGACCCTGGCCGGGTCGGCCGCCGGGCCAATCAGCACGAAGTCGTTGTACATGACAGGAAAACGCTTGATGGCAAAGCCCTCGGCCACCACTTTTTCCTCGGCGACCTGGTCGTGCACAAACAGCAGGTCGGCGTCGCCCCGGCGGCCCATGTCGATGGCCTGGCCGGTGCCGACCGCCACGACCTTGACGTCAATGCCTGACGCCTTCTTGAATTCGGGCAGTAAGTAGCCAAACAACCCCGACTGCTCGGTGGACGTGGTGGACGCCATCACGACGCTGGGCGTTTGTGCTATTGAAACAGTAGCTGATAGCGCAATGAAAACCGCGGCCAAAGCCCTGAAAGACTTGAAGTTCAAGGCCATTTTATTTAAACCGTTCATGCGAGTTCTCCCTTTAAAAAATTTTCAGCGGCCAGGGGCAAAGGCCCATTAAAAAAAGCATTGGTGGGCAAGTCGGCCAACAGGTGGCCATGCTCCAGGTACATCACGCGGCTGGCCAGGCGCTTGACCTGGCCGAGGTTGTGGCTGCTGAAAATCAGCGTCATGCCGGCCTCGGAAAATTCGGCCATCAGGCGCTCCACCTCGCGCTTGGCGGTCGGGTCCAGGCTGGACGTGGGCTCGTCGAGCAGCAAGACCTGGGGCTTGAGCGCCCAGGCCCGCGCCAGCGCCACGCGCTGCTGCTGCCCGCCTGACAGCGCCTTGGCGTTGCGCCCGGCCAGGTCGGCCAGCCCGACGCGTTCCAGCGCCTGCAGCGCCTGCGCCCGGGCTTGCTGCCAGGGCGTGCCGTTCAGCCACAGGCCCAGCGCCACGTTGTTTTGCACGCTGGCGCGCAGCAGGTAGGGGCGCTGAAACAGCATCGCCGTGCGCATATTCGCATCCCGCTCGATGTGACCGGCCACCGGCTGCACAAAGCCCTGCAGCGTGCGCAGCAGCGTGCTTTTTCCACTGCCGTTGGCACCCACCAGCGCCAGCCGTTCACCGGGGCGGACCTGAAAGGTGCAGGCCGCCAACGCCTGGAGCCGGCCAAACTGCACAGTGACAGACTGCAGCTTGAAAATCGGCGTCATGGCTGCGCACCCTGTGCGGCGCGGCCGGGCACCAGCGCCATGCCGGCCTGCTGCAGCGGGTCGTCGAGTCGCTCGCGCCAGCGCCGCACCAGCGCAATCAGCAGATTCAGCAACAGCACCACGCCCAGCAGCAAGATGCCGAGCGCCAGCGCCAGCGGCAAGTCGCCCTTGCTGGTTTCCAGCGCAATCGCGGTCGTCATCACGCGCGTGAAGCCCTCGATGTTGCCGCCGACCACCATCACCGCGCCCACCTCGGAAATGGCGCGGCCAAAGGCGGCGATCAGCACCGTCAGCAAGGCATAACGCTCGTCCCACAGCAAAATCAAACTGCGCATGAAGCGGCGCGCGCCCAGCGACTGAAACTGCTCGCCATGGCTGCGGTCGGCGTCTTCAATGGTCTGGCGCACCAGCGCCATCACCACCGGCAGCACCAGCACGCTTTGGGCCAGCACCATGGCCTTGAACGAAAACAGCCAGCCCAGAAACCCCAGCGGACCGCTGCGTGACAGCAGCAAATACACCACCAGCCCCACCACCACCGAAGGCAAGGCCAGCGCCGTATTGAGCAAGGCCAGCACCACGCCCCTGCCCTTGAAGCGCGCCACGCCCAGCCAGGCGCCCAGCAGCAGGCCGGCGCTGCAGGCGATGGCGCAGGCGACCGCGCTCACGGCCAGCGACCGCAGCACGATGCTGGCGAGCAGCGGGTCGAGCGAGGTGATGAGTGAAAAGGCCGTGACGGCGCTGTCGGAGAAGGTGTTCAAAAGGTAGTCATGCAGCAGGTTTTGCGAGACTTTATCCTAGTGCCGCCGGCCCTGCGGGCGCATCGGTAGAGACCGTTATGAAGTGATTTGCATAGGAAAATCAAGGACTTGAGACACTTGCGCGGCACCAGGCCAGCGCGGGCCCTGCACGCATAATCAACGTACTCCCTTTCCCCATGCACAAAGTCCAACTCTCCTACCTGCTGACGCCCGAGCGCGGCAAAGACGCGCTGATCCGCAACCCGCTGATGGACTTGCTGCACGCCGTGCGCGAGCAGGGTTCGATCGGCAAGGCCGCCAAGGCGCTGGACCTGTCTTACCGCCATGTCTGGGGCGCACTCAAGGACTGGGAGCAGACGCTGGAGCGGCCGCTGATCGTCTGGGACAAGGGCCAGCGCGCGCGCCTGACGGAGTTTGGCGAAAAACTGCTGTGGGCCGAACGTCAGGCCCAGGCCCGGCTGGCGCCGCAAATCGAGGCCCTGCGCGGCGACCTTGAGCGCGCGTTTTCCAGCGCGTTCGATGAAAACACCCATGTGCTGACGCTTTACGCCAGCCACGACGCCGCGTTGACAGCGCTGCGCGAACACGCCGGCGCGCACGGCCTGCACCTGGACATCCGCTTCATGGGCAGCGTCGACGCCATTGCGGCGCTGAACGCCGGGCGCTGCACGCTGGCCGGGTTTCACACGCTGGACCAGCCCGCCAGCCAGTCAGTGGCGGCGCGCACCTACCGCAGCCTGCTCAAACCCGGCCTGCACAAACTGATCGGCTTTGCCCACCGCACCCAGGGCCTGATCGTGGCCAAAAACAACCCGCTGGGCCTGGCCAGCCTGGCCGACCTGGCGCGGCCCGGCGTGCGCTATGTGAACCGCGCGGAAGGCGCGGGCACGCGAGTGCTGCTGGACGAGCTGCTGGCCAAGGCGGGCTTGCTGCCGGCCGCGATTGCGGGCTACGACAGCCAGGAGCCGTCGCACACGGCCGTCGCCCAGGCGGTGGCCAGCAACGCAGCCGATGCGGGCCTGGGCATTGAAACGGCGGCGCATGAAAAAGGCCTGGGCTTTGTGCCGCTGGTGCAAGAGCGCTACCACCTGGTGTGCCTGAAGTCCGAACTGCCAACGCCGCAGGTCCAGGCTTTACTGAAAGAGCTGCAAAGCCGCGACTGGCAGACCACGCTGGGCAGCATGCCAGGTTACAGCGTCAAACTGGCGCAGAGCGGAAAGATCCTGTCGCTGCGGGGGGCGTTGCCGTGGTGGAACTACCGCACGCAGAAGTCGTGATTTTCCTGCTTCTCTGATGTGGGCTGGTTAATTTTTTGATAGCGGGTTGGCGTTGCGGGGTTGGGCTGGCCGGGAGTCGCCCGGCGGGCGAGTCACTTTTCTTTGCTTCGCCAAAGAAACCTGACGAAAAGAAAGGCGACCCGCAGCCTGGGTCCCTACGCTGCGCTTCGGGCAACCTGTGCTGCCCCGGCAAAGCGGGGGGCGAGCTCGAACTCGCTTCACTGCGTTGCGCTCAGACAATCGCTCGCCCTGATCCC
>NZ_JADMJK010000145.1 GCF_018780625.1 Polaromonas sp. | reverse complement strand
GCGAGACGATGGTCTGCAGCGCCATCACGATGCTGGCGGCCGCCACGACGGGGTCAACCGCGCGGTGCGGCATGGCGCCATGGCCACCCACGCCGGTCAGCGTGACGGTTGCGTAGTCCGAAGACGCCATGGCCGCGCCTTCGCGCAGCACCAGCCGGCCCTGCGGCACGCCGGGCATGTTGTGCATGGCGAAGATCGCGTCGCAGGGGTATTTTTCAAACAGGCCGTCGTCCATCATGCGCAGAGCGCCGCCGCCGCCTTCTTCGGCCGGCTGGAAGATCAGGTTCAGCGTGCCGGAGAAGTCCCCCTGCTGTGCGAGGTGCTGGGCGGCGGCCAGCAGCATGGCCGTGTGGCCGTCATGGCCGCAGGCGTGCATCACGCCCTCGTGGCAACTGGCGTGCGGCAGGCCGGTGGCCTCGTGAATCGGCAAGGCGTCCATGTCGGCACGCAACCCGAGCTGGCGCTGGCCGCTGCCGCGCACCAGCCGCCCCACCACGCCGGTGCCGCCCAGGCCGCGCTCGACCGCGTAGCCCCAGCCTTGCAGTTTCTCGGCCACCAGGGCCGAGGTGCGGTGCTCGTCGAACGCCAGTTCTGGATGGCGGTGGATGTCGTGCCGCAGGCTGATGAACGCATCGGCTTGCGCGTGAAGTTCTTCAAGAAGCGTGTGCATGGGCAAGTCTCAATGCGGTTCACTGCGGCTGCAGGTTGATCGACTTGGCGATGGCGCGATAGCGCGTGGTCTCGGCCTCGAAGAACTTGCTTGACTCGGCCAGCGACATCGGCGGGGATGCCAGCTGCGTTTGCGCGGCCAGTTGCGAGCGCACCGAAGGGTCCTGCAGCGATGCGCCGATGGCCTTGTGCAGCCGCTGCACCACGGGTTCAGGCGTGTTCCTGGGCACCATCAGGCCGCTCCAGATCTTGTACGAGAAATTCTTCAGCTCCTTGCCTTCGCTGGCGGTCGGAACGTTCTTCAGCAACTCGGACCGCTGCGCGCCGAGCTGGCCGATCACCTTGAGCCGGCCCTGCTCGGCCAGCGCGCCCATGCCGGCGCTGTACACCAGCACGGCGAAGTCGACCTGCCCGCCGCCGATGTCCTGCAGCAAGGGCGCATTGCCCTTGTAGGGCGCGTGCGTCAGGGTGACGCCGGTGACTTGCTGCACGTTTTCGAGGATCAGGTGGTACAGCGAGCCGATGCCCACGCTGCCGTAGGTCAGCGGCTTGTCGCGCGACTTGCGCGCCAGCGCGATCAGTTCGTCGACATTGCTGACCGGCAAGTCCTTGCGCACGACGAACACCATCACCGCTTCGGCCACCGGGTGGACGAGACGGAAGTCCTCTGCCTTGAATTTGACAGCCGCATTGGCCAGCGCCGACAGGATCACCTCGTTGGGCGAACCCTGGAACAGGTAATAGCCGTCGGCGGGCGCCGCCAGCACTTTCTGCGCAGCCAGCGCGCCGCTGACGCCGCCCAGGTTTTCCACGATGACCGACTGGCCCAGCTCCTTGCCCAGCGGCACGGTGAAGATGCGCGCGATCGAATCGGATGGGCCGCCCGCCGGGTAGGGCACCATCAGGTTGACCGGTTTGGTCGGGTAGGTCTGGGCGAGGGCGACGCCGGTGGCCAGCAGCAGGCCGGCCAGCAGGGCGCTGAATGTCTTGAATGCGTTCATGGGATGTCTCCTTGGAATAGGTATGTAGTGATGCGCGTCATGGATGCTAGGGAGTCCGAATAAATGTGTCCAATGCATTATTTTTCTGATTACTATTCATTTAACTCATTCACTGCGTGGCGATCATCCATCATGAACCTCCGACACCTGGAACACCTGCTGGCCGTGGCCGACACTGGCTCTTTCAGCCGCGCCGCCGAGCAGCAGCACCTCACCCAGTCGGCCCTGAGCCGCAGCATCCAGACCCTGGAAGATGACCTGGGCGCGCGCCTGATCGACCGCACGGGAAAGCGCAATGAGCTCACGCCGCTGGGCCAGGCCGTGGCGGTGCGCGCCCGGCGCATGGTGTTCGAGGCGGC
>NZ_JADMJK010000156.1 GCF_018780625.1 Polaromonas sp. | reverse complement strand
TGGAGTGGCCGCATGTGATGCTGGTCGGCGTGACCGAGGGCATGCTGCCGTTCAAACTCAAGGAAAGTGGCGAAACCGGGGTCGGCTCGCTCGGCGGCTCCGAGCGCGCGCACGAGGCGGCCAACGAAGCCACCGCCAGCCACATTCAGGAAGAACGCCGCCTGATGTACGTGGGCATCACCCGCGCCCAGCGCAGCCTGGCGGTGAGCTGGACGCGCAAACGCAAAAAAGGCCGCGAGATGGTGGCGGCCAGCCCCAGCCGCTTCATCGCTGAAATGGGGCTGAATCAAGCCACGGTCAAAGAAGACCCGCGCGAGAAGCTCAAGGCCCTGCGCGCCGAATTTGCCAAAAAAGCCGAGGACGCCGCGCTGGCGCGCAAGCACTCATGAAAACCCTGCCCGCTATTGTTTTGATAGCTGCCTGCGCAATCAACACGGGGGCCAGCGGCCAAAACAGCACTGAAACCCAGCCCGCCTGCCCCGCTGTGGCGGAAATCAGCCCGCAGCACCTCTACGGCAGCTGGCGCGCCGAGCTGGACGGCCAGCCCGAGGGCGCCACGCTGCTGCTGGAAAAGCACTCCGAGCTGGCGGGCAGCGTCAGCGGGCGCGTCACCCGCGCCAGTGTCAGCGCCCAGCTGGCCGGGGATGTAGACGCGGGTGAGTTCACGCTGGAAGAATCGATCGACGGCGAACACATCAGCGCCACCTGGCTCGGCAGCGTCGTCGCCAGCTCGTGCGGCCAGGAGATCCGGGGCCGCTGGGGTCAGGCCGCCAGCGCGCACAACACCCCGTTTGTGCTGCGCAAACTGCCGGGCTGGTAAAAACGGCCAGCCCCCGTGCCCATCGGTGCATTTTGGCAGCGCGGCAATGCGATAATTTCGCCTTTCTGACTCCCGGAGAAAACTCCTTGGAAACCTGCCCTAGTCGGTAGCTTTCAACTCCCTTAACTGCATCGGGGTTGAAAGCGACACACCGCACCCTCTGCCAGATGCACTTAAAAAATTCACGGGAGTGAGCCATGCTCAATATTTTTTCGCTCGCCAATGGGCGCCTGTTCCAGGAAGAAATCGAATCGCTGGAAGAGCTGTCCAACTTCCAGCCGATCTGGGTCGATCTCGAATCCCCCACCCTCGAAGAAAAACGCTGGATCAAGCAGTACTACGGCCTGTCCATCCCCGAAGACGCGATGGACGAGGACATTGAAGAGTCCGCCCGCTTTTACAAGGAAGACAACGGCGAGCTGCACATCCGCAGCGACTTTTTGGTGGCCGACCATGACGAGCCGCACACGGTGCGCGTCGCGTTCATCCTGAACCAGGAAAACTCGGAACTGCGCAGCAAAGGCGTGCTGTTCTCGATCCACGACGAAGACGTGCCCGTGTTTCGCCTGCTGCGCATGCGCGCCCGCCGCGCCCCCGGCCTGATCGAAGACGCCAAGGAAGTGCTGCTCAAGCTGTTTGACGCCGACGCCGAATACTCCGCCGACACGCTGGAAGATATTTACGACGACCTGGAAAAAGTCAGCAGCAAGGTGCTCTCAGGTGACGTGACCGATGCCATGGCAAGCGAAGTGCTGGGTGCGATTGCCCGCCACGAAGACATGAACGGACGCATCCGGCGCAATGCGATGGACACGCGGCGCGCCGTGAGCTTCATGATGCGCAGCAAAATGCTCAACAACGAGCAGTTTGAAGAGGCGCGCCAGATTCTGCGCGACATCGACTCGCTCGACTCGCACACCGCCTTCCTGTTCGACAAGATCAACTTCTTGATGGACGCCACGGTCGGTTTCATCAACATCAACCAGAACAAGATCATCAAAATCTTCTCGGTGGCCAGCGTGGCGCTGCTGCCACCGACGCTGATTGCCAGCCTGTATGGCATGAACTTCAAGTACATGCCGGAGCTGGACTGGTCGCTGGGCTACCCCTATGCGCTGACGCTGATGGTGGCCAGCGCGCTGGTGCCGATGTGGTACTTCCGAAAACGCGGCTGGCTCAAGTAAAAACAGGCGCCAGCCCTTGCTGCGCCTGCGCTGG
>NZ_JADMJK010000159.1 GCF_018780625.1 Polaromonas sp. | reverse complement strand
CTGGCCCGGCTGCAAACCGACTACCTCGACATTCTTTACCTGCACCGCGACTACCCCGAGGAAAACCTGGAAGAAGCCGTGCGCGCCCTGGGCGACCTGATACGCGCGGGAAAAATCCGCAGCTTCGGCCTGTCCAACTTTCGCGGCTGGCGCATCGCCGAGGTCTATCGCCTGTGCGAAAAATTGGGCGTACCGCCACCCGCGGTCTGCCAGCCCTATTACAACCTGCTCAACCGGGGGCCGGAAGTGGAAATCCTGCCCGCCTGCGGCCACTACGGACTGGGCGTGGTGCCTTACAGCCCGCTGGCGCGCGGCGTCCTGACAGGCAAATACCCGCCGGGTCAGCCGCCGGCCGAAGGAACACGCGCCGGCAGCGGCGACAAGCGCATTCTGGAAACCGAATTTCGGGAGGAGTCGCTGGTGATTGCCCGGCAACTCAAGGCGCGATGCGACGCCAGGGGCGTGGCACCAGGGCAATTCGCGGCCGCCTGGGTGCTGGCCAATCCACTGGTCAGCGCGGTCATCGTGGGGCCGCGCACGCTGGCGCACCTCGAAGCCGTTTACGGCGCGCGTGACCTGGTGCTCGACCAGGACGACGAGGCCTTCATCAATGGGCTGGTGGTGCCCGGCCATGCATCCAGCGCGGGCTACAACGACCCCAGCTATCCGTTTTTCGGCCGTCCCATCTGATTCAAGCCGCAGGCAGGCCCTTGCCCGGTCTTCCAGGTTGGCCCGATGCACCGCAGGCGTGGCAAAACTTGGAAAATGCGCTCTTGCGGGCGTTGCAGGCCAGGCAGTGGTCAAACAGGCCTATGCCGCAATGCGGGCAAAAATCAATCAGCGGGTTTTTCAGGTCCACCGGGCGTTCGCAGCCCGGGCAAACGCCCTTGGACAGGCGCGCCAGCGCCGTGTCGTAGCTCAGTTCGTCGCGACGTTGCGCGTCGGGCAGTTGCTCGGCCAGCTTTTGCTTTTCCAGGTAGCGGTTCAGCGAAATGATGGCCTGGCGCCCGACCAGCACAGTGATCACAATGCCCACGACATAGCGCACGTAGCCACCGTAACTCGGCAGATAGGGCACCAGTTCGACGAAGAAGGCGAAACCGGCAAAAAAAATGAAGCCCCAGACAAAAGGCCAGTAGGTGCTCTTGCGCTTTTTCATGAACAGCCAGCCGGCGGCCACCAGCAGGGGCAAGGTCAGCGCCAGCCGGTACAAAAACACCCGCAACTCGACCCGGCGCACTTGCACGCGGAGCTGCTGCTGAGCGGCCTGCTCCAGTTCGGCCAGCTTGCGGCGTTCACGCGCGCCAGCCTGCCGGGCATCAAGGGCCGCCTGTTGCTGCGCTTGCACCAGCGCACCGGCAGCGCGCTCCTTGTCTTTCAGGACGTCCAGCGCCCGGCTGCGCGCCACCAGCTCCGGGTCCTGGTCTGACAGCTGGGTGGCGCGGCGCATGGACAGCCAGTTGTTAAAGGTTTCCCACGCCGCCGCCGTATCGGCCTGGGCCGCCTGGCGTTTAAGCTGCGCCTGCTCCAGCGCGGCGCGCGCCTCCTGCTCGGCCCGCTCGGTCGTTGTGATCGCCTGGCGCAGGGCCGTGCTGGCGGCCCTGTCCATGAAATCGTCCAGCGACAGCTGCTTTTCAACCTTGGGCAAATCGCCCACCACGGTGCCGCCCAGGCCGATCAGGAAGCTGGCAAACACCAGGGCCACCAGCCACAGGCCGCGCTGCATCCATTTTTCGGTAAGTCGCAGGGTCTTGCTCATGGGGGGACTCCGATTCTTGTTGCCTGACAAACAGGAAGCCTCGTGGCCGGGTGCCTCGGCACACCCAAGGATCATAGCAAAACAGGACTGAAACCCACTATGAATCGGCGCAAGAAGCTATTGTTTTAATAGCGCAAAAGCAAACCGGGCCAGACCCGAAGGCGATGAAGCCCCCTGCTCTGGCCCGGTCGCTGGCCCGTCGGTCGTTCGGGGTGCTTAGCCCTGCTTCTGGAACAGCACCAGCGTCGACTCTGCCTTCATGTTGCCCTTGTTCGACTCCATGGTGATTTCATAGCGGGTTCCCGGCAAGGGCAGCTGCGGCGCAAAGGTGAAGGAGAAATTGCCGCTGGCGTCGGCTTGCACCCGCTGCTGCAGCACATTCTGGCTCATGCCGAACAGGCCCACCAGCGGCGGGATACCGACCACCTTGACGTCCACCAGCGCACCGGGCGAGGTACGGCCGCGCACCGTCGTCGAGCCGCCCTCAATCACCGCGTTGTTGCCGTGGCTGGTGATTTGCAGCGGCACGGCGACGGGTGCGGCGCTCACCGGCGAGACCACGTCAAAACTCCAGGCCTGGCGCACGGCGTTGCCGGCCCGGTCCCTGGCCGTAACCTCCACCGCGTAGCGGCCCAGCGGCAGGTCAGCGCGGTAGGTGAAGAACTGCGGGGTGATCTGGCTGTCGGACGTGATGTTGCGCCCGCCCAGCATGATGCGCACCGTGGCCGGGTCAACGCCCACGCCGCCGGCATCGTCAAACGTGCCCGACACCGCAACGGCGCGGCCGTCAATGACCGCCTCGCCGTCGCGCGGCGCCATGTTGCGGATCACGGGCGGCTTGGCATCGGCCGTCGGGGGGGTGGCTGCGGTCATGGCCGAGGTGACGGACCGGTCACCGACCCGCAGCGTGGCCACAATCGGACGCGAAGGCGTAAGCTTGTCCTGCCGCCTGAGGGTGTAGGCGCCTTCGTAGACGCCCGGATGCGTCTCCCGCATTCTCACGTTGTCGGCAATGCCTGGAATATCAAACTCGGCCACGCCGCCGGGCATGCCGTTCAAGGTGAAGCGCAGCTCGGAGCCCGGCTCGATCTTGTCGATGGGGGCCATGAAGAAACGGTCGATTTTCAGCGCGGAAGGCGGCGCAGCGGCAACCGGCGGGCGGGAAATTCCGGCCGGAAAGCTGTAGTTGGCCATGACAGTGCGATTGCGCAGCCGCAGCGTGGCGCGTATGGGGCTGTCTTCGCTGATGCGGTCTTGCCGCGTGACGGTGTAGGCGCCGGTGTAGACACCGCGCGAGGTTTCCCTGAGCACAATGTTGCGTTTGACGCCGTCTATGCGCACCCGCACGATGGCGCGCGGGGCGCCTTCCACCGTGAACTGCAGTTCGGTACCCGCGCTCAGCCCGCCGTCGGAGCTCACCTCCAGCGACCTCAACTCGGCTTCAGCGGGCTGCGCGATCGCGACCGTGGGCAGGACGGACAGGGCGGCGGCAATGGGCAGCATCAGAAAGAGGGCTGCAACCTGGTTGCGTAGCTGTGCTTTGATCATGGGGAAACCTTTGTAAGTGAAGGTCTCAATGTAAGAGCGCCCTGAAAACGGCCTGTAGGAAAAAACGTCTACTGCGGGTAGGCCGCCAGCGGAAACGGGCCCGACCTCAAGCGGGATGTCAGTGAAAGGCGCGCCCGTTCAATCCGCCGCCGTGAACACGGTCAGCACCCCGGTATAGCCATACAGGTGGTTGCGGGCAATTTCACCGCCCGCAAAAAAGCCCACCAGCGGCACGTCGCCCAGGGCGCGCCGCACAATTTGCAGTTCGGCGCTGGGCGCGCCAAAGTGCGGCCCGCCCCGGCCCGAGCAACTGACGTAAATGGCGCCGGCAATGCGCCTGGCCGCATGCGGCGCGGATTCGGCGTCTGGCGCGTTCAGCGCGCTGGCAACTTCCCGCGAGACCTCTTCGGGCTCCAGTTCCTCGCGAATTTCGGCGCAGATGCGGACCAGGTCGGCCCGCGCGGCTTCGGCGTTGCGTTCGCAAAACGCCAGCTTCATGCCCAGCGCGGGCACGTCGGCAATTGCAACGCCCCGGCGCGCCGGGTCGAGTCCGATCAGGTGGCGCACCAGCACGTCGCCGCCAAACTGCCCGGTGCGCTTGACGCGCGCATCGCTCAGGGTGTCCTGCAAGGGGCTCAAGCCCACCAGCGTCATGCGCACCTTGGTCAGCGCCTCGCGCGGCTGCTCCAGCGACACGCCCAGGTCGGCCAGCATCACATCGAGCGCGGGCTGGCCGTCGAGTCCGGTCACCATGTTGGCGTCGCAGGCGGTGATTTCATGCTCTTTGGAGACCGGCAGGCAGCCCTGCGTGACACGCGACATCAGCGCCATGCTGCCCGACGGGTCGCGCGCAAAGGCCACACCGCTCAGTCCGCCGCTGAACACGCCGCCGGCCGCGCCCTGGCCCTTGACATTGCCATGCCCGCTGAGCGCGAACTGCACCGCCACGCCCCGGCTGGAAGCCAGTCCGCCAAACACGTAGCCGCTTTCGGTGCGCTGGGCCATCTCTTCAATCAGCTCGGCCACATCGGGCGTGGCCGCGTCGGCGTGCACCAGCGCGGTATGCGCCTTGAACAGGCCACTGCTGGCCGGCGGCAGCGGCGACACGCCCGAAAACACGCGGTACTGGTCGTGCGGGAACTCGCACAGCATGACCGCCATGGCGGGCTCGTCGAAATATTCCACGTTGTTGGCGGCAATGCCCACCCCCACCGTGCCGCTCCAGTCGGTGACAAAGGGCAACTCGGCGCTCAGGTGGTCAAGGATTTCCTGCGCATCGGCCGCATAGTGGTCGGTGATGTAGAGCAGCGCCAACGTGGGCGAATCGGCATAGCCGGGCGTCGCCATGTAGGCCCGCAACTGCGCCAGCACCAGGCCAGCGGCCATCTGCCATTGCGGATGGGTGGCGTGGCCGTAGGGAAAGAGTTTCATGGCGTCTGGCTGGGCGGTTGACGGGGCGGTTAAGGGACGGGCTGATGGCGCAGCCGGTCAATCGCCTGACTTGCGGGTCGATTTGGGGGGCATTTTGCGCGCAGCAGCCTTGCGGGCGGGTGCCTTGGCTGCGGTTTTGACGGCCGCCTTGGGGCTGGCCCGCGCGGCGGTTTTGGCCGCTACCGGCGTCGGCCAGGCCTGGCTGCTGCGCAGCGCGGTATCCATGGCAGCGCGCGCCCCGCCGCCCACCGTTTTGCTGGCGCTTTCAGCCACGCCCTTGGCCAGCCCCGCGGCCATGTCGGTGGCTTTTTTCACGGCCTCGGTGTCGAGTGCGGATTTTTTGGCGGCTTCCTTCATGGCGTCGGCGGCAATGGTCTGGAACTGCTGGGTCAGCGCGCCCCACCACTGCATCGGGTCGACCACGCCAGCCGTGGCCGCAGGTGCCGCCTCGGGCTTGGCTGGGGCCGGGGCAGGCTCGGCCTCGGGGGCAGGGCTGGATTTGGCGGCCTGGAAGGCCGATGGGGGAATCTCGAAACCGGCAAAGGTCTTGGGCTTGTCGGCGGCGCTGTCGGGCGTCTTGAGCTTGAAGGCGTCGGCCACCTCGGCCATGCTGAAGTTCATGCCCTTGAGGGTGGCCAGCGTCATTTTTTGCAGCTCCAGCGCCTGGATGGTGGCCTTGAGCGCCGCGGCGTTCTGGTCCAGCCAGAACTGGACCGCCTTGAGCTCCTGGATGCGCTTGTCCAGGTCTTCCACATTGAGCGTGGGCGCGACCCAGCCGCCCAGATTGGGCACCGACGCGGGGCTGGACGTGCTGCTGGCGGCGGCTTGCTTGCTCAGGTTCTGCAGAAAATCAAAACCGGGCACCAGCTTGCCGAAATCGGAAAAGGAAGGAATCTCTGGGTTGCTCATGGGTGTCTCCTGGCGGTTTGTGTTGTGGCGTGATGGCTACGGGCAGCGGGGCTGGAGACTTGCGGGCTCAAAATCCGGGCCGTTGGCATGCCTCTTCATTGTGCAGCGCCAGCGCAGCGCGTCAACCGGTTTTTATCCGCTGCGGCCTAGGCTGTCCTAGCCGTCACTTTAACGTCAAAAACAGCCTCAGCCAATGTACAACGATAAAAGTTTGCTATTTATTCAGTAGCACATCCAGGACCCGCCTTGTGCTGCTAAGCTTGCGCCATGAAAAGCCTGTTTCACCTTGCATTCAATGTCACCAACCTGGACCTGGCCCGCCTCTTTTACGGGGACGTGCTGGGCTGCACAGAGGGCCGTTCCACCGCCACCTGGGTCGATTTCGATTTTGCCGGTCACCAGCTGTCGCTGCATTTGGGCGAGCCGCTCAAGACGGCGCTGACCGGCCATGTGGGCGAGCACCTGGTGCCCATGCCGCACTTCGGGCTGGTGCTGGGCCTGCCAGACTGGCAAGCCATGGCCGAGCGCCTGCAGGCGGCCGGCACCGCGTTTGTACTGGCCCCGCAGGTGCGCTTTGAAGGCGCGCCCGGCGAGCAGTGGACCATGTTTTTTTACGACCCGTTTGGCAACCCGCTGGAGATCAAGGGATTCCGGTCACTGGACACGCTCTACGCCGCCTGAAGCCGCCAGGCACCACTTTTTTAGCGAGCGTTTGACGCCATGGAATACACCTTTGTTTCGGCCACGATTTTGCTGCTGCTGATCACGGACCCGTTCGGCAACATCCCGATCTTTGTCAACGCCCTGCGCCATGTGGCGCCCGAGCGGCGCATGTGGGTCATCCTGCGCGAGGTGCTGATCGCCTTTTTGCTGCTGCTGAGCTTCATGTTTGTGGGCGACGGCTTTTTGCGGCTGATGAACCTGAGCGAGCTGTCGCTGCAGATCGCCGGGGCCGTGATCCTGTTCCTGATCGCGCTGCGCATGATTTTTCCGTCGACGCAGCCCGAGGCGGCAGCCCTGCAGGGCGAGCCGCTGATCGTGCCGCTGGCCATTCCGGCGCTGGCGGGCCCGTCGGCGCTGGCCACGGTCATGCTGCTGGTCTCGCAAGCGCCCGCCCGGCGGATGGAGTGGGTCGCCGCGCTGTGCGTGACCATGGCGGTCTGCGCGGTCGTGCTGGTGCTGTCCGACCGGATCCAGCGGCTGGCGGGCGACCGCGTGATGATGGCCTTTGAGCGGCTGATGGGCCTGATCCTGGTGGCGATTTCAGTGGAAATGCTGCTGCGCGGCATACGGCTGTTCGTGCTACAGCTCGCCAGGTCTTCCTGATTTTTCAGTCGGCTTCGACCACCTTCTGGTCGATCGCGCCAAACACCGACTGCCCGTCCTGTCCCCTGGCCTCGATGCGTATGGTGTCACCGTACTTCATGAACGCGGTCTTGGGCTTGCCATGTTCAATGGCTTCCATCGCGCGCTTTTCGGCAATGCAGCTGTAGCCGTGGCGCCAGTCCTTGTTGCTCACGGTGCCCGAACCCACCACGCTGCCGGCGCGCACGTTGCGGGTCTTGCAGAGGTGGGCAATCAGCTGGCCAAAATGAAAGGTCATCTCGGGCCCGGCCTCGCACAGGCCGACCCTGCGGCCGTTCCAGGTGCTTTGCAGCGTCAGGTGCAGGCGGCCCGCGTCCCAGGCGTCGCCAACTTCGTCGAGCGTAACCGCGACCGGGCTGAACGCCGTGGCCGGCTTGCTCTGCAAAAAGCCGAAGCCCTTGGCCAGCTCGTCGGGAATCAGGTTGCGCAGCGACCAGTCGTTGGCCAGCATCAGCAGGCGTATGCCTTCGAGCGCCTGCGCCGGGCTGGCGCCCATGGGCACGTCGCCGGTGATCACGGCCACTTCGGCCTCAAAGTCGATGCCAAAGGCTTCGCTGGCCACATGGACGTCGTCGCACGGGCCCAGAAAGTCGTCGCTGCCGCCCTGGTACATCAGCGGGTCGCCATAGAAGCTCGCGGGCACTTCGGCGTTGCGCGCCTTGCGCACCAGCTCCACATGGTTGATGAAGGCCGAGCCGTCGGCCCACTGGTAGGCGCGCGGCAGCGGCGCCATGCAGCGCGCCGGCTCAAACGGAAAAGCATGGCGCGCCTTGCCGTTGTTGAGCGTGTCGTACAGGTCCTGCAGCTGGGGCGACATGAAGTTCCAGTCGTCCAGTACCTGCTGCAGCTTGCCGGCAATGCCGGTCGCATAATGAGCCACCGAGAGGTCGCGCGAGACCACCACGAGCTGGCCGTCGCGCGAAGCGTCTTTATAAGTGGCAAGTTTCATCAAGTTCCTGATTGCGTGGCTGAACAGTCGTTTTCCGATTTTTTACCCGTTGCAGGGGGGCTACCACCGGTTGAGGCGGTTCAGTCCCCTGCAGCACCAAATTCTAATTCGAGGCCATGAAAGCACCCTCCGCGTCCCCAGCCGCACCGCAAACGCCGCGCGCCGCTCCGCCCTGGGGGCTGCTGGGCCTGCTGGCGGTGGCCGTGCTGGCCCTGCACGCACTGGTGCTTCAGACCGCGCCCCTGCGCTTCGGGCCGGCGCTGGCCCCCGAGACGCCGCATGCACCCGCTTTCGTGACGCGCCGCATCGAGGCGCCGCCCGCACCGGAACCTGCCGCGCCAGCCCCTACCGTTCAGACCGTCGCAAAACCCGCTGCCAAACCGCCTGCCATCAAGAAGAAAAAGACCGCTATCCAGCGCCCATCATCACAAGAAGCTATTGAATTTATAGCGCCCACAGAGCCGGTGCTCACGGCAGAGGCCAGCGCGCCCGAGCCGCTCCCCGAAGCCGCCTTACCCGAACCCGAGACAGCGGCCGAAGCGCCTGCGGCCAGCGCAGCAAGCGCGCCACCCACCGGCCCCAGCCAGACCCCCGTCACCGCCATGGCCTTGCCCGCCAGCGCACGACTCGACTACAAAATGACCGGCAGCGCCAAGGGGCTCACCTACCATGCCAACGCGGAACTGGCCTGGAACAACGCAGGCAGCGCCTACGACGCCCGCATGACCGTCAGCGCCCTGTTCCTGGGCGCGCGCAGCCTGGCCAGCCAGGGCCAGCTCGGCCCTGAAGGCCTGGCGCCCAGCCGCTTTTCAGACAAGTCCAAAAGCGAGGTGGCGGCGCATTTCGAGCCCGACAAGGGCCAGATCAGCTTCAGCGCCAACACGCCTACCCTGCCGTGGGTCAAGGGTGCGCAAGACCGGGTCAGCGTGTTTTTGCAGCTGGGCGGCATGCTGGCGGGCCAGCCCGAACGCTTTGCGCCCGGCGCCAGCATTTCGCTGTATACCGTGGGGCCGCGCGATGCCGACACCTGGACCTTCCTGGTCGAGGCCGAGGAGAAGCTGGAGCTGCCCATGGGAACCCTGCACACCCTCAAGCTCACGCGCCAGCCGCGCCGCGAGTACGACCAGAGGGTGGAGATCTGGTTCGCGCCCGCATTGGGTTACCTGCCCGTGCGCAGCAAGGTAACCCAGCACAGCGGCGACTTCATCGACCAGCAGTTGCGCGCCATCAACCCGCCCTGATTTGCATGGGCGCGCGCGAATACGGTTTT
The DNA here is from genome assembly GCF_018780625.1 of Polaromonas sp. Classification (GTDB taxonomy): domain Bacteria; phylum Pseudomonadota; class Gammaproteobacteria; order Burkholderiales; family Burkholderiaceae_C; genus Polaromonas. The sequence continues at coordinate 1,843 of NZ_JADMJK010000159.1, read as the reverse complement.
CGCCCGGCCCTTGAACTTGTCGCCGGCGTTACCATCTGATGACAAAGGACACCCGCCATGCAAATGCTTTACGAATCAGATACGTTTTCCGTCCTGCAGATCCACGCCAACGCACCTGAAGAATCCGCACCCGCCTCCAGCGTCCCCCAACTGGTTCGCCACGGCTTTGAAATTGTGGACAAACGTTCCAACAAAGAGGTGTACCTGGACGGTTCGTGGGCAGAAATGTTCCAGCAGCGCCTGAGCGCCTGGGCCCAGAACACGCCGACCCAGGAAGAAGTCGAGGACACGCTGGAAGGCTATAGCGGCCTGGCCCACACGCCGGTTTCGCTGCACTGAGCACGTCGGTTCACAGACCGATGCGCCCGCACACCGCACCACGCGCCTTGGCCTGGCTGCTGTGCGCCGCTGCGGCGGCGCTGATGGCCGGCTGCGCCAGCCGCCCCCAGGCCCCCATCCTGGAGCAGCCTGCGGGCAATGCGGCCGCCGCCAGCGCCGTGGCTGGCCGGCTGGACGCGCTGCTGCCCACCGACCTGCTGCTGCTGGGCGAACAGCACGACGCCGCGGAACACCAGCAAATCCAGCAGCAGGTGATGGCTATTTTGGCGGCGCGCGGCCTGCTGGCCGCCGTCGCCCTTGAAATGGCCGATGCGGGGGTCAGCACCGCCACACTCCAGCCCGGCGCCAGCGAAGCGCAGGTCCGCCGTGCGCTGGCCTGGAACGACAAAGCTTGGCCCTGGCAGGCCTATGGGCCAGCCGTGATGACGGCGGTGCGCGCGGGCGTTCCGGTGCTGGGCGCCAACCTGCCGCGCGAACGCATGCAAGCCAGCATGGCCGACAGCAAGCTCGACGGCCAGTTGCGGGGTCCGGCCCTCAAGGCGCAGCAGCAGCTGATTCGCACCGGGCACTGCAACTTGCTGCCCGAGCCCCAGGTCACCCCCATGACGCGCATCCAGATCGCCAGGGACATCTCCCTGGCCGACACCCTTCAGCAGGCCGTGCTGCCCGGCAAGGTGGTGGTGTTGCTGGCCGGCAGCGGCCATGTGGACCGCCAACTGGGCGTGCCGCAGCACCTGCCGGCAGACCTGAACACCAAAGCGGTTCGCCTGCGCGCGGGCCCAGGCGCAGACGGCGACATGGCGCAGGCCTTTGACGCTGTCTGGCCTACGCCGGCCGTGCCAGTTACGGATTACTGCGCGGGGCTGAAGGCGCGATTGGGGCGCTGAAACCCGCTTCGGTTGACTTGCAGCCCAGTGATCTCGGTCTGACATTGCTACTCAATTAATAGCAATTTGACTTTTCGGGCTTGGGCTGGCCGGTCTCGCCCGGCGGGCGAGGCACTCTACTTTTGCTTCGCCAAAAGAAAGTACCCAAAGAAAAGGCGACCCGCAGTCTGGGTCCCTGCGCTGCGCTTCGGGCAACCTGTGCTGCCCCGAAAAAGCGGGGGTTGAGTCGGGAGCGGATACGGGGTAGGGTGCGGGTGCAATCCCCCTCTGTCATTGCGAACGAAGTGCGGCAATCCATGACTGCGCTTTTTCTACGATGGATCGCCACACTTCGTTCGCGATGACGAATCGGGGACAGGAGCGGCTGTTTGGCTGTTGGTATTTTTTCTTCTCCCCGGCCCACCCCCTTCTGTCTGCGCTGAGGAGCGCAGCTTCAGGCGGATCAGGGCCGCGCGCTGTTTGAGCCACAGGCGAGTTTGCGCGGACCCCGCCTGAAGCGAGCACCGCAGGGTGCCCGTAGCGAAGCGAAGGGTCGCAGACAGTAGGGTCGCCTTTCTTTGCCTACTTTCTTTGGCGAAGCAAAGAAAGTGAGTCGCATGCCGGGCGACTCCCGGCCA
>NZ_JADMJK010000148.1 GCF_018780625.1 Polaromonas sp. | reverse complement strand
ACCGGCCCGAGCTGACCGCCGCCAAGATCATCGTCTCCGGGGGCCGGGCGCTGGGCTCAAACGAGAAATTCCATGAGGTTCTGGAGCCGCTGGCCGACAAGCTGGGCGCGGCCCTGGGCGCTTCCCGCGCTGCGGTGGATGCGGGCTACGCGCCCAACGACTGGCAGGTGGGTCAGACCGGCAAGATCGTGGCGCCCCAGCTCTACGTCGCCGTGGGAATTTCGGGTGCGATCCAGCATCTGGCCGGCATGAAGGACTCCAAGGTCATCGTCGCAATCAACAAAGACCCGGAAGCCCCGATTTTCAGCGTCGCTGACTATGGGCTGGAGGCGGATTTGTTCGTGGCGGTGCCGGAACTGGTTGCCGCGCTGTAAGGCGCTGCAACCCCGGGGCGTCTTGGCAGACGCCCTTTTTTTATCTGAACGGCCTGTCAAGACGGGCGCTCATGGATTCAAGCGGAGAGAAAAATGACTTACAAAGCCCCCCTCAATGACATGCTGTTCGACATCAGGCATCTGGCCCATATCGAGCAGATCGCGCAAATTCCGGGTTTTGAAGATGCCGGTTTTGACACGGCGCAGGCCGTGCTGCAAGAGTGCGCGAAGTTTACCGAGGGCGTTCTGGCGCCGCTGAACTGGGAAGGCGACAAGAACCCTTCAAGCTGGAAAGACGGCGTGGTGACGACCACCCCTGGCTTCAAGGAAGCCTTTCGGCAGTATGCCGAGGGCGGCTGGCAGGGCCTGCAGCACCCCGCAGACTATGGCGGCCAGGGCCTGCCCAAGACCATCGGCGCGGCCTGCGGTGAAATGCTGAACTCGGCCAACATGAGCTTTGCCCTGTGCCCGATGCTGACCGACGGCACCATCGAGGCTCTGATCACAGCCGGCTCCGATGCGCTGAAGGCGGTCTACCTTGAAAAGCTGGTCAGCGGCCAGTGGACCGGCACCATGAACCTGACCGAGCCGCAGGCGGGCTCCGACCTGGCGGCTGTGCGCAGCCGCGCCGAACCGCAAGAGGGCGGCAACTACAAGGTGTTTGGCACCAAGATTTTCATCACCTACGGTGAGCACGACATGGCCGAAAACATCGTCCACCTGGTGCTGGCCCGCGTGACCGGCGCGCCTGAAGGCGTCAAGGGCATTTCGCTGTTCGTCGTGCCAAAATTCATGGTCAATGCCGACGGCACGCTGGGCGCGCGCAACGACGTGCACTGCGTCAGCATCGAGCACAAGCTGGGCATCAAGGCTTCGCCGACCGCCGTGCTGCAATTTGGTGACCACGGCGGCGCGGTTGGCTACCTCGTCGGCGAAGAAAATCGCGGCCTCGAATACATGTTCATCATGATGAATGCGGCGCGCTACGCTGTCGGCGTGCAGGGCATTGCGATTGCCGAGCGTGCTTACCAAAAGGCCGTGACCTTTGCCAGGGATCGCGTGCAAAGCCGCCCGGTCGATGGTTCCGTCAAGGCCAGCGTCTCCATCATTCACCACCCCGATGTCAAGCGCATGCTGATGACCATGCGCGCCTACACCGAAGGCTGCCGCGCCATGGCCACCGTGGCCGCTGCCGCCTACGATGCGGTGCATCACCACCCCGATGCCGAGGTGCGCAAGCAGAACCTGGCGTTCTATGAATTCATGGTGCCGCTGGTCAAGGGCTACAGCACCGAGATGAGCCAGGAAGTCACCTCGCTGGGCGTTCAGGTCCATGGCGGCATGGGCTTTATTGAAGAAACCGGCGCGGCGCAGTACTACCGCGATGCCAAAATCCTGACGATTTATGAAGGCACCACCGCCATCCAGGCCAACGACCTGGTCGGCCGCAAGACCGCCCGCGACGGCGGCCAGACCGCCAAAGGCATTGCCGCGCAGATTCAGGCGACGGAAGCTGCGCTGATCAACAACGGCAGTGCCGACGCCGTGGCCGTGGCCAAGCGCCTGAAGGCCGCGCGCGAAGCGTTTGTCGAGGTGGTCGAGTTTGTCGCCGCCAACACCAAGGCCAACCCGAATGCGGTGTTTGCTGGCAGCGTGCCTTACCTCATGCTGGCTGGCAACGTGGTGGCCGGCTGGCAGATGGCGCGCGCGCTGCTCATTGCCCAGGAAGAACTGGCCCAGGGCACGGATGCCGCCTTCATGCAGGCCAAGATCACCACCGCCCGTTTTTATGCCGACCATTTGCTGACCAAGGCGCCCGGCATGCGCGACAGCATCGTGGAAGGCGCGGATAGCATCAATGCGCTGGTGCTCGACGCCTTTTGAGTATTTTGCTATTTAAGTAATAGCTAGAAGCCAAGGTGGGAACTTGGCTACAGGTATTTTTTGTATAAATTTTTTGACGATCACGGAGCCACCATGTCCAGACTTTCCGGTGCACTGAAACACCTTCCGCTGCCCATCATTGGATCGCCGCTGTTCATCATCAGCAACCCCAAGCTCGTGATCGAGCAATGCAAGGCCGGCGTGGTCGGCGCCATGCCCGCGCTCAATGCCCGGCCCGCCGCCATGCTCGAAGACTGGCTGGCCGAGATCACCGAAACGCTGGCCGCCTACAACCTGGCCAACCCCGGCCAGCCCGCCGCGCCGTTTGCCATCAACCAGATCGTGCACAAGTCCAATGACCGGCTGGAGCACGACATGGCGCTGTGCGTCAGGTTCAAGGTGCCGATCTACATCACCAGCCTGGGCGCGCGCGAAGACATCAACGCCGCAGCGCACAGCTATGGCGGCGTGGTGCTGCACGACGTCATCAATAACAGGCACGCGCACAAGGCGATTGAAAAGGGCGCCGATGGCCTGATCGCCGTGGCCTGCGGTGCCGGTGGACACGCCGGTGTCAAAAGCCCGTTTGCGCTGATCCAGGAAATTCGCCAGTGGTTTGACGGCCCGCTGGCATTGTCCGGCTCCATCGCGAGCGGCGGCGCGGTGCTGGCAGCCCAGGCCATGGGGGCCGACTTTGCCTACATCGGCTCGGCCTTCATTGCCACCGAAGAGGCGCGCGCCTCCGACGCCTACAAGCAGGCGATCGTCGACAGCAATTCCGATGACATCGTCTACAGCAACCTGTTTACCGGCGTGCATGGCAACTACCTGGCGCCGTCGATACGCGCGGCCGGCATGGACCCTGACCACCTTCCCGAGAGCGACCCGAGCAAGATGAACTTTGGCGGCGACAAGTCCAAGGCCTGGAAAGACATCTGGGGTTGCGGCCAGGGCATTGGCGCGGTCAGCCAGGTGCAAAGCACAGCCGCTTTTGTGGCCCAGCTCAAGCGTGAGTACCAGCAAGCGCGCCAGCGGCTGGCGCTTTGATATTGCCGTAGTCGTTTACCGGAAACCCACGCATGAGACCACCCGACCAGCGCCTGACCGGCATTGACGCGCTCAAGGGCATTGCCTGCGTCGTGATTGTCTGGCACCACCTGGCTTTCTACGGCCCGATGTCGGACGTGATTTACCCCCGGGCGCCTGGCCTGACTGACTGGCTGTATGACTATGGGCGCATGGCGGTCCAGGTGTTCCTGGTCGTCAGCGGCTTTCTGGCGGCCAGCGCGCTGGCGCCAGGCGGCGTCGCGACCTTCGGGCAACCCGCGCGGCTGGTGTTCAGGCGCTACCTGCGGCTGGTGCGTCCTTTCCTGGTCGCGCTGGCCGTGACGGTGGCGGTGGCCTGGTGGGTGCGCCCCTGGTTTGACCATCCTTCTGTTCCGGACGCGCCGACCCTGCTGCAACTACTGGCCCATGGGCTGCTGCTGCAGGATGTCCTGGGGCTGGACGCCTTGTCTGCGGGCGTCTGGTATGTGGCCATTGATTTGCAGCTGTTCGCCATGACGGTGCTGGCCCTGGGCCTGGCGCGTGCGCTTGCGCGCCGCTTGCCGGGCGTGTCTGCCCTGCGGTGGGGCACCGGATTGTTGCTGCTGCTGGCAGCGTCGTCCCTGCTGTTTTTTAACCGGCAGGACCATTTTGACGACACCGGGCTGTATTTTTTTGGCTCCTATGCCCTGGGATTGCTGGCTTTCTGGGCATCGACTGCAGTGAACAAGGCCAGCACCCGCACGGCCGGCTTGTGCTTGCTGGCCATGGCGGTGTTGGGCGGTGCGGCGCTGGCGCTCGATTTCAGGGGCCGGCTTGCCCTGGCGCTGGTGGTTGCGTTCGGGCTGGTGGTGCTTCAGCTGCGCGCAATGCCCCGGCGCTGGCTGCAGTCGCGCTGGCTGACACGGCTCGGGCAGATGTCATATTGCGTGTTTCTCATTCACTTTTCGGTGTGCCTGCTGGTCAATGCGGTGGTCAGCCATTTCTGGCCAACGCAGGTCCTGGCCAATGCCCTGGGCTTGCTGGCGGCTTTTTTGTTGTCCCTGCTGGCGGGTGCTGCGTTGTTCCGGGCGGTTGAATACCGCGCTGCACCTGCGCGCCGTGTGCCCGGGGCCGGCTCCGTCATCCTGTGAATGGACCGATTATTTTGATGGAAATGATCGCTAGCCCAATAAATACGTGATTGAGTAGCTATTGAATAAGTAGCGGTTCAGGCGCCCTGGGGCTGATCAATCCGCGCGCCCTACGGTTTGGCGCAGCGGGCGTAAATGTCCAGGGCGGGCTGGTATACGCTGGTTTGAACGTTCATCAGGCCCAGCACCGAGTGAAAATAGTTGTCGTGGCTGATGGGAGCGTCCAGCTGCTGCTGCAGGCACGCCGTGGTGACCTGGCTGCGCTGCTCGAATGCGGGCGAAAGCCAGGTAATCCAGGGCACGCGCTTTTGCACGTCGGGCGCCACGCCGTAAGGCATGCCGTGCAGGTAGAGGTTGTTTTCGCCCAGCGACTCGCCGTGGTCCGCCAGGTAGAGCATGGCCGGTGCGCTGCGCGCTTCTTGCGCCTTGAGCCAGCCAATGGCCGAGGCCAGCAGGTGGTCGGTGTAGACGATGCTGTTGTCGTAGGCGTTGACCAGCGCCTCACGCTCGCAGCTTTGCAGGGAGTTGCTGGTGCATTCGGGCAAAAACTTCTTGAACGCGGGCGGTGAACGCTTGTAGTAGGCCGGTCCGTGGCCGCCCATCTGGTGCATCACCAGCACCACGCCTTTGGCACGGCGCTCGGCGGGCAGGGCGGCGATGCGCTCGTCCAGACCGTGCAGCATTACTTCGTCCATGCACTCGCCGCCGTCGCACAGGCCAGGGACTTTCAGCTGCAGGGTAGACACGTTCGGAACCCGGTCGCAAACGCCCTTGCAACCGGCCTGGTTGTCCAGCCAGAGTACGGCCAGGCCGGCATGCTGCAGCACATCGAGCAGGCCTTCGTAATTGGCCGTGCGCGATTCAAAGCCCGCACGCCCGAAATTGGAAAACATGCAGGGCACCGAGGCTGCCGTGCTGGTGCCGCATGACCAGGCGTTGCGCTGGCTGGCTATGTTTTCCTGCGCCAGTTGGGGCGTGGTGGGGCGGGTATAGCCATTGATCGCAAAGTTGCCGCTGCGCGCGGTTTCGCCCAGCACCAGCAGCAGCAAAGGCGGTTTGGTCTGGCCGGCATAGCGGGCGCCCGGCACGGCGTCCTGTCCCAAGGGCAGTACGGTGGATTCGTCACGCTGAAAGGGCTTGGCTGCCACCGCGCCCAAGGCGTAAAAGGAGTTGAGCGGATTGATCAGGTAGCGCACCTGGGTGTGGTTGCGCATCACCGAGGCCAGGCTTTGAAAGAAAACCAGCGCCACCACCACCAGCAGTGCGCCGCTGGCCAGCAGCGTCAGTCCATTGAAAAGCGCTTGCCGCGCCATGCCCGTGCGCCTGACTTGTTGCCGCCACAGAAAAAAGCTTGGCAACACCGCCAGCACCATCACCGTGCCTGCCAGGGTCCAGTTCAGCAGATCGCGTGTTTCACGCACATCGGTCTGCAGGGTGTTGACCATCATGTTCGGGTCTATCACCACGCCGTAGGCCATCATGAAATAGGCGCCGAACGCCGCCGACACCAGAAACAGCGTGACCACCGGCTTAAGCGTCCAGCGCCAAGCCAGCAGGCTGAGCAGCCCGGCCGTGGCCAGCGCAATCACCAGCGCCAGCGCCACGCTGATGGTCGCCGCCTGGCCGGTGCTCAGGCCCGGCAGGTTGGCCAGCGCGCGCCACAGTGCCACGTTGCAGACGGTGGCAATCCAGAGGCTGGCCAGCACCACGATCCAGAGCTGGCGTACACCGGCGGCCGGGTTGTCCGAAACGCCGGGAGAGGGCAAGACACGGTCGGGCGCGACAGGTAGAGCGGCAGGTGAGGGCGAATGCAGGGGCATGGGCGAAAATTATATTTGCCGCGGCTTATGACAGTCTTAAGCGACTGACAGCGCCGCGCTGCTCAAGCCGACAACTGGCGGGCGTGGTGAGCCAGGTGATCGGCCATGAAGGTGGCGATGAAGTAGTAGCCGTGGTCGTAGCCCGCGTGCCGGCGCAGCGTCAGCGGCTGGCCGGACGAGGCACAGGCCGCTTCAAACAGTTCGGGATGCAGCTGGTCGGCCAGGAATTTGTCGGTCAGGCCCTGGTCAATCAAAATGCCGCCGGGAAAGGGTGCAGCCGGCAGCGCAGTCATCAAGGCCGTGGCGTCGTGCGCCAGCCAGCTGGCTTCGTCGGCGCCCAGGTAGCCGGTGAAGGCTTTGCGGCCCCACGGGCACTGGCTGGGCGCGCAAATCGGCGCAAAGGCCGACACCGACTTGAACAGCGCCGGGTGCCGAAGTGCCAGCGTCAGCGCGCCATGGCCGCCCATGGAGTGACCAGAAATGCCGATGCGCCCGGCGTCAATCGGCTGGGTGCTGGCCAGCAGCGGCAGCAATTCGGCCGTGATGTAGCGCTCCATGCGCCAGTGGCGCGACCATGGCGCTTGCGTGGCGTCCAGGTAAAACCCGGCGCCCGTGCCGAAATCCCAGCTGTCGGCTTCACCCGGCAGGTTCGCGCCGCGCGGGCTGGTGTCGGGCGCAATCAGGGCCAGGCCCAGCTCGGCGGCCAGGCGCTGGGCGCCCGCCTTGGCCATGAAGGTTTCCTCGTTGCAGGTCAGGCCGGCCAGGTACAGCAGCGCCGGCACCGGGCCATGCACTGCCTGCGGCGGCAGAAACACCGAGAACTTCATCGGCAGGCCGATTTCATGCGCGTCGTGCTGGTAAAAAAGCTGGCGACCGCCAAAGCAGGCGTGTTCGCTGATCAGCTGGGGGTGTGTGCTCATGGCGCTGCTTAAAACAGGACTACGCCGCGAATTGACTCGCCGCGCTTCATCAAATCGAAGCCCTTGTTGATGTCTTCCAGCGGCATGGTGTGCGTGATCAGGTCGTCGATGTTGATCTTGCCGTCCATGTACCAGTCGACAATTTTCGGTACATCGGTGCGGCCGCGCGCGCCGCCAAAGGCCGAGCCTTCCCATTTGCGGCCCGTCACCAGCTGGAAGGGCCGGGTGCTGATTTCGGCGCCGGCTTCGGCCACGCCGATGATGATGCTGCGGCCCCAGCCCTTGTGCGTGCATTCGAGCGCCTGGCGCATGACCTGGGTGTTGCCAATGCATTCAAAGCTGTAGTCGGCGCCGCCGTCGGTGATCTGCACGATGGCATCGACCACGTTTTCGACATTCTTTGGGTTGATGAAATGCGTCATGCCGAACTTGCGGGCCATGGCCTCGCGTTCGGGGTTCAAGTCAACGCCGATGATCTTGTCGGCGCCCACCATCTTGGCGCCCTGGATCACATTCAGGCCAATGCCGCCCAGGCCAAACACCACCACATTGGCGCCCGCTTCGACCTTGGCGGTGAAAATGACCGCGCCAATGCCGGTGGTCACGCCGCAGCCGATGTAGCACACCTTGTCAAACGGCGCATCCTTGCGGATCTTGGCCAGCGAGATTTCGGGCGCAACGGTGTAGTTGCTGAAGGTGCTGGTCCCCATGTAATGAAAGATCGGCTTGCCATCCAGGCTGAAGCGGCTGGTGGCGTCGGGCATCAGGCCCTTGCCCTGCGTGCCGCGAATCAGCTGGCACAAATTGGTCTTGCGCGACAGGCAGAACTTGCACTGCCGGCATTCGGGCGTGTAGAGCGGAATGACGTGGTCGCCTTTTTGCAGCGTGGTCACGCCGGGGCCAACATCGACCACGATGCCCGCGCCTTCGTGGCCCAGGATGGCGGGGAAAATGCCTTCGGGGTCGGCACCCGACAGCGTGTAGTAGTCGGTGTGGCAAATCCCGGTGGCCTTGATCTCGACCAGCACTTCGCCAAATTTTGGCCCTTCCAGGTCGACGGTTTCAATCGTGAGGGGCTCGCCTGACTTCCAGGCAACGGCAGCTTTTGTTTTCATGGGGTGTATTGGGTTGGTGGTTTCTGCGCAGGGTCCGCAACCATCATCGCGGGGCAAAGAGGCACTATAAGCCAGACCCTTCGGAGTCGTTCATGGGCGGGGTCATTTCCATGGATTCAGTGGCAAAAAAGGCGCCATCAAAAATGCCGGAACAGGTCCGGCATTGGAGGGTAGGGCGGCAGGCCAGGTTCGGTCCGCCGCGCGTTCAGGCCGTGAAGAAGTTCTTCAGCTTGTCAGCCCAGCCTTCTTCGCTGGGGGAGTGCTTGGCGCCCCCTTTTTTGATGGACTCGTCCAGCTCCTTGAGCAGCTTGCGCTGGTGTTCCGTCAGTTTCACGGGTGTTTCCACCGTGATGTGGCAGTACAGGTCGCCGGGGTAGCTTGAGCGCACGCCCTTGATGCCTTTGCCGCGCAGACGGAACTGCTTGCCCGCTTGCGTGCCTTCGGGGATGTCAATCGCCGCCTTGCCGGCCAGTGTCGGCACCTCAATTTCACCGCCCAGTGCGGCCGTGGTGAAGCTGATGGGCATGGGACAGTGCAGGTCGTCGCCGTCCCGCTCAAAGATGTCGTGCTTCTTGATGCGGATTTCGATGTACAGATCGCCGGGCGGGCCGCCGTTGGTGCCTGGCTCGCCGTTGCCAGTCGAGCGGATGCGCATGCCGTCGTCAATACCTGCCGGTATTTTGACTTCCAGCGTCTTGTTGATCTTGGTCTTGCCCACGCCGTGGCAGCTGATGCACGGCTCGGGAATCAGCTTGCCCGTGCCCTTGCACTGCGGACAGGTTTGCTGCACGCTGAAAAAGCCCTGGCGCATTTGCACCACGCCGTGGCCGTGGCAGGTGGTGCAGGTGACCACCTTGGTGCCGGGTTTGGCGCCGCTGCCGTGGCAGCTGTTGCAGTCGTCCCAGCTGGGCACGCGGATCTGCGCTTCCTTGCCGTGCGCTGCTTCCTCGAGCGTGATTTCCATCGCGTAGCTCAGGTCGCCGCCACGGAAAACCTGACGGCCGCCGCGTTGCTGGCCGCCGCGCTGGCCGTTGAACACGTCGCCGAAAATGTCACCAAACGCCTCGGCGAATCCGCCAAAACCTTCCGTGCCCGGGCCGCCGCGCATGTTGGGGTCCACGCCTGCGTGGCCGTACTGGTCGTAGGCGGCGCGTTTGTTTTCGTCCGAAAGCATCTCGTAGGCCTCTTTGGCCTCCTTGAATTTTTCTTCGGCCGCCTTGGAACCGTCACCCTGGTTGCGGTCAGGGTGGTGCTTCATCGCATGCTTGCGATACGCCTTCTTGATGTCTTCATCGCTGGCGTTTTTGGGGACTCCCAGCGTGTCGTAATAGTCTTTTTTGGACATGGCAGGTCAGTTAGGGTGACTTGGGTTGTGGGGGGCTTGTGCGTTGGGAAAACAGGGCGATACCGCCAAAATTGCGCGCTGCACGAAGGCCTGTAAAACGAAAAAATAAAATGCAAAAGCGGAAATCCAGGACGCTCCTGGTTTCCGCCTTGCTGTCTGTAGTTCACGCCTCAGTCAAGGCGACTGCCAAGGTCAGCCTTTTTTGACTTCCTTGACTTCAGCGTCCACCACATTGTCGTCGGCGGCTGGCTTGGCCTGCGCCTGCTCGGCGCCTGCTGCGGCACCGGCGCCTGCTTCGGCTTGCGACGCCTGCATGTCGGCGTACATCTTCTCGCCGAGCTTCTGGCTCGCTTCCATCAGGGCTGCATTCTTTGATTCAATGGCAGCTTTGTCTTCGCCCTTGAGGGCTTCTTCCATGTCCTTGATGGCGGTCTCGATTTTTTCCTTCTCGCCCGCTTCCAGCTTGTCGCCGTACTCACCCAGCGATTTTTTCACGCTGTGGACCATGGCTTCTGCGCTGTTCTTGGCCTGCACGAATTCGACTTTCTTCTTGTCTTCTTCGGCATTCAGTTCGGCGTCTTTCACCATCTGCTGGATTTCGGCTTCCGACAGGCCTGAGTTGGCCTTGATGGTGATCTTGTTTTCCTTGCCGGTGCCTTTGTCCTTGGCGCCTACGTGCAGGATGCCGTTGGCGTCGATGTCAAAAGACACTTCAATCTGCGGCGTGCCGCGTGCTGATGGCGGAATGCCTTCGAGGTTGAACTCGCCCAGCGCCTTGTTGCCCGAAGCAATCTCGCGCTCGCCCTGGAACACCTTGATCGTCACGGCCGGCTGGTTGTCTTCAGCGGTCGAGAAGGTCTGGGCAAACTTGGTCGGGATGGTCGTGTTCTTCTTGATCATCTTGGTCATGACGCCGCCCATGGTTTCAATACCCAGGGACAACGGTGTCACGTCCAGCAGCAGCACGTCGGTGCGGTCGCCCGACAGCACCTGGCCTTGAATCGCAGCGCCCACGGCCACGGCTTCATCAGGGTTCACGTCCTTGCGGGGCTCCTTGCCAAAGAATTCCTTGACCTTTTCCTGCACCTTGGGCATGCGGGTCATGCCGCCGACCAGGATCACGTCATGGATGTCGCCCACGCTGATGCCCGCGTCCTTGACCGCCACGCGGCAAGGGGCAATCGTGCGCTCGATGAGTTCGTCGACCAGGCTTTCCAGCTTGGCGCGGGTCATCTTGATGCTCAGGTGCTTGGGGCCTGACGCGTCTGCGGTGATGTAAGGCAGGTTGATGTCGGTCTGCGCGCTGTTGGACAGCTCGATCTTGGCTTTTTCAGCGGCTTCTTTCAGTCGCTGCAGGGCCAGCACGTCGTTCTTGAGGTTGACGCCCGATTCCTTCTTGAACTCGTCGATGATGAAATCGATGATGCGCTGGTCAAAGTCTTCGCCGCCCAGGAAGGTGTCGCCGTTGGTGGACAGCACTTCGAACTGCT
>NZ_JADMJK010000104.1 GCF_018780625.1 Polaromonas sp. | reverse complement strand
CAGTGCGGCGGTGGCGCGGAAAAGCCGGATTTCCAGCGTCACGCTCCATTGCGGCCCTGCCGCGCTCGCCAGGCGGCCATCGGCCAGTTCGGTGCTGACCAGGCTGTGCGGCAGCCAGGCAAGGCCGCGCCCTTCAAGCGCCATGGTCTTGAGCAGCACGGCATGGTGCGAGGTCATCACCGGCCTGAATCGCTCCGCATCGAATGCCCCCGGCATCTGGTCGCGCATGATCTGGCCCAGCCCCGACGCCTGGCTATAGGCCAGCACCGGCAAAGGCTCCTGGGCAGCGCTGTCGATGCGATGCTGCGGCTGACCGTTGGCATCCGGCACGCTGACCGGCACCAGCCGGTCCTCGCCGACGCGCACAAATTCAAAGTCGGGCGGCAGCAGCCGGGTCTTGAAGGCCGAGTGGCCATAGCACAGCAAAAACTGCACGCGGCGCTGCAGCATCAACTCTTCGCAGGCCTGGTAGCTGTCCGACACCATGTGGATGGGTCCGAGCTGCAGTTGCTGCTCCACCGCTTGCAGCCAGCGCGGAAAGAAGGTCAGCGACAGCACATGCGTGGCCGCGAACTGCAGGCTGCGGCTGGCCTGCTCATGCACCTCGTGGGCGCGGGTGCGGGCCTGCAGCAGCCGCAGCACCACATCGCGCGCCGTGACCACGAACACCTCGCCCGCCGGCGTGGGCGCCGCCGGATGCCGGGCGCGGTCGATCAGCTCGACGCCAGCCCACTCCTCCAGCGCACGGATATGGCGGCTGAACGCCGGCTGGGCAATGGCGCGTGCCTGCGCGGCGCGCGAGAAATTGCCGCTTTCGGCCAGCGCGAGGAAGTCCTCCAGCCATTCCAAGTCAAGCGGTCGGTTGACGGGTCCCATCGGTCTGTGCTTCCTTTGGATAGTTTTATGCGATTCGAGTATTGGACGCAAGACCCGGCAGCGCCGATGATCAGCCCATTCATTCAAACCCGGAGACTTTTTCAGCATGCATGCCATCGCAAATTATCACGGCATCGTTTCGGCCCTCGGTGGCCAGGACATTCAGATCTGCGGCGGCTAGTCGCTGTCCCGCCAAACCTTTCCACCTTGACCCCCCACACCATGAAAATCATCGACATCATCGAATCCACCCGGCCCATCAAGTCGGACATCCGCAACGCCTACATCGATTTTTCCAGGATGACGCTCAGCCTCGTCGCGGTCGTGACCGATGTGGTCCGCGATGGCAAGCCGGTCATCGGCTACGGCTTCAACTCCAACGGCCGCTACGGCCAGGGCCAGCTGATCCGTGAACGCTTTCGCCCGCGCGTGCTGGAGGCCGAGTCCTCGACCTTGCTGGACGAGACCGGCAACAACCTCGATCCGCACAAGATCTGGGCCTGCATGATGACCAACGAAAAGCCGGGCGGCCACGGCGAGCGCTCGGTGGCGGTCGGCACGCTGGACATGGCAATCTGGGACGCCACGGCCAAGATTGCCGGGCTGCCGCTGCACGACATGCTGGCGCAGCGCTACGGCAACGGCACGGCCAATCCGAAGGTGTTTGTCTATGCCGCCGGCGGCTACTACCACCCGGGCAAGGGAATTGAAGGCCTGCTGGGCGAGATGCAGAGCTACCTGGACCGGGGCTACTCGGTGGTGAAGATGAAGATCGGCGGCGCACCGCTGGCCGAGGACATGCAGCGCATCGAAGCCGTGCTGGGCATGCTCAAGCCGGGCCAGCAACTGGCGGTCGATGCCAACGGCCGCTTTGATCTGGCGACGGCGGTGGCCTACGGCAAGGCGATGTCGCAGTACCCCCTGTTCTGGTACGAGGAAGCCGGCGACCCGCTGGACTATGAGCTGCAGGCCCGGCTGGGCGAGAGCTACACCGGCCCCATGGCCACGGGCGAAAACCTGTTCTCGATGCAGGATGCCCGCAACCTGATCCGCTACGGCGGCATGCACAAGGAGCGCGACTGGCTGCAGTTCGACTGCGCGCTGAGCTACGGCCTGGTCGAATACCTGCGCACGCTGGACATGCTCAGGGACTACGGCTGGTCGCCCAGCCGCTGCGTGCCGCACGGCGGGCACCAGATGTCGCTGGCGATTGCCGCCGGCCTGGGGCTGGGCGGCAACGAGTCCTACCCCGACCTGTTCCAGCCCTATGGCGGCTTTCCCGACGGCGTGAAAGTGGAAAACGGCTACGTGACGCTGCCACCGCTGCCCGGCATCGGCTTTGAAGGCAAGGCCGACCTGTATGCGGAAATGAAGGCATTGACGGCCTGAAGGCACGGTGCGGGCAAGCGCGATGCGTGCGTTTCGCTGCAAAATCAGGAAATGCCAAGAACCTCCCAACTCCTGTACCCGCAGCGCGACCCCGCGCCCACCCGCCCCGCCGCCACCGTGCTGCTGCTGCGCGACAGCGCCGAGGGCATTGAAGTGCTGATGACCCGGCGCGCCATGACGGCCAGCTTTGCGCCCGGCGCCTACGTCTTCCCCGGCGGCGGCATTGACCCAGCCGATGCGGCGGCGCACCGGCATTCCACCCGGCGCGCTAGCCAGAGCGACCTGCACCTGACGCAAGCCATTGCGGCGATCCGTGAAAGCTTTGAGGAACTCGGCGTGCTGCTGGCGCACCACGACCACGGCGGCTACGTCACCAGCGAGGACATTGCGGGACTGGACCGCAAGGCTCCGTTTGCAGCGCAGTGCGCGGCGCGCGGTCTCACGCTGGCCGGCAGCCAGGTGTTTGTGCTGGCCCACTGGGTCACCGACCGCGATCTGCCGCGCCGCTTTGACGTGCCTTTTCTGGTGGCCCGCATGCCCGAAGGCCAAAGCCCCGTGGCCGATGAGGCCGAACAGTTCGATCCGGTCTGGGTGCGCCCGTCCGAGGCCCTGGAGCGGCACCAGCAAGGCGGCTTCTTCATGATTTTTCCGACCCTGCGCACGCTGGAGCGGCTGCAGCATTACGCTCATGTGGACGCGGTGCTGCAGGCCTGCGAAAGCGAAGCGCCGCTCTGGACCTCCTGCCCCCGCGCCGGTCTGCTGGCGGGCCAGGAATCGCGCTTCATGGAACACGATTCGCCCTATGGCGAGTTGGCGCTGACCAGCCCCGATGGCCAGATCGTGCACAGCCTTGACTGGCAATTTGAAAAACCCGCCCTGCTGCTCAAAAACGTCAGGCGCCTGACCGCCCCCAACCCCGGCATGATGACCGGGCCGGGCACCAACAGCTATTTGGTGGGTGATGCAGACAGCGGCTACATCGTGATTGACCCGGGCCCCAATGATGCGGGCCATGTGCAGCGCCTGTACGAGGCCACGGGCGGGCGCATCCAGGCCATCGTCTGCACCCACTCCCACTCCGACCATTCACCCGCCGCCACCCCTTTGCAGGCGTTGTGTGCCCACCGTCCGCCGATTCTGGGACTGGCCTCGCGCCCCACGGCACGTCCCGATGCGCAGTTCACCCCCGACCGGGAGCTATTAAATCAGGAGCTACTAATCCTTACAGGAAATGGGCTAAAGCACACTTTAATGGTTATTTTTACGCCTGGCCATGCGGCCAACCACCTGTGCCTGCTGCTGCTTGAGGACGGCCTGCTGTTTTCAGGCGACCACATTTTGAACGGCAGCACCACGGTGATCAGCCCGCCCGATGGCGAGATGACGGCCTACCTGGATGCGCTGGACACGCTGGGTGCGGCCTGCGAGGCGCATCAGATCGACTTTATCTTGCCGGCCCATGGCCATGTGCTGGGCGCCGCCCGGCAGTCGATTAGCCAGCTCAAGGCGCACCGTCTCAAGCGCGAAGCCAAGGTGGCAGCGGCCATGCGGGCCCTGCCCGATGGCACGCTGAACGACTGGCTGGCGCGGGTCTATGACGACACGCCCCCACGCCTCTGGCCTGTGGCGATGCGCTCGCTGCAAGCCCATGTGGACCGGCTGCGAGCCCTTCAGGCCTTGTCGCAGGCCTAGGCCCGCAGCAGCCAAGGTTTATACTTTTTAACCAGGTTTCCAACACCTCAAACCGCCAGGCCACCGTGGCCCGCGCCATTTCATTTCCTGCCCTTCACCCTATTGAGGTTTCTCATGCCTTCCATCACGACACGACATTTCCTTCAAACGGCAGGCACCCTGGTGGCGGGCCTGTTACTGGCCGCCTGCAGCAAGCAGGAACCCGCAACCCCCGCCGCCAGCGCACCTGCGACCCCGGCGCCAGCCGCCAGGATTTACGTCGTCGGCACGGACGCCGCCTATGCCCCGTTTGAATCGCAGAACGAAAAGGGCGAGATCGTCGGCTTTGACATCGAGGTGGTGCAAGCCGCGGCGCAAAAAGCCGGTATGGACGTGAAATTCCTGAATACCCCGTGGGAAGGCATCTTCAACTCCCTCGGCCAGGGCGACCGCGACCTGCTGGTGTCGTCCATCACGATCACGGACGAACGCAAGCAAACCATGGATTTCTCGACCCCCTATTTTGATGCGCAGCAGCTGATCGCCGTGAAAAAGGACTCCAAAATCGCCAGCTTCGATGATCTCAAAAAACTCAAGGTTGGCGTGCAAAACGGCACCACCGGCGACGAGGTCATCACCAAGCTGCAGGGCAAGGACAGCGCCAACGTCAAGCGCTTTGAGTCAACACCGCTGGCCCTGAAGGAACTGGAAGGTGGCGGCGTCGATGCGGTGGTGGCCGACAACGGCGTCGTGGTGCACTATGTCAACAACAACGCCAATGCGCAGTTCAAGACCATCAGCGACGCGAGTTTCAAGGCCGAACAATACGGCATCGCGGTCAAAAAAGGCAACGCCGATTTGCTGGAAAAGATCAACAAGGGCCTGGCAGCCATCAAGACCGACGGCAGCTATGACCGGATCTACGCCAAGTACTTTGGCGCAGCGCCTGCTGCTGCGGCTACCAAGTAAGCCAGCAAGCCTCGCGGCTCAGGTCGTGAAAAACTGCCCGCGTGCGGCCTGGGTGATGGCCGCCACGCATGGGTGCGTGATGCGCCGCTCAACCGAGACAGCATAGAAATCCTCCACCATCTCCTTGGTGCGGCCAATCACCTCCACCCCGTATTGCGTGAGCGTCTCGGCCTCCAGCACGCTGGCCGACATGAAGACGCCCCGCCCTTCGCGCCCAAAGGCTTTCATCAGCGCGCCGTCGTCAAACTCGCCAATGATGCGGGGGTGAATCTGGTGCTCGGTGAACCAGGCCTCCAGATGCTTGCGTACCGATGACGAGGCCCCCTGGATCAGCATGGGCGCATCGTTCAGGCACTGGGGGAAATCGCCTTTCAGCGCGCTTTTGAGCGCCGGCGCGCAGAAAAAACTCATGGGCGTGCTGCCCAGCAGGTGGTTGAAGGCCTTGATGCTGACGCGGCCCGACATCGGTTCATCGGCCATCACCAGGTCAAGCCGGTGTAGCGCCAACTGGGCCAGCAAATCGGGGAACTTGCCTTCGCTGCAGATCAGCCGCACCGGCTCGCGCACGGACAAAGCCGGCTCCAGCAGCCGGTAAACCACGGACTTGGCGACCGAATCGGCCACCCCCACGCGAAAGTCCAGCACCTTTTGGCCCCCGCGCGCTTGCCGCAGGGCGCTCTCCATTTCGGCCCCCAGGGTAAATATCTGGTCCGCATAGTCCAGAGCCACCCGACCCTCGTCGGTCAGTTCCAGCCGACGCCCGCTTTTGCGAAACAGCTGGCGGCCCAGCCACGCCTCCAGCAGCTTGATCTGCCCGGACAGGGTCTGCGGCGTGGTGTGCAGCTGCTCGCCCGCCCGCACGATGCCGCCGGCCTTGGCGGTAACCCAGAAGTAATGCAAGTGCTTGAAATTCATGGCCTGGCCTTCCGTAAATGGTTTGGAAAATAACCGCCAGCTTAGCTTATTGTTCGTATTTTTCGAAATGAAATTGATTCAAATACGAATTTACGCGAAGTAATTACTTCCCTATAGTCATGCTTTTACGTCATTTGTGACGTTACACAGGAGAACAGACATGCGTTTGAGCACCAAAAGCCGTTTTGCGGTCACCGCCATGATAGACATCGCCCTTCGCGAAAACGCAGGGCCGGTCTCGCTGGCCGACATCGGGGGGCGCCACCAGATTTCGCTGTCCTATCTGGAGCAGTTGTTCAGCAAACTGCGCCGGAGCGGGCTGGTGGAAAGCACGCGCGGTCCCGGCGGCGGCTATTCGCTGGGCCGGGCAGGCGAGGCGATATCCGTGGCCGACATCATCGGGGCGGTGGAAGCCCCTGCCAGCAAGTCGGGCCGGGAAGAGGAAACCGTGGCGCAACAAGCCAGCGCGGGCGAGTGGATGACCAAGGACTTGTGGGCCGCCCTGAACGCCAAGATGCTGACGCACATGCAATCCATCAGCCTGCGCAACCTGGCCAGTGAGCAGCGCGCCAAGGGTGTAAAAATTGAGCCGCGGACGGTAGCGAAGCGCGGGGTCTACCTGGCGCCCAAACCCCAGTCCGTGCGCACCACGGCGCCCAATTCCGTGTTTGCGCTGGGCCATTCGCTGCTGGCCAGCCGCTGAACGCAGACCAGGCGTGGCCTGGTCAAAATAAAAGTGTGAAGCCCGCCGATAAGCCGGATTTTGTGCGCCAGGCTTTCTTGCCCGAAAGCAAGTTGGCCCGGTGTGACCGCCATTAATCTGGGCCGGGGGTCGCCCACCCGGCTCAATGCTACCTACCCGCACACTCCGGGGGCCCCGTCAACGTGTGCCTACTTGGTATTGCTGCGCGTAGAGATTGCCCGTTTCACCCGAACTGAATCGGCTCGTCTCTGTTGCTCTAATCCTCACCTCACGGTGGAGAGGTGTTACCTCCTACGCTGCCCTGTGCAGTCCGGACGTTCCTCCAGTGCCTGGTTTCCCAGATTGCACCAGCGGCGGTCTGGCAAGCTTCACCCCTCTATTATGGCAGTGCGCCACAATGTGCTTTTGCCGACCCCCAACGAAAAAGGAGCCGCTCCATGAAAGCCGACAACATCCTCGCCACCATTGGCAACACCCCGCACGTGCGCATCCAGCGCCTGTTTGGACCCGATGCCCAGGTGTGGATCAAGTCCGAACGCAGCAACCCGGGCGGCTCGATCAAGGACCGCATTGCGCTGGCCATGGTGGAGGCGGCCGAAAAGTCCGGCGACCTGCAGCCCGGCGGCACCATCATCGAGCCGACCTCGGGCAACACCGGCATCGGCCTGGCCATGGTGGCCGCCGTCAAGGGCTACCAGCTGGTGCTGGTCATGCCCGACAGCATGTCGGTGGAGCGCCGCCGCCTGATGCTGGCCTATGGTGCCAGTTTTGACCTGACGCCGCGCGAAAAAGGCATGAAAGGCGCCATTGCCCGCGCCCAGGAACTGGTGGCCGGCACGCCCGGCAGCTGGATGCCGCAGCAGTTTGAAAACCCGGCCAACATCGAGGCGCATGCGCGCACCACGGCGCAGGAAATCCTGGCCGACTTCCCCGAAGGGCTGGATGCGCTGATCACCGGCGTCGGCACCGGCGGCCACCTGACGGGCTGCGCCCGGGTGCTGAAGGCCGCCTGGCCGCAACTGAAGGTGTTTGCGGTTGAGCCCGTGGCGTCGCCCGTCATCTCGGGCGGCCAGCCCGCCCCGCACCCGATTCAGGGCATAGGCGCAGGCTTCATTCCCAAAAACCTCGACACCAGCCTGCTCGACGGCGTGATCCAGGTCGACGCCGAACCGGCCCGCGAAATGGCGCGGCGCTCGGCCCGGGAAGAAGGCATGCTGGTCGGTATTTCGTCAGGTGCCACGCTGGCGGCCATTGCGCAAAAACTGCCGGAACTGCCCGCTGGCGCACGCGTGCTGGGCTTTAACTACGACACCGGCGAGCGCTACCTGTCGGTCGAAGGCTTTTTCCCCGCCTGAAGCACCTGAAGCTTTCCAGCCGCTGCTGCAAATAGCAGCGCAGCGGCAGGCGGATGCATCCGCCTTTATCATTACGCCCTTCTGCTTGATAACCACAAGCCACGAACCGGACGATCCATGCTGAGACTGACTGAAATCAAACTCCCGCTTGAGCACGCTGAAAACGCGTTGCGAGATGCCATTCTTCAAACGCTGAACCTCACCCCCGACGATCTGGCGAGCTTCACGGTCTTCAAGCGCAGCTTTGATGCCCGCAAGGCCGTCATCATGCAGGTCTATATCGTCGATCTGGAACTGGCCAGCGCCGGGCTTGAAGCGGCACTGCTGGCCCAACAGGCCGGCAACCCGCACATCCTGCCCACGCCCGACATGAGCTACCACCCCGTGGGCGTCGCCCCGGCCAGCCTGCCGCTGCGCCCGGTGGTGGTGGGCTTTGGCCCGTGCGGCATCTTTGCGGCGCTGGTGCTCGCGCAAATGGGTTTCAAGCCCCTCGTGCTGGAGCGCGGCACCACCGTGCGCCAGCGCACCCAGGACACTTGGGGTTTGTGGCGCAAGAACGTGCTCAATCCAGAGTCGAATGTGCAGTTTGGCGAAGGCGGCGCCGGCACGTTTTCAGACGGCAAGCTCTACAGCCAGATCAAGGATCCGCGCCACCTGGGGCGCAAGGTGATGAACGAGTTCGTCAAGGCGGGCGCGCCCGCCGACATCCTCTTCGAAGCGCACCCCCATATCGGCACCTTCAAGCTGGTCAAGGTGGTGGAGAACATGCGCGAGCAAATCATTGCGCTGGGCGGCGAAATCCGCTTTCAGCAGCGCGTGACCGACGTACTGATTGAAGACGGACCGCAAGGCAAACACATTCGCGGCCTCACGGTGCTGGACCAGGCCACCGGCCAGACGCAGGAACTGCGCGCTGACCAGGTGGTGCTGGCGCTGGGTCACAGTTCAAGAGACACCTTTGCCATGCTGCATCAGCGCGGCGTGCATGTCGAGGCCAAGCCTTTTTCCATCGGCTTTCGGGTCGAGCATCCACAGGGCCTGATCGACCGCGCCCGCTGGGGCCGTCACGCCGGGCACCCGTCGCTGGGCGCGGCCGAATACAAGCTGGTGCACCACGCCAGCAACGGCCGGTCGGTGTACAGCTTTTGCATGTGCCCGGGCGGCACCGTGGTGGCGGCCACGTCGGAGGTCGGCCGCGTCGTGACCAACGGCATGAGCCAGTATTCGCGCAACGAGCGCAACGCCAATGCCGGCATCGTAGTGGGCATTGATCCGCGCGACTACCCCGGCGATCCGCTGGCGGGCATCGCGCTGCAGCGCCAGCTTGAATCGCATGCCTATGTGCTGGGCGGCAGCAACTACGAGGCACCCGGCCAGCTGGTGGGCGACTTTGTGGCGGGCCGGACCTCTACCGGGCTGGGCAGCGTCAATCCGTCGTACAAACCGGGCGTGGCCATCGGTGATTTGTCATCAGCCCTGCCCGCCTACGCGATTGAAGCGATGCGCGAAGCCTTTCCGGCCTTTGGTCAAAAAATCAAGGGATTTGACATGCACGACGCGGTGCTGACGGGCGTGGAAACGCGGACCTCGTCGCCCATCAAGATGACCCGGGGCGAGGACATGCAAAGCGTGAATGTGCGCGGCCTGTATCCGGCCGGCGAAGGCGCGAGCTACGCGGGCGGCATCCTGTCGGCCGGCGTCGATGGCATCAAGGTGGCCGAGGCGGTGGCGCGCAGCCTGCTGGCCGACGCCGAAAGCCTGAGGCTGGCTGTCGTCTGACACCGCGCCAGCAACGAATAGGGGATACTTCGCCCTCACGGTTTAACACCGCAAACGCCACCAGAATGCCAAAAAGACCTGGCCGACCATTTTTTAAAGCGACGCCAAGGCGCCGACCGAACCTCAACCTGACAGAACTGATTGATGACCGACACCACACTCACACCTGCTGCAACGGATACAACTGCCGCACCTGCCGCACCGCACGAAGCGACTGAAGCGACAAATGCCCCCCAACGCCAGGCCCGGCGTGGCGGCCGCGGCCGGACACCGGCAAGGCCGCAAAACCAGGCCCGCGCACCCCGCGCCGTGCACCCGGTGCTGCAGCAGCTTTTTGACCTGTACCCCAAGATGTTTGGCGCGCATTTCCTGCCGCTCAAATTGGGCGTGTTCCAGGACCTGCTGGCGCTGCACTCCGAGCTGTTCAAGCGCGAGGAGCTGAAAATGGCGCTCGGACTGCACGCCCGCTCCACCCGCTACCTGGAAAGCGTGGCCGCCGGCCTTCAGCGTCACGACCTCAATGGCGAGCCCGTTGAACCCGTCGCGCCAGAGCATGTTCACCACGCCATCATGGAGGTGTTCCGGCGCCGCCAGGCGCGCTCCAACCAGGACTTGCGCCCGTACGCCCGCGCGCAACTGATCGAGGCGATTGAAGCGTCCGGGCTGAGCCGGGAAGACTACCTGCTGTGCGTGCGCCAGCAAGATGACGTGTCCACCGCCCTGCTTGACGAAGCATTTTCCGAACTGGGTGCGCAGGCTGCCAAACGCGAGGCGCTGCGCAAAACCTTTGAGGCCAGCGGCAAGACCGTTGCAGAGTTTTCCGATATGTACGGCATGGACCCGGACGAAGTGACCGAAACACTGGAACGGGCGCGCCTTGCGCAGGTGGCCCAGGCGGCCCAAGCCACTGCGGCGTCGGCAAAGGCCCCGGAATTGCCGCTTGAGGCAACACCGGCAGACGCAAGCACCCCCGCACCATGAAAAAAGCCGGCTGAAAAGCCGGCCTTCCTGAAAGCGCAGGCGTTTAGCCCTGCTGCACGTTCTGCAGCGCCGCGATGCGCTCTTCAATCGGCGGATGGGTGGCAAACAATTTGCCCATGCCGCCGGTAATGCCCATGGCCTCCACGGCCTTGGGCAATTCGCCGGGCTGCATGCCGCCCAGGCGCGCCAGCGCATTGATCATGGGCTGCTTGCGGCCCATCAGCTGCGCAGCACCTGCATCGGCGCGGAACTCGCGGTGACGCGAGAACCAGGCCACCACGATGGCGGCGGCAAAGCCCAGCACGATGTCCAGCACGATGGTGCTGACGTAGTAGCCGATGCCGGGACCCGAGTTGTTGCTGTCGCCCTTGCGCAAGAAGCTGTCCACCGCATAGCCGATCACCCGCGACAAAAACACCACAAAGGTGTTCATCACGCCCTGGATCAGCGTCATCGTGACCATGTCGCCGTTGGCAATGTGGGCCACCTCATGGCTGATCACCGCTTCGATCTCTTCCTTGGTCATGCCCTGGAGCAGTCCGGTGGACAC
>NZ_JADMJK010000007.1 GCF_018780625.1 Polaromonas sp. | reverse complement strand
CACACGCCAATGTCCCCGAAGTTGTCGATGACTTTGCAAAAAATGTCCCACTGCATGCTGTGATTCATGAAAGGATTGTCCACAATACGGCCAACCCGTTCCATGGATGTCATGACCCAAGCCCACGAATTCGATCCCCAGCTGCTCAGCGAAGTGGCTGCGCTGCCGGCGCTGCCCGGCGTTTACCGCTATTTTGATGCGCAGGGCGGCGTGCTTTATGTCGGCAAGGCGCGCAACCTGAAAAAACGCGTGACCAGCTATTTCCAGAAAAACCACGGCGGCACGCGCATTGGCCACATGGTGACCAAGATCGTCCGCATGGAAACGACAGTGGTGCGCTCCGAGGCCGAAGCGCTGCTGCTGGAAAACAACCTGATCAAGACCCTTAACCCGAAATACAACATTTTGTTTCGGGACGACAAGAGCTATCCTTATCTGAAGCTGACTGGTTCGCAGGCCGCAAAGGAGGGCGAATCGCCGTCGGGCGCGGCTTTTTCGCGCATTGCCTATTACCGGGGCGCGATCGAAAAAAAGCACCGCTACTTCGGTCCTTACCCCAGCGCCTGGGCGGTGAAAGACACTATCTTGCTGCTGCAAAAAGTCTTCAAGCTGCGCACCTGCGAAGACACGGTGTTCAACAACCGCACCCGGCCTTGTTTGCTGTACCAGATCAAGCGCTGCTCGGCGCCCTGCGTGGGCCATGTGTCGCCCGAACAGTACGCGCTGGACACGTCGAACGCGGTCCGGTTTTTGCAGGGCCAGACCCAGGAAATCCTGACCGATCTGGAGCAAAAAATGCTGGCGCACGCCGACAAGCTGGAGTTTGAGCAGGCCGCCGAGTTGCGCAACCAGATGTCGTCGCTGTCCAAGGTGCTGCACCAGCAGTCGATGGAGCTTGGCGGCAAAAACGGCGATGTGGATGTGGACATTCTGGCGGTGAAGGTGCAGGGCGGCAAAGCCTGCGTCAACCTGGCCATGGTGCGCGGCGGCCGCCACCTGGGGGACCGGCCTTATTTCCCGACGCATGTGGAAAACGCCACTGACGCCGCCGTGCTGGATGCCGAACTGGATGCGCCAGTCAGCCTGGTGAAGGAGAAGTCGCTGGAGGCGCTGGTGCTGGAAGCCTTTATCGCGCAGCATTACATCGATGTGCCCGTGCCGCCGACGCTGGTGTGCAGCGAGCCCATTGACAAAGATCTGATGGCAGCCCTGGCCGAGCAGGTGGGCAGCAAGATCACGGCGGTGCACCAGCCGCGCGAGCAGCGCCGCATCTGGCTGGAGATGGCCCAGAAGAATGCAGGTCTGCAGCTGGCCCGCTTGTTGGCCGAGCAGGGCTCGCAGCAGGCGCGCACCCGTGCGCTGGCCGAAGCGCTGGACCTGCCGCTGGACAACCTGGAAGCCTTGCGCATCGAGTGTTTTGATATCTCGCACACGGCTGGCGAGTCGACGCAGGCGTCGTGCGTGGTGTTCAAAGAGCACAAGATGCAAAACAGCGAATACCGCCGCTACAACATCGACGGCATCACGCCGGGGGACGACTACGCGGCGATGCGCCAGGTGTTGACGCGCCGCTACACCAAGCTGGCCGAAGCCGCGCGCAACGGCGATGCCACGCTGCCAGACCTGGTGCTGGTCGATGGTGGCAAGGGCCAGGTGTCGATGGCCAGGCAGGTGTTTGCCGAGCTGGGGCTTGACCTGGGCCTGATTGCCGGCGTGGAAAAAGGCGAGGGCCGCAAGGTGGGTCTGGAAGAATTGGTGTTTGCCGACGGGCGCGACAAGGTCTACCTGGGGCGCGATTCGGCGGCGCTGATGCTGATTGCGCAAATCCGGGACGAGGCGCACCGTTTTGCCATCACCGGCATGCGCGCCAAGCGGGCCCAGGTGCGGGTGGGCGGCAGCAAGCTTGAAGACATTCCCGGCATTGGCCCCAAGCGGCGCGCCAGCTTGTTGCAGCGTTTTGGCGGTGTTCGCGGCATCGCGTCCGCCAGCGCCGAAGACATCGCCACGGTGGACGGCATTTCAAAAGACCTGGCCGAAGAAATCTACCGCGCGCTCCATTGAGGCGGCGAGCAGGCCAGGCCAGACGTTTTTGCGCAACGAAGCGCCCCATTTTGGCCCGTGCTGGTCGCCCTGTGCCCAAGGTGCTCGTGGCCCATGCCAAAATCGGGACATGTTCCTGACCATTCCCACCTTGATGACCTGGACCCGCATCGTTGCGATTCCGCTGATCGTGGGGGTTTTTTATCTAGACCTTCCGCCGGGCGAGCGCAATCTGATTGCCACCGTGATGTTTGTTGTCTTTGCGGCAACTGATTGGCTTGACGGTTTTCTGGCGCGCAGGCTGAACCAGACCTCTTCGTTTGGTGCCTTCCTGGACCCGGTCGCCGACAAGATTCTGGTGTGCGCGTCCCTGCTGGTGCTGGTGCATCTGCAGCGCGCCGATGTGTTTGTGGCGCTCATCATCATCGGCCGCGAAATAGCGATTTCGGCACTGCGCGAGTGGATGGCGCAGATTGGTGCCTCCCGAAGCGTTGCGGTGCATATGGTCGGCAAGGTCAAGACCACGGTGCAGATGATTGCGATCCCCTTCCTGTTGTATGACGGCATGCTGTTTGGCGTGATCAATACCCCTGTCTGGGGCAACTGGCTGATCTGGATTTCTGCCATCCTGACGGTTTGGTCGATGGCGTACTACCTGAAAAAAGCCATTCCTGAAATCCGCGCCCGGGCTAAATGAGCCGATTTTGAGCAGCGTGTTTTCCTCTCCGGCCGTGATTCGGGCCATGCCTGCCGTGTTCGTGCTGATCTGGAGCACCGGCTTCATCGTGGCTAAATTCGGCTTGCCTTTTGCGCCGCCGCTGACTTTCCTGGCGATGCGCTATGCCTTGTCCATCTTTTGTTTCCTGATCTGGATCCGGTTCAGCCGCGCCCGCTGGCCGCAGGGCCGCCAGCAGTGGCTGCACCTGGCCGTGACGGGTGTGCTGATGCATGCGGGCTACCTGGGCGGCGTCTGGGTGGCCGTCAAGGGCGGCATGGGCTCGGGCCTGGCGGCGCTGGTGGTGGGCCTGCAGCCGGTACTGACGGCGCTTTGGGTCTCATGGGCGGGCCTCTCCGGGGATGCGGCGACGGAGCACAAGGTGTCGCCCCGGCAGTGGATGGGTCTGGTCCTGGGGCTGGGCGGCCTGCTGTTGGTGGTTGCCCGCAAATTCGGCACCGGCAGCGAAGTGACGCTGCTGACGCTGGGCTGCACCGTGTTTGCGCTGCTGAGCATCACGGTGGGCACGCTGTACCAGAAGCGGTTTGTGCAGCCTGCGGATGTGCGCAGCGCCAATGCCATTCAGCTGGGCGCCGCCTTGCTGGTGACCTTGCCGTTGGTGTTTCTGGAAACTGAAGCGATTGTCTGGAATCCGTCGTTCATGGGCGCCATGGCGTGGTCAGTCCTTGCGCTCACGCTGGGCGGCAGTTCGCTGCTTTACCTGCTGATTCAGCGCGGTGCGGCCACGGCCGTCACCAGCCTGCTCTACCTGGTGCCGCCCACTACCGCCCTGATGGCGTGGGTGCTGTTTGGCGAGCCCATTACCACCATCACGCTGCTGGGCACCGCCCTCACGGCGCTGGGCGTGAGCCTGGTGGTGCGGCCCGCCAGGCCGAAGGCCGCCTAGTTTCCCAGGGTGCGCCCTGGAACTGTTCGATCAAAAAGTCGATGAGCAAGCGGATGCGCCGGGGCGCGTCCGGGCGCAAGGGTGCGAGCCAGTGAATGTCGGCTTCCAGCATGGCGTGGTGCGGCAATACGCGCACCAGCTCCCCGCTCGCCAGCTGCGGGGCAATGTCCCAGAGACTGCGCAGCATGATGCCGCGGCCGGCCAGGCACCAGTCCCGCACCAACTCGCCAGAGTTGCTGGACAGCGGCCCGCGCACCCGCACCCGTTCGGGTGCAGCGTGCTGCGCCTGGTGCAAGGTCCAGACATCGAAGCGCTGATCCTGGGCGTTGCCGTTTTCCCGCACGATCAGGCAGGCGTGGCGCTGTAAATCCTGCAGGCTGGACGGTGCGCCGTGCTGCGCGAGGTAGCGGCTGGAGGCCACCAGGACGCGTTGGTTCGGTGCCAGCCGGCGCGACACCCATTGCCCCGCCTGCCGATTCGCGACCGACCAGAGCCAGATGGCGCCGTCATAGGCTTGCAGCGAGAGATCGGGCAGCTGCTCGGTCAGTTGCAGCTGAATGTCGATTCGCGGGTAGCGTTCCTGAAAGCGGGCCAGGGCTGGCCCCACCCACAAGCGACCGAAGCCGAAAGTGGCCGCCAGCCGTATCAGGCCTGTGGGTTCGGCCTTTCGCTCCTGCAACTCCGCTTCGAGCGCCACAAATCCCTGTAGCAACACCATTGCGCGCTCACACACCGTCTCGCCCTCGGCGGTCGGGCTGACGCGCCGGGTGGTGCGCTGAAACAGCCGCTGCCCCAGCCTGGCCTCCAGGGCTGCCAGCCGCTTGGTCACGACAGGGGGCGCCACATCCAGACTGCGTGCGGCGCCTGCCAGGCTGCCGTGCGTGCGCACCGCCAGTACGAGTTCAAGGTCACTGCGGTCCATTCATTCCTTTGTGGCAATAATTGATTGCTGTATTGTTGCTTGAATAAACTCTGCTGCTGCTACAAAATCTGCCTCAGACGAGGGTGCGACGCAGCACCTGATCTTTTCAAAAAACCGAAATAAAGGAATTGCTTCCCATGAACAAGAACACCGGAAAAAAGAGAATTGCAGTCATCGCAGGCGACGGCATTGGCAAGGAAGTCATGCCCGAAGGCATTCGCGTGCTGGAAGCCGCTGCCGTCAAGTACGGCATTGATCTGCAGTTCGATCATTTCGATTTCTCCAGCTGGGACTATTTTGAAAAGCACGGCAAGATGATGCCCGACGACTGGAAAGACCAGATTGGCGGACATGATGCGATTTACTTTGGCGCGGTTGGCTGGCCCGACAAGATTGCCGACCATGTGTCGCTGTGGGGCTCGCTGCTGCTGTTCAGGCGCGAGTTCGACCAGTACATCAACCTGCGGCCCGCGCGGCTCATGCCCGGCATCATCGCGCCGGTGGTCAGGCGTGACGGCAGCCCGCGTCAGCCTGGCGAGATTGATTTTTACATCGTGCGTGAAAACACCGAAGGTGAGTATTCCAGCATTGGCGGCAAGGCGTTTCCGGGAACCGATCGCGAGTTTGTGTTGCAGGAGTCGGTGTTCACCCGCATCGGCGTGGACCGCGTGCTGAAGTTTGCGTTCGAGCTGGCGCAGACCCGGCCC
Organism: Polaromonas sp.; assembly: GCF_018780625.1. Classification (GTDB taxonomy): domain Bacteria; phylum Pseudomonadota; class Gammaproteobacteria; order Burkholderiales; family Burkholderiaceae_C; genus Polaromonas. The sequence continues at coordinate 45,701 of NZ_JADMJK010000007.1, read as the reverse complement.
AAAAAGCACCTGACCAGCGCGACCAAGTCCAATGGGATATCTATTTCCATGCCGTACTGGGACGAGCGGGTAGTCGAGATGGCCAAAAATTATCCAGCCATCCAGCTGGACAAGTTTCACATTGACATTTTGACGGCGCACTTTGTGCAGCGCCCCGACTTCTTTGACGTGGTGGTGGCCAGCAACCTGTTTGGCGACATCCTGAGCGACCTGGGGCCAGCCTGCACCGGAACCATCGGCATTGCACCCAGCGCCAACCTCAACCCGGAACGCAAGTTTCCCTCGCTGTTCGAGCCGGTTCATGGTTCGGCGCCCGACATTGCCGGGCGCAACATTGCCAACCCGATCGGCCAGATCTGGTGCGGTGCCATGATGCTGGAGTTTCTGGGCTTCAAGGACGCCCACGACGGTATTCTTGCTGCCATCGAAAAGGTGCTGCTTCCCGCGAATGGCGCACCACGCACACCGGATCTGGGCGGCAACGCCGGTACCGCAGATGTCGGGAAAGCCATTGCTGCTGCCTTGTGAGAGGGTAGGGGGTATTTTTGTCAAGCGCGAAAATTAGCCGTCTTGCGTCCGCATGCGTCCTGAAAGCCGGGAAAAAGAGACTAGAATTCGCGTCCTCACGCTGTAAAAAATAGCTGCTGTATTGACAGGTTGGAAGTCCATGGCTCTAATCGGAATCGGCAGAAAACCTGCACACGCAACTCCCGCTGGCACAACGATGTCCCCGGGAGATATTTTTTAGAGACAAACAGATTAACTTATCAAATAACGAGGGGCTCCTTGTGAACAAGACTGAACTGATCGAGCACATTGCAAAGAATGCGGATATTTCCAAGGCTGCCGCAACGCGTGCGTTGGAGTCCACCATTGGCGCCGTGAAGGCAACTCTGAAAAAAGGAGGCTCTGTGTCTCTGGTCGGTTTTGGTACATTTGCGGTAGGCAAACGCGCTGCGCGCACGGGTCGTAACCCGCGTACCGGCGATGCGATTAAAATCAAGGCTGCCAAGGTTCCAAAGTTCCGTCCGGGCAAAGCGCTCAAGGACGCTTTGAACTGATACGAAGATTTAAAGTGGGGTGCTTAGCTCAGTTGGTAGAGCAGCGCCCTTACACGGCGTAGGTCGGCGGTTCGAGCCCGTCAGCACCCACCACCCACTTGAAAAAAGGCGAACTATGTTCGCCTTTTTTATTGTTGAGTTCATTCGAGCTGTCACACAGGAAATTCGAGATGTTTGATTTCATTCGCAAGCACACCAAAGTCACCATGGGGCTGCTGTTTTTGCTGATCGTTCCTTCCTTTATATTGTTTGGCCTGGATGGCTACAACCGCTCCGGTGGAAATGGCGCTGCGGTTGCCAAGGTCGATGGCAAGGAAATAGGCCAGTCGGAGTGGGACCGGGCACACCAGATCGAAGTGGACCGCTTGCGCACCTCCATGCCCTCGCTGGACGTCAAGCTGCTGGATTCGCCCGAGGCGCGTTACGCCACCCTGGAGCGCCTGGTGCGTGACCGCGTGGTTGCCGCTGCAGCGAACAAGTTCAAGCTCGCCACCAGTGACCAGCGCCTCGCGCGCGAGTTGCAGGAAAGCCCTGAAATCGCATCCTTGCGCCGACCCGACGGCACACTCGACATGGAGCGCTATCGCCAGCTGTTGGGCAGCCAGGGCCTGAGCCCCGAGATGTTTGAGGCCAACGTGCGTTCCGATCTGTCTAACCGACAAGTGCTGGTCGGAATTGGTGCCAGCGGATTTGCACCAAAAGCGGCCGCAGACCTCGCGCTCAATGCCTACTTCGAAAAGCGGGAAATCCAGGTGGCCCGCTTCAATAGCGCCGATTTCGCGGCCAAGCTGAATCCGACTGATGCCGACCTTGAGCAGTTTTACAAGGCCAATGAAAAGCTCTTTCAGGCGCCTGAGCGGGCAACTATTGAATATGTGTTGCTGGACGTGGACAGCATCAAGAAAAGTATGACGGTCAATGAAGCAGATCTCAAAACCTATTACGAGCAGAATGCCCAGCGACTGAGCGGTGCCGAAGAGCGACGCGCCAGCCATATCCTGATCACATCGCCCAAGACCGCATCTGCTGCTGACCGCGAAAAGGCAAAAGCCAAAGCTGACGAGCTGCTCGCAATGGTCAAAAAATCCCCAGGGACATTTGCCGAGATCGCCGCCAAAAATTCACAAGACCCCGGCTCCGCATCCCAGGGCGGCGACCTTGACTTTTTTGCCCGCGGCGCCATGGTCAAGCCTTTTGAAGATGCTGCCTTCGCGATGAAGATCGGCGACATCAGTGATGTCGTAGAGTCCGACTTTGGTTATCACATCATCAAGTTGACTGACATCAAGGCGCCCAAGCAGCGCAGCTTTGAAGAAATGAGGCCTGAGTTGGAGGCTGATTTGGCAAAGCAACAAGCCCAGAAGAAATATTCTGAGTCGGTTGAAGCTTTTACGAACGGCGTCTATGAGCAGTCGGACAGTCTCAAGCCGGTTGCCGAGCGCCTGAAACTCGATGTCAAGACAGCGACCAATGTGAGTCGCCAGCCTGCGGCGGGCACCACGGGTGTTCTTGCCAACGCCAAATTCCTCAATGTACTGTTCGCGCCCGATGCGATTGAGAAAAAGCGCAACACGGAAGCCATTGAGGTTGCACCCAGCCAACTGGTTTCAGGCCGTATCGTCCAGTATTTCCCGGCGCAGACGCAGCCTTTTGCCGAAGTTAAAGGTGTCGTGCGCCAGCGTTTGCTGGCCCAGCGCGGCGCAGAAGAGGCGCGCAAGGACGGCATTGCGAAATTGGCTGCATGGAGGGCTGCGCCAGCCTCTGCGGCGCTTCCCGCTCCGGTTCAGGTGTCGAGGGAGCAAACGCAAGAGTTGCCGCTTCCAGTGATTGATGCCGCAATGCGTACTGATGCGTCAGCCTTGCCAGCGTTTGCAGGCGTAGATCTGGGCGCCCAGGGATATGCCATCGTGAAGGTTGGCAAGGTGGTACCGCGCGTGCCACCGCCTGAGGCCGTGGCCGAGCAAGAACGCATGCAATACACGCAGCGCTGGACCTCCGCCGAGAGTCTGGCTTATTACAACGGACTGAAGGAACGGTTCAATGCAAAAATCCTGGTTGCCAAGCCCGTTTCTGGCAATGCAAATGCACAAGTAGGCGTGACACAGTAAATTTACGTCTGCTTTGTCGCTATAATATGGAGCTTCGGTGGCTGTAGCTCAGTTGGTAGAGTCCAGGATTGTGATTCCTGTTGTCGTGGGTTCGAGCCCCATCAGCCACCCCAAATAAAGCCTTACGGCACATGCAAAGCCTGCTATTTAGCTGATAGCAGGCTTTTTTGTTGGTGCTGTTAATTGCTTCTTGTAGCCATCAGTACGGGGTTTTGTCCCGTGTAGCCCCCGTCCAAAAGTCCTGCAAGGGCCGAACTGAACACCATAGCGATGCTGGTTAACGCTGTCGAGGCGGCACCTCAACCCCCGGTTTCGTCGTGATGCAGCCATCTTCGAGTCGTCACTGTCTGGCTGTGTGCTCGCAATCGTCCCAGGGAAGAACATCGCATCCACAGTGTGGAACTACCATGACGGACTTGGCCGGTGCAGAAGCCTTGGATGCTCTCGGAGCCGTATTTTTGGGCTTTGCGCTGGGTGGTGTAGCCTCAACATCCGCGCTACCCGTGGCCGCTTCCATATTTGGAATCCAGCGCATGAACGGGGTGAGGTCTGTAACATCGACGATATACCAGAGCTTTTTGGTGGCGTCCCAACGGGCTCCAAGCGCCTTTGCGGCGTCCTTTTCCGAAAACGGCGTGACTAAATTGATTCTCATCCTGCGAATTATCCGTTGTCGCGCAAGGCAAGCGCTCGCTCGCCGCCACCTTTTTATCTATGCGCGCCAGACCCGCAAAGGTGATGAATTTTGAGCAGGAAAAATCATGCCGCATGGGTGAGAAGATGGCACGTATCCATGGCATTCCCTTTGATGGAACCGAAATGAAAACACTAATTTCTGCCGCCATCCTTGTTCTCAGTGGAACATTCGCACATGCTGCCGACAACTCACCGCCAGTGCCGCCCCTGACGGCCATCAGTGCCCTTGATGTCTCACGCTACATGGGTACCTGGTACGAAATTGCCAAATTCCCGGCCTGGTTTCAGAAGAAATGCGTGGCGGACACGCGGGCAGAGTACAGCTTGCTGCCAGGCGGCAAGGTTCAGGTCATCAACCTTTGCAGCCAGGAAAACGGCGAGATGAAAGAGGCCGTCGGTAGCGCTCGGCAGATTGGGGAAAAGACTTCTTCCATGCTGGAAGTCCGATTCGCTCCGGCATGGTTGTCCTTCATACCAGCGATATGGGGAGATTACTGGGTCATCGACCTCGACCCTGACTACCAGCTGGTAGCGGTCAGTGAGCCCAAACGCGAGTACCTGTGGATTTTGTCCAGGACCAGGAAGGTCGACTCTGCTGCGTATGATGCCTTGCTGGGGCGGCTGACTCGCAAGGGGTTTGACCTCCAGCGGCTCGAGAAGACGCCTCACCGGGAGTAATCAACGGGTTGCCATGGGGCGCTATGGCACAGCGCCGCGACGGCGCCAAGCTCATCTGCGACTGAGACCCTGGGAATTTATTGCATCGTTCTCGATGACTATTACTGTCACGCGTTGCACCATGCGATAGGGCTCAGGAGGGCGTCACTACTAATGATGTTCGAGCACTGCTTTCTAATCTGCAATTCCAGGCATTTCTGTTCCATAATTGCTGCGCTGCAACAATTTTACAAAGGCCATTCATGTTTTCCAATTCCCCTTTTGAGTCCATCGCAAAAACCATGAAAGAAAATGCGGAGAAGTTCAACCCTGCTGCCTCCCAGGAAGCTTTCAAGCCCGTGATGGAGCAACTCAAGGCCTGGGGTGACCTGGCACAGAAACAGGCACAAGTTGCGCAAGCTGCCGTTGCTGAAACCGTTGAGTCATTTAAAAGCATCAAGGAGCCGCAAGCTGCTTTTGAAGCCATGAAGGCCTCGGCAGAAAATGGCCTGGCAATGGCAACCAAGAATCTGAAAGACGTCACTGCGCTGGGTTTTGAGCAATTTCACACCAGCTTCGATGCGCTGCAAAAGGCACATCCAGCGCCGGAAGTCTTTGCTAATGTCGGAAAAGGACTGAAATCTGCTGCCTCCACGATGGAGACCGCCATGGAATCAGCAATGAAGACGGGTGCCTCGGCAGTCAAGAAGGCCCGCGGAGGCTGAGCTGAGCGCACCTGGCGCACGGTGACCCGGCCGCTTCGTTGAAAAAATTGTGCAATTTAATTTAACAACGCAAGGCCTTGAGCGGTTTGTAGAAGCCCAAGACCGCGTCTATGCCTCGGTCCTGGAAGAGCTCGCCGATGGGGAAAAGACCAGCCACTGGATGTGGTTCGTCTTTCCTCAACTCAAGGCCCTGGGCCGAAGCACCATCGCCAGGCACTTTGGCATTGAGTCCAGGGACGAGGCGATTGCCTATTGGCAGCACGCAGTCCTTGGCCCACGCCTGAAGGAATGCACGAAGCTGGTGTTGGCCGTCAGCGACAAAACTGCCCACGATATTTTTGACTCCCCTGATGACCTCAAATTCTCGTCATGCATGACGCTTTTCGCGCAGGTCGCCCCGCAAGAGCCTTTGTTCGCCCAGGCGCTGGAACGCTTTTTTGGCGGGATGCCTGACAAAAACACGCTTGAACTGCTGTGAGTCATTGCGCCATACGGTCTCACGCTTGCCGACCTGAGGTTTACGGCGCAAACTTCCATGGCGGCAGACAAGCCATGAAAGTCGTCGCCCCGGAGACGCGCAATAAGACGCGCAAGAAGACGGTCAAAAAACTCCAGGCGTTGTCCACTAACGGGATTGCGTGGCGGTCCACATTAACTTTGAAATCCATGATTCCTAAAAAATTCCTGTGCTCGATTTTTGCCTCAATTGCTGTTTCTTCCCTTTTGATGGGTTGCCAACGCACGGAGCAACTTGCCGAGACTCCGCCGTTCGGTTCATTGGCGCAAATTACGTCCATTTCACCTGATACAACCCAAGTGCTTCGCTCTGGAGAGCAAGTCAAGCTGAAGGTCGATGTCAGCCATGTCCTGACCGCAGAATCAGGAACAATCAAGCTTGTTGTGCTGGCCGCTGACAATTCCGACATTGCTCAAGGCGCACAGACGATAACCAAGGGTACGGGGAAGTCCACTCTGGAAGTGGAGTTCAAGGTTCCTAGCACCACGGTTGTTCGGGTGTTTGCGCCGCTTATTGTTCAGGGCCAGAACTCAACATCGTTAGCCGATGGCCGAACATTCGAGGTGGTTTCCAATTAAGCGCAATTCGGAGATCCCAATCCACCGGACCGGCAAAAAACTGTTCCTTGCGTCACGCGGAGTGAATTGGGTTTCAGTGGCCATCGCCGGGCCGCCGGCGTATTAGTTATTGCCCAGGGGGGCAAGGTCGGAGGTGCGCCAGATCTCGTTGAGCTGCTGAAGTTTTTCTTCGAACACATAGTAGTCAAGTGGCTTGCTCACGTAACTGTTGAGTCCTCCCTTGAATGCAATCACAGCCTGTGACTGCTCACTCGCTGATGTCAGCATGATGACGGGGATAAAGAACGTTCGGGGATCGTCCCGCATGCGTTGCATCACGGCCAAGCCGCTGAGCTTGGGTAGACCCAGGTCGAGCAGGACCAGATAGGGTTGATGGTCGGGGTCGGGGTCGCGGTCGCAGAAAAGACCCTCGCAAAACAGGTAATCGAGGGCTTCCAGCCCATCATGGACCACCACGATCGCGTGCGGCAAACCATGCTGCTGTAGCGTGGTCAGGGTTAATTCGAGGTGGTCGGGGTTGTCCTCCACCACCAGAATCGTTGGTTTGCGCATGGCTGGGCTTCTGTAGTGAAAGGCCAATACACCAGCAAGGTGCGGTGTCGCTGCAGGTGCCTTCCCAGCTAAACCCGCAGCACTGTAAAAATGCGCATATCAGCCGATTTTATTGCTGAAAGTCATTTTCAACGGTAAAAAGCGATGAAGGCGGGTCAGTTCACCATCACCAGTTTTCCCTTCACGCCGCGTGATCCCATATGGGCATATGCGGCCTTGAGTTGGTCCATTGGCATGGTGCGGTCAATGACGGGCTTGATTTTTCCTTGCGCATACCAATTTGCCAGTTCGGTCATCGATAGCGCGCTGGATTCGGGTTCCTGCCTGGCAAAACCACCCCAAAATACCCCGACGATGGAGGCGCCCTTGAGCAGCGTCAGGTTCAGCGGCAAGGACGGGATGGTGCCCGAGGCGAAGCCCACCACCAGATAGCGGCCGCGCCAGGCGATGGAGCGAAAAGCTGGTTCTGCAAGTTCGCCGCCCACGGGGTCATAAATGACGTCGGGGCCTTTGCCGTTGGTCAGGGCTTTGAGGGCTTCCCGCAGGTTTTCGGTGCTGTAGTTAATGGTGGCATCGGCGCCTATGGCGCGGCAGAGCGCGCATTTTTCATCGGTGGATGCGGCGGCGATCACATGGGCGCCCATGGCCTTGGCAATCTGGATGGCGGACGTGCCGACGCCGCCTGCAGCACCCAGGACCAGCACGGTTTCACCCGCCTTGAGCTGCGCCCGGTCCACCAGCGCGTGGTGCGAGGTGGCGTAGATCATGATGAAGGCCGCTGCATCGACGTAGGAAAAGCCTGCTGGCAGCGGCATGCACACCGCTGCGGGTGCAATGGCGTGGGTGGCAAAGCCGCCGGTGCCTGTCAGGCACGCGACGTTCTGGCCGACCTGCAGGTGCTTGACGCCTTCGCCGACAGCCTGGACCACGCCTGCATATTCTGACCCCGGTACAAAGGGCAGAGGCGGCTTCATCTGGTATTTGTTCTGCACGATCAGCAGGTCCGGAAAGTTCAGGCTGGCGGCCTTGATCTCGATCAGCACCTCACCCGCTTTGGGCTGCGGCGTCGGCAACTCTTTCCAGGTCAGGGCGTCTACGCCGGTAGGGTCTTCACAAAGCCAGGCATGCATGAGGTGTCTCCGAAAGTTACGAACAAGGCGGGCCTACCCGGAAAGTACAACCGGGTCCATGTTTGCATCATAGGCAAACCTGCATGCCGTGCTTCCTTGAATGCCGTACAGGCTGTCACCGCTGTGACCGTAAAATCGGACCATGAAAATTCTGATTTGCAACGACGACGGGTATCAGGCCACCGGCATCATGGCCCTTTACGATGCACTCAAAACAGTCGCCGATGTCGAGGTGGTCGCGCCGGAGCAAAACAACAGCGCCAAATCGAACGCGCTGACCCTGCACTCGCCGATGTATGTGCAGACGGCGGCCAACGGCTTTCGCTACATCAACGGTACGCCTGCGGATTGCGTGCATATTGCCCTCACGGGCTTGCTCGGCTACCGCCCGGATCTGGTGGTGTCGGGGATCAACAATGGCGCCAACATGGGCGATGACACGATTTACTCGGGCACTGTCGGGGCGGCCATGGAAGGCTATCTGTTCGGCATTCCAGCCATCGCCTTTTCGCAGACTGAAAAAGGCTGGGGCTATATTGAGGTGGCCGCCCGGCGCGCGCGCGACCTGGTGCAGCAGCTCATGCCTTCGCTTGAGGCCGTGGCCGACGGCGCGCAGCCGTCTCTGGCGCCCTGGCTGCTCAATGTCAACATTCCAAATGTGCCAGACGAGCAGATTCAGGGCTTTAAAGTGGCGCGCCTGGGGCGCCGCCACGCGGCAGAACGCGTGATTACGCAGACCAGCCCGCGCGGCGAAACCATGTACTGGATAGGCGGTGCCGGGTCGGCCAAGGAGGCTGGCGAAGGCACTGATTTTTACGCGACAAGCCAGAAGTTTGTATCCATCACGCCGCTTCATGTCGATTTGACGGACCACGAGCGACTGCCTTACTGGTCGCAAACAGCGGTCAGGCTGGCGCATGCGCAACAGGGAATGCCCGAATGACATCCCCTTTCAAACCGCCTCCCGCTGCGGGTCGTCCGGCGTTTCCGGTTCGCCTGAAGCCGGATATGGGCGTTCCCTCGGCCACCAAGCTGGTCACGGTTAGTCCCCGGCAGACTGGCGCCAAAGGCGTGAATGCGCTAAAAAGGCCGGTTCAGTCTGTGGCGCCCGGCGGGGTTGGCCTTGACTCTCAAGCGGTGCGGGCGCGCATGGTGCACAAGCTGGTGGCGCAGGGCGTGTCGGACGCACAAGTGCTGGCGGCCATGGGCCGGGTAGAGCGTCACCGTTTCGTGGATTCGGCGCTGGCCAACCAGGCCTACGAGGACACCAGCCTGCCGATTGGCTTGGGGCAGACCATTTCCAAGCCCAATGTGGTGGCGCGCATGCTGGAGTTGCTGCGCCTTGGCGCGCCAGGCAAGCTGGGGCGGGTGCTGGAAATTGGCACTGGCTGTGGCTACCAGGCGGCCGTGCTCAGCCATCTGGCGACCGAGGTCTACAGCATCGAGCGATTGCGCGGCCTTCATGACAAGGCCAGGGAAAATTTGCGGACTTTCAGGCTGCCCAATGTCCACCTGTTGTTCGGTGATGGCATGATGGGATTTTCCAGGGGGGCGCCTTATGCGGCGATTATTGCGGCGGCGGGCGGTGAGTCCATTCCGCCGGCTTGGATAGAGCAATTGGCAACAGGTGGCCGTCTGGTCGCACCGATGCAAACCGCCACTGGCGCGCAGGCGCTGGTCGTTATCGACAAAACCGCCCAAGGCATCAGGCAGACGATGCTGGAACCCGTGCACTTTGTGCCTTTAAAATCAGGTACGAGCTGAAGATCAACCCTTATTCCCTATTGGGTCGAGATTGAAGAAGAAAGAATCAATGAATCAAACCGAACGCTCGAACAAGGCGCAGACTGCAGGCACCCCAAGCGTAGTGCATAGCACCCGCCTTGTCCGCAGACTTGCGCTGCCGTGCGCATTGGCCGTGGCAGTGCTTTTGGCTGCGGGCTGTGCCTCGCATTCCAACGGCAATGCACCGGTTGAAGATCGCGGCACGGGCCAGCCGCGCCAGCTTCCCGGCGTTGACGTCAAGCAACTGCCGGGATTTGAGAACGCCGGCAAACCCGGCTACTACGCCGTCAAGCCCGGCGACACCATGATCCGCATCGGACTGGAAAACGGTCAGAACTGGCGCGATATCGTGCGCTGGAACGGCCTTGAAAACCCCAACCTCATTGAGGTGGGACAGGTGCTGCGCGTGATGCCGCCCGTCGTCGAAAGCGCTGTGGCCGTGACGCGCCCCGTGTCCCCGGGGGCGGTAACGGCAGCTGCTTCTGCTGCGCTGGGTCCGGCCAAGCCGGCATCGGCGGCTTTGGGTGCCGCACCTGCGCCGGTTCCCGCACCTGTATCCCCTGCGCCCCCTGCATCCAATGGCGATGAAGATGTCGCATGGATCTGGCCGGTGCAAGGCGCGTTGATCGCGGGATTTGACGAAGCTAAAAACAAGGGGCTCGATATTTCGGGCAAGGCTGGCGATACGGTGATGGCTTCCGCCGATGGCCGCGTGGTGTATGCCGGCGCAGGGCTGCGGGGCTACGGTAACCTGGTCATTCTCAAGCACAACAACACCTTCCTCACGGCCTATGCGCACAATCAGAAGCTGTTTGTCAAAGAAGACCAGACCGTAAGAAAAGGCCAGAAAATTGCAGAAATGGGCAACAGCGATGCTGATCGCGTGAAGCTGCATTTTGAAATACGCCGCCAGGGGAAACCGGTTGATCCGGCCAAGTACCTGCCTGCAAAGTAGGCGACCGGGTATGAAAGAAAAGGAGTCCCGCACTGGCCGGACTCCTTTTTTTATGGGTTTTGCGCTCTGTATTTGACCGGGTTTTGTGCCGCTGGCGGCGTTGTCAGGCAGGCTGGAGCGGCACCTTTTTCGGGCGCTCAAAGAATTGCAGGGACAGCCTGAGACAATAGGGGATGACTGAAGAAATCCACAACCAACCGACCTCTGCTCCTGCCGACTACCCGATCGATTTGCTCGCCGTAGAGTCGCTTGACATTGAAGCCCAGGGTATTGCGCACCGGGCAGACGGTAAAGTCGTGTTCATTGAGGGCGCGTTGCCGTTTGAGCTGGTGACGGCCAATGTTTACCGCAAGAAAAGCGCGTTTGAAAAAGCCACGCTGCTGGTGGTTCACCGCGAATCCTCGCAGCGGGTGCGCCCGGCATGCCCCAACTTTGGCATGCACACCGGTGCCTGCGGCGGCTGCAAGATGCAGCATTTGCATGTGGGGGCGCAGGTGGCGGTCAAGCAGCGTGTGTTGGAAGACAACCTGCGTTACATCGGCAAGGTCAAGGCCGACAACCTGTTGCGGCCCATCGAAGGGCCGGCCTGGGCTTACCGCTACCGTGCGCGCCTGTCGGTGCGCTATGTGCGCAAAAAGGGCGCCGTGCTGGTCGGTTTTCACGAGCGCAAGAGTGGCTATGTCGCCGACATGAGCGAATGCCATGTGTTGCCCAGGCACGTCAGCGACATGCTGCTGCCGCTGCGGGAACTGATTGGCAGCATGGATGCCCGGGAAACCGTGCCGCAGATCGAACTGGCGTGTGGCGACGCGGTGACAGCCATGGTGCTGCGCCACATGGAGCCGCTCAGCGAAGGCGATCTGGCCAGGCTTCGGGCTTTTGCCGCCGCGCATGTGGGCCTGCAATGGTGGCTCCAGTCTGGTGGATTGGAGACCGTCAGGCTGCTGGACGAGGACGTGCCGCAGTTGAGCTATGGCTTGCCGGAGTTCGGCGTGCTCATGCCGTTCAAGCCAACCGATTTCACCCAGGTCAACCCGGAGATCAACCAGGTGCTGGTGTCCCGCGCACTGCGCCTGCTGGATGTGCAGCCGCATGAGCGGGTGATTGACTGGTTTTGCGGCCTCGGTAATTTCACGTTGCCGCTGGCCACGCATGCCCGCGAGGTGCTGGGCATTGAGGGCAGTGAGGTGCTGGTAGCCCGTTCACGCGATAATTTTGAGTTAAATAGAGTGGCTTCCAAGGTCCGGCCGGCGCTGGCTGCTACAACGTTTGTAGCGCGCAATCTTTTTGAGATGACGCCTTCGATGCTGGTCAAGGACGGTGTGGCCGACAAGTGGCTGGTGGACCCGCCGCGTGAAGGGGCGTTTGAGCTGTTCAAGTCCCTGGCCGCGCTGCACCAGCAGATCGTGACCGGCGTGCCCTGCGATGACGCAGGACTGCAGCAAAGCCTGGTGCTGGGTGGCTGGACGCTGCCCAGCCGCATTGTGTATGTGAGCTGCAATCCGGCCACCCTGGCCCGCGATGCGGGTGTGCTGGTGGATGGTGGCGCTTACCGCTGCACGGCAGCCGGCGTCGTCAATATGTTCCCGCACACGGCGCACGTGGAGTCCATGGCGGTGTTCGAGCGGGTGTAGGTACTTTCACCATACTTTCAGCAAGCAACAAAAAAGGGCCCGAAGGCCCTTTTTTGTTGCTTGCTGAAAACCAAGCGGGTTGGGGTTAGTCGCGTTCGCCGCCAAAGATTCCCAGCAGGGCCAGCATCGCCTGGAAAACGTTGAACACGTCCAGGTACAAGGCCAGCGTGGCGCTGATGTAGTTGGTTTCGCCACCGTCCAGAATCCGCTTCAGGTCATATAGCATGTAGGCGCTGAAAATCGCGATCACGGCCACTGAAAGAGCCATCATGCCGGCGGTGGAGCCGACAAAAATATTGATTACGCCGCCCACCATGACCACGATGGCGCCGACAAACAGCCATTTTCCCATGCCGGACAGGTCACGCTTGATCACGCTGGCCAGCGTTGCCATGACGAAAAACACAGCGGCTGTGCCGCCCATGGCCGTCATGATCAGTTCGGCGCCGTTGCTGAAGCCAAGGATCATGCCGATCATGCGGGACAGCATCAGCCCCATGAAGAAGGTAAAGCCCAGCAGCACAGGCACGCCTGACGCCGAGTTTTTGGTCTTTTCAATGGCGTACATGAAGCCGAAAGCGCCGCCCAGAAAAACGACCAGGCCCAAGCCACCGCTCAATGCGGCTGTAATACCCGTGGCCACGCCGACCCAAGCACCCAGCACCGTGGGAAGCAGGCTCAGGGCCAGCAGCCAGTACGTGTTGCGCATCACCTTGTTGCGCTCTTGCAAGGCCGCACCGGCCGAGCCGTAACCAAGGGGTTGAACGTTTTCATTCATGAGCATCATCTCCATAGACCCAGCAAATGCTGATGAATACATTTTACGGGCCATGCTTTCATTTACAAGAGGGAAAGCACATGCACCCCTTATTTTCTGTAAGGGCTCTACAGGGTGTTCGCTTGGCCAGAAGCGCTGAAGCCATGAAAAATTGCGTATGCTTGACGTCTTTACCAAAAAACCTCGAACCGCGGGAACACCATGAAATCAAAAGCAGTACTTGAACTTGTCGACGTCAAAGCCATCGCAGCCGCCGCCGAGGCAGAAGCCTTGAAAAACAAATGGGCTGTCACCATCGCCATCGTTGACGACGGGGGCCATTTGCTGCACCTGCAGCGCCTGGATGGCGCAGCGCCCATTTCCTCGCACATTGCGCCGGCCAAGGCCAACACCGCGGCCATGGGTCAGCGCGAAAGCAAGGTATACGAGGATGTCATCAATGGAGGCCGCACCTCGTTTCTGTCGGCGCCTTACATCCAGGGCATGCTCGAAGGCGGCGTGCCCATCATCAAGGACGGCCAGTGCCTGGGCGCTGTCGGTGTGAGCGGCGTCAAGTCCTCGGAAGATGCGCAGGTCGCGCGCGCCGGCATTGCCGCCATTGGACTGTGATCCAGCCCTCTGACCGGGCGCAGGCCTGACGTAAAAAAGCCGACTTTGACGTCGGTTTTTTTACGGGCAACTTACGGGCAACTGAGGTGCCGTGATTACTTGGTCAGGATCAGTTTGCCCAGGCGCGTGGCCTGCAGGCGGTAGGTCAAGCCCTTGTGGCTGATTTCAACCGTTTTTTGGCCGCGCAAAATGTCGGAGCTGCTGACGCAAGGGGGGCACGCGCCTGGCGACTGGGTATCTTCATTCGCGTTGGAATGCGACGATGAACAGGTGGGATGACGCGCAGTTTGGGATACGGGCAACGCTAGGGGCATGATGGTTTAACCGGTTGATTCTTCGACGCGTTGACGATGGCTGCCAGCATTGGCGGGGGCAGGCTTTTCACGGAAATAGTCAGTTTTTGGGCTCGGTAATAAACCCGATCTTGCGCAGCCCGGCCTGCTGCGCTGCCGCCATGGCTTGGGCCACGCGCTCGTAGCGCACCGCCTTGTCGCCCCGTATGTGCAGGTCGGGTTGCGGTTGTTGCGCGGCAGCGGCCTTCAGTTGCGTCGCCAGTTCGTCATCAGCCACCTGGGTTTCATTCAGAAAGTACTGACCACTGGCATCGACGCTCAGGCGAACCGTTTCCGGCTTGATGTTTTGCACCTCATTGCTGACGCGCGGCAGGTCAATGTTGACGGCGTGCTTCATCACCGGAATCGTGATGATGAAGATGATCAGCAGCACCAGCATGATGTCCACCATGGGCGTCATGTTGATTTCGTTCATCACTTCGTCGTTGTCATCGGCGATATGGTTGGGGGTTCCGAAAGCCATGGGGCAGTCTCCTTCAGGCTTTTTTCATCGGTATGACCTGGGCCGAGCCGAGGCTGTTGACGCGGGCACCGGTCACAAAATAGGCATGCAGGTCGTGGGCAAAGCGGTTGAGCTTGTGCAGAACGCTTTTGTTGCCACGCACCAGCGCGTTATAGCCCAGCACGGCGGGAATCGCCACCGCCAGGCCCAGCGCCGTCATGATCAAGGACTCGCCAATCGGCCCCGCCACTTTGTCAATGGTGGCCTGGCCTGCAGCGCCAATCGCCAGCAGCGCGTGGTAAATCCCCCAGACCGTGCCAAACAGGCCCACAAACGGTGCCGTGGACCCGACCGATGCCAGGATGGCCAGGCCTGATTGCAGCTGGGCGGTGAATTCGTCAAGGGCGTTGCGCAATGCGCGCGTGACCCAGTCGCTCATGTCCAGCGTGTCGCGCAGCTGCGCCTTGGTGTTGCTGTGGTGGGCTGCGGCCTCACGGCCTTCCAGTGCCAGCTGGCGAAGCGGGTTGCCCGGGTCTTCGCCCAGCTTGGTCAGGCCGGCGGCAAAGTCTTCGCTGTGCCAGAAGTCTTCGGCGCTTTTGGCCAGGCGTTTGTACTTGAGCAGATCCAGCGTCTTGATGAGGATGACCATCCACGAGGCCAGCGACATGAGCAGCAGCAGCAGGGCCACCGACTTGGTCACGATGTCGCCCTGGCTCCAGACGTTGGCAAGGCCGAATTGGGAATTCATGAATTCAATACTCCACGGTTTTTTAAAAATTTACTCAAGAACCCAGTTGAAGGGCACGTTGAAAGTCATGGCTTCGGGGACGCCGTTGCGTTTGCCCGGCGTGTAGCGCCAGCGCATGATGGCCTGGTACGCGGCTTGGTCCAGACGTTCGAAGCCGCTGGACTTGACCAGCCGGGCGCTGACGGCGGCGCCGTCAACACCAATCAGGACGCTGTGAACGACCAGACCCTGCTCACCCAGGCGCCGGCTCAAAGCCGGGTAGGGTGGTTTGGGGTTGCGCAGGTAGTCGGCGTCGCTGGAGGGCATCTGGACCACCGCCGGTGCCGGGCGCGCGGCTGGCGTCAGTGGTGCCAATGGCGCGGTGGAGGTTTCAACCACGGCGGCCGTCTGCGCTGGCGGCGTGATCACGCCGGCGGGCGCATTCGGCGACGGCGTGGTGTCTATAACGGCCAGCGGCTGGGGTTGCTGCGCAACGGGTGCTTTGGCGACTGCCTTTTTGGGGGGCGCCAAAACGGGAGGGGGCGGTGCGGGACGGGCGGGCGCTGCCTTGGGGGCCGGCGGATCGACAAATTCCACCAAAATTTCAGCGGGGACCAACAATTCGGCCGCACGCATCAGCATTCCGCTTTGCAAGGCCCAGATGAAACCCGCATGCAAGGCCACCACCACGAACGCAATGACTGCAGTGCGGCTGACAGGCGGTCGCATCAGTTTTTGCATTGGGGCAGCGCTGTTTGAAAAGGAAGGGGCATTCATCAGGAAACGGGTTGAAGGTGAGGTCACAAGGGTGCCACAAGCGTGCGCAAGGCGGTCCGGGCGGTCAACGTTAACGGCGAAAGACCCACCAGGCAGCGCCGGCTACCAGGATCAGGCTGACAGGCAATGCTGCGATCAGAAGGGCAAGGTGTTCCATGGCGGTGTTGTGTGCGTGATGGGCGCCGCGTGAATAAAGTGCCTTTATTTTAAATGCGAATGGATCGCATTTACTGAAATCATCTGGCCTAATTGAAAGAGGATGCAAGTAGTGGATAATTTTTGAGTAAAACACGATAAATCCTATACATATCGGACATTAGAAGCTATCGATAAAGAAGCATTTTTGTGGGAAATATTCCGGCCGACGCCTAACAGGCGGTCTTAAACGTCGGCCCACATCCGCAGCAAGTTGTGATAACAGCCGGTCAGCCTTACTGCTTCGGGGCTTTCGTTCGGCTCGCCTGCCTGGCCTTGATTCGGGTTATGGGGCGCGCGTGCCAGGTCTTTCTGGCGCAGCGAGGTAATGGCCATGTCCATGTCGTACAGCAGCCGGCGCTGCGCATCCGAGCGGACCATGCTTTCGATCCAGAAAAAGCAGGCCAGGCGCTCCCCCCGCGTGACGGGCTCCACGCGGTGCACCGACGTGCCCGGGTACATCACGAGGTCGCCCGCCTCGAACTTGATGCGCTGCTCACCATAGGTATCCTCCACCACCAGCGCACCGCCGTCGTAGCTGGCCGGATCGCTTAAAAACAGCGTGCAGGAAATATCGGTACGCACATGGCGCCCCGTGGCGGCGTGTGTGCGTACCGCGTTGTCGATGTGGTTGCCAAAGTGGTTGCTGGCGCCCCCGTAGCGATTGAACAGCGGCGGATACACCGACTTGGGCAAGGCCCCGGTCACAAACAAGGGGTTGCGGGCCAGGGCCACCGACACGATATGGCGCGCCTGCTGGGCGGCCGGCAGCCCTTCGGGCAGCTGCAGGTTGTTTTTGACGGCGCCGGACTGGCTGCCGGCGGTGATGCGGCCGTCAGTCCAGTCGGCAGCCAGGATCAACTGGCGGACTTGTGCGAGCTCGTCCGCTTGCAGGGCTTGATGAATGCGAAGCAGCATGGGGTCAATTCCAGGTAAGCCAAATGGAGCCGGGCAGCGCCGCTTGCAGCGTGGCCCGACGTTTGAAATGCGGTGTCTCAGAACCTGCTGGTCAGCGTCAGGCGCACGCTGCGCGCATCGCCCGGCGCGGCAAAGCCGCGGTACAGGGTGTTGTAGTAGACCTTGTCAAACAGGTTGTCGACGTTGAGCTTGACGGTGTTGCCCTCGTTGATTTTGTATTCCACCAGGGCATCGGCCTTGACGTACCCAGGGGCGCGGTTCAGCGATGTGACGCTGTTGGCCGGTTTGTTCTGGCTCACGGCAGTCAAGCCGCCACCGATGCGCCATTGGGTCCCGATGCGGTAGGTGGTGAACAGGTTGGCCTGCCGGGTCGGGCTCAGTCCCGGGTTCTGGCCGACTTCAAGCTGGCCTGCCGCGCTTGAGCCTGATTGGTCAATCACCGCTTTTAAAAATCCGAGGCCTGCAAACACGTCCCACTGCGGCGTGATGCGGCCTGCAATCTCAAACTCCAGCGCGTTGGCATGGCGTTTTCCTGACAGCAAATAAGCGTTGTTGGCCGTGTCGATGTCTGTGTTGCGCTCGTTGTACTTCTCCGTGCGGGCCAGTGCCGTGCGAAACGACAAGTCGCCGCCGTAGAGTTCCCACTTGGCCCCGATCTCCATATTGCGGCTGCTTTCCGGCGCCGTGTTGGCCGAGGTCGGGTCAAACTGGTACAGGTCGCCCGAGGTGTTGAACGAGGTGCCATACGACGCGTAGTAGCTGACCTCATCCGTCGGCTGGTACATCAGGCCCAGGCGTTTGCTGAGCAGGGTGTCCGAGCGCGAGAGGGCCGTGTTGTTGGGCGCGGGATTGCCAGGGCGCTGGTAATCGCCCTTGAAGTTGTCAAGACGCAAACCGCCGACCAGCTTCCAGTAAGGTGCCACCTCAATCGTGTCCTGGACGTACAAGCCCAGCGTTGTGGCCTTGAATTCTGTGGCCAGGCGCTCCGTCAGGTTGCCGCTGATGCCGGTACTGCCGGGGTTGCCTGCCGTGGTGGAGGGCTTGGTGCCGACCAGGGCCGCGTAGGTGGACCGGCTGGCATTTTCAGCGGCGTATTCCGCCCCGACCAGCAGGCTGTTTTTTCGGCCAAACCACTGGGTGCTCGTGAGGTAGTCGGTTTGCACAAAGGTGTGGTGCTCCTGGCCCGACTTGGCGTTGCTGCGCCGGTTCACGACCGTGTTGTCGTTGAGGTTGGCCGCCGTCGTGCCGGCTGCAAAACTCGATTGCGTGGCCCACATGGCCCGGGAATAGTGGCCGTCACGCACGCTGGTTTTCAGGCTGCTGCCGTCGGCCCAGCGGTGGGTGTGCGACAGCGTCAGCACATCGGCCTTGTCGTTCTGGAAATCGCTTTCAAGGCCGTACCAGTAGCGGTGGGTGGGCGAGGGGGCCGGGCGGCCGTTGAGCCAGGCAAATCCCCAGTCCGGCTTGTCGTTGTAGTGCAGGTGGTAGTAGCTGACTTGGAATTCATTGGCCGTGCCTATGCCCAGCCGGTAGTCCAGCGCCAGCCCGCGTCTATGGGTGGACGCGCCCGCGTTGTCGCCGCGCCCGTCGCCGTCGGTCGTCATGGCGTTGATGCGCAGCGCGGCGTCATCCGCCAGCTTGAAGTTGAAGTCGCCCTGGTAACGCTGGTAGTTGTTGCTGCCTATGGTCGCGTTGACTTCGTGTTCGGTCATCAGGCGCGGCTGCTTGCTGACCTGGTTGACAATGCCGCCCGTGGAGCCGCGGCCAAACAGCATGGATGCCGCGCCGCGCAGCACTTCCACCCGGTCCGTATTGAACACATCGCGGTTGTACTGGGCCATGTCGCGCATGCCATCCAGGTAAATATCGCCCGCTGCGCTGAAGCCGCGCAGCCTAATGTTGTCGCCCACCCGGCCGCCTTCACCCGCCTCAAAGGTGATGCCGACGACGTTTTCAAGCGCGCTCTTGAAGCTGTCCTTGCCCTGGTCGTGAATCAGTTTTTCGTTCACCACCGTGAGCGATTGCGGAATGTCCTTGGCTGGCACCGGCATCTTGCCGGCGCTGGTGATACCGCTCTGGTAGGTTTGAGCCGCGCGGTCGCGGGTGCCCGTCACGGTCACGGGCGCAAGCGCTTTGCCTTCGGCGGGCGTGGTGGCAGTGACATTCGGTGAATCCGCGCCGGGAGCGGACGCGCTGCCTTGCGCCCAACCCGACACCGACGCCGCCAGCATCATCGCACCCAGGGGCAGCAGGGCTTTGTGGGAGGCGGCCAGAGGTGCGTGGGCCGATGAAATACCGTCAGGACGGCACGGTTGTTTGCGCCAAGCGGGGGTGGGGCGAGCGAAAGGGTTTGCCAAGATGGCCTCCAAGCGGGATCCGGCCTTGTGCGGCTGCGGACCGGGTTACGGGAAATGGCTTGGCTGTGCTCGAGGCGGTCCCGAAAGACCCGAGTTGGCTGGCTCGTAAGGTTCGCTTTAAAGTGTATCGTAAATACGAATGATTCGTATTTTAATAGATTGCCGCTTCGGGTTTTAAAGGGCAATATCCAGAATAATGTTGCATTTCTGAGACGTTTTGCAGTCCATTCGGCCATAAAAAAACGGGACCTTGAAGTCCCGTTGATTTGATGTTGGCCGCCGCAAGAAATCCTTGCGGCCCCCAGCCGTTCAGGCCGCAGGTGCTGACGTGCGGATCAGGTGATCAAACGCCCCCAGCGCCGCCTTGGCGCCGTCGCCTGCTGCAATGATGATCTGCTTGAACGGCACTGTGGTGGCATCGCCCGCCGCAAACACGCCCGGTACCGAGGTCTGGCCCTTCGCGTCCACCACGATCTCGCCGTGTTTGGACAGCTCGACCACGCCCTTGAGCCAGTCGGTGTTGGGGATCAGTCCAATCTGGATGAACACGCCTTCCAGTTCCACCTTGTGCAGCGCGCTGGTGGCGCGGTCCTTGTAGACCAGACCGTTGACCGTCTGCTCGCCGGTGATCTCGGTGGTTTGCGCGTTGGTGATCACCGTCACGTTTTTCAGGCTCATGAGCTTGCGCTGCAGTATCGCGTCCGCGCGCAACTGGGTGTCAAACTCAATCAGCGTGACATGGCCGACCAGCCCCGCCAGGTCAATGGCGGCTTCGACGCCCGAGTTGCCGCCGCCAATCACCGCCACGCGCTTGCCCTTGAACAGCGGGCCATCGCAATGCGGGCAGTAGGCCACGCCCTTGTTCCTGAATTCGGCCTCGCCGGGCACGTTGATGTTGCGCCAGCGCGCGCCAGTGGCCAGGATCACGGATTTGCTCTTGAGCGAGGCGCCACTTTCAAGCTGGATCTCGATCAGGTCGTGGTTGGGGCCGGCGTTGGGCACCAGGGCCTTGGCGCGCTGCATGTTCATGATGTCCACGTCGTAGCTGCGCACATGCTCTTCGAGCGCCGCAGCCAGTTTCGGGCCCTGGGTTTCCTGGATCGAGATGAAGTTCTCGATGCCCATGGTGTCCAGCACCTGGCCGCCAAAGCGCTCGGAGGCCACGCCGGTGCGAATGCCTTTACGGGCTGCGTAGACCGCCGCCGCCGCGCCGGCCGGGCCGCCGCCGACGATCAGCATGTCGAACGGGGCTTTGGCGTCAATCTTTTTCGCCTCGCGCTCGACACCGCTGGTGTCGATCTTGGCAAGGATTTCTTCCAGGCTCATGCGGCCCTGGCCAAACTCGATGCCGTTCAGGAACACGGTCGGCACGGCCATGATCTGGCGCGCCTTGACCTCGTCCTGGAACAGCGAGCCGTCGATCATGGTGTTCTTGATGCGCGGGTTTTGCACCGCCATCAGGTTCAGTGCCTGGACCACGTCGGGGCAGTTGTGGCAGGTCAGTGAAATGTAAATTTCAAATTCGAAGTCGCCGTCGAGCGCGCGAATCTGTTGCAGCACCTCTTCTTCGACCTTGGGCGGGTAGCCCCCGATCTGCAGCAGCGCCAGAATGAGCGAGGTGAACTCGTGGCCCATCGGCAGGCCGGCAAAGCGCGGGCCGTGGTTTTCACCCGGTCGGTTGACTGAAAACGAGGGCTTGCGGAAGGTGTCGTCGCGGCGCTCGGTCACGCTGACCAGCGGCGAGCAGTCGGTGATGTCCTTGAGCAGCGCCTGCATCTCGCCCGACGCCTTGCTGTCGTCCAGCGAGGCAACGATTTCGATCGGCTGCGTGGCGCGTTCGAGGTAACTCTTCAGTTGGGCTTTGGTGCTGGCGTCAAGCATGGCGGACTCACATTCAATCTAAAGGTAGAAACAAAAAAGCCCGGGAACAAATGCCCCGGGCCTGGGGCAGATCGGTGGCTTAGATCTTGCCGACGAGGTCGAACGAAGGCTTGAGCGTCTCTGCGCCTTCGGTCCACTTGGCGGGGCAGACTTCACCGGGGTGCGCGGCCACATACTGGGCGGCTTTCACGCGGCGCAGCAGTTCGGCAGCATCACGGCCAATGCCGTTGTCGTGCACTTCGATGGTCTTGATCTTGCCGTCCGGGTCGATCACGAAGGTGCCGCGGTAGGCCAGGCCAGCGTCTTCGCCTTCTTCAATCATCACCTGGAAGGCGCGGGCCAGCTGGCCGCTTGGGTCACCGATCAGCGGGTACTGGACCTTGGCGATGGTGTCCGACGTGTCGTGCCAGGCTTTGTGAGTGAAATGGGTGTCGGTCGACACGCCGTAGATTTCAACGCCCATTTTCTGGAATTCAGCGTAGTGGTCGGCCAGGTCGCCCAACTCGGTGGGGCAGACAAAGGTGAAGTCGGCCGGGTAGAACACGACGACGGACCACTTGCCCTTGAAGTTGTCCTGGCTGACGGGCACGAACTTGCCGTTGTGATAAGCGGTTGCTTTGAAGGGGATGACGGACGTGTTGATCAGGGACATGGAATTTTCCTTAGGTGAAGTAAAAAACTGAGCGAGTTGATAGTTTACATATCTTGGTTGGAGTTTTTTGATAGAAACATACTATTAAATAAATTACCAGTTCCTATCGGGTGGAACGCTTCCTTTTTTTTGACCATGTCCCGTCCGGTGCACAGGCTGCAGGGCTGCCAGTCCAATAACGGCATAGGTAAATTGCTATAAAAATAGCAGCAAATCGATTCATGCACCGGACTTCAGTACTCCAGCCGCTCCGGCCTGATTTCCTGCAGGATGGTGGTGGCAATTTCTTCAATCGACTTGGTCGTGGTGGACAGCCAGCGAATGCCTTCGCGCCGCATCATGGCTTCTGCTTCATGGATTTCGTTGCGGCAGTTGGTGAGGCTGGCGTAGGTCGAGTTGGGCCGGCGCTCGTTGCGGATCTGGCTCAGGCGTTCGGGGGAAATCGTCAGGCCGAAGATTTTCTTGCGGTGCGGCGCCAGCGCTGGCGGTAGCTGGCGGCGGTCAAAATCCTCGGGAATCAGCGGGTAGTTCGAGGCCTTGAGGCCGTACTGCATCGCCAGGTACAGCGACGTCGGCGTTTTTCCGCTGCGGCTGACGCCCACCAGAATCACGTCCGAGCCGGCCAGGTCACGGTTGCTCTGGCCGTCATCGTGGGCCAGCGAGAAATTGATGGCCTCGATGCGGTCGTCGTAGGCCTTGCTTTTGGAGGCATCCGAAAAGCGGCCGATCCGGTGGTGGGATTTAATGCCCAGTTCGTTTTCCAGCGGCGCCACAAAGGTGCCGAACATGTCCAGCAGCATGCCGTTGCAGTGGGTTTTGATGACCGCCAGAATGTCCATGTTCACCAGCGTCGTGAACACAATCGGCCGCTTGCCTTCAACTTCCCCGGTGTGGTTGATCTGCCGGATCGCCTGGTGGGCCTTGTCCACGCTGTCGATAAAAGGCATGCGGATATGGCGCGGCGTGAGTTCAAACTGCGCCAGGATGGCGTTGCCAAAGGTTTCGGCGGTAATGCCGGTGCCGTCGGAAATGAAAAATACGGTGCGGTCGGACATGGGGCGGTTCAGGTTGGTGAAAAGGAAGGGATGGGGCGTGGCGGGCAGCGGGCCCCTACAATTGAGGGCAATTATCCCGATTCCCATGCCATGCCCCGCCACAACCCCTTCGAACAACAACAACCAGGTTGCTCGCTGCGCATGCGCCACGCCCCCGTTTTAAAACCTCCCGGAGTATTTTGATGTCCAACTTGTCTTCTTTATTTGGAGCGACCGACCTGGTCGTCCCGTTTGAACACCTGAGAATGACCGATGTCGAGGTCGTAGGCGGCAAAAATGCCAGCCTCGGCGAAATGATCTCGCAATTGCCCACCGGCCCCAACGGCGTGCGCGTGCCTGGCGGTTTTGCCACCACAGCCCATGCCTTTCGCGTGTTTCTGGCCTACGATGGTCTGGACAACAAAATCAATGCCGTGCTGGACGCGCTGGACGCCGACGATGTGCGGGCACTGGCGCAAGCCGGCGCCCACATTCGCGGTCTGGTCGAAGCCCAGCCTTTCCCGCCAGAGTTTCAACAAGCCGTGACCGAGAGCTTTGCCGCACTGAGCGCGGGCAATCCACAGGCCAGCTTTGCGGTTCGCTCGTCCGCTACAGCCGAAGACTTGCCCGACGCCTCGTTTGCGGGTCAGCAGGAAACCTTCCTGAATGTGGTGGGCATTGAAGCCGTGCTGCACAAGATGAAGGAGGTGTTTGCGTCGCTCTACAACGACCGCGCTATCAGCTACCGGGTGCACCAGGGCTTTGCCCATGCCGACGTGGCCTTGTCCGCCGGCGTGCAGCGCATGGTGCGCAGCGACTTGGGTGCGGCAGGCGTGCTGTTCACCATGGACACCGAAAGCGGCTTTGACGACGTGGTCTTCATCACGTCCAGCTATGGCCTGGGCGAAACGGTGGTGCAGGGCGCTGTCAATCCTGACGAGTTTTATGTCCATAAGCCCATGCTGAAAGCCGGCAAGCGCGCGGTGATTCGCCGCAGTCTGGGCTCCAAGCTGCTGCAGATGGAATTCACTACGGCAGACGAGAAAGCGGCCACTGGCAAGCTGGTCAAGACCACAGACGTGCCGACAGAGTTGCGCAACCGCTATTCGCTGACCGACGACGAGGTGGAGCAATTGGCCCGCTATGCGGTGATCATTGAAACCCATTACGGCCGCCCCATGGACGTGGAGTGGGGCAAGGACGGCACCGACGGCCAACTCTACATTCTGCAGGCCCGCCCCGAAACCGTGAAAAGCCAGGCCAAGGGCAAGGCCGAGCAGCGCTACAAGCTCAAGGGCACCAGCGCCGTGCTGGCCGTGGGCCGCGCCATTGGCCAGAAAATCGGCACCGGCCCGGTCCGCATCGTGCATGACATCAGCGAGATGGACCAGGTCCAGCCCGGCGATATCCTGGTCACCGACATGACAGACCCAAACTGGGAGCCGGTCATGAAGCGCGCCAGCGCGATCGTGACCAACCGCGGCGGGCGTACCTGCCACGCCGCCATCATTGCGCGCGAACTCGGCATTCCAGCCGTGGTCGGCTGCGGTGATGCGACCGAAATGCTCAAAAATGGCATGCTGGTCACGGTCAGCTGCGCCGAAGGCGACACCGGCAATATTTACGACGGCCTGCTCGAAACCGAAGTGACCGAAGTGCAGCGCGGCGAGATGCCGCCGATTGACATCAAGATCATGATGAACGTCGGCAACCCGCAGCTGGCGTTTGACTTCTGCCAGATTCCCAACCAGGGCGTAGGCCTGGCGCGGCTGGAGTTCATCATCAACAACAACATCGGTGTGCACCCGAAGGCGATTCTGGACTATCCGCACATTGATGCGGACCTGAAAAAGGCCGTGGAAAGCGTCGCGCGCGGCCATGCCTCGCCGCGTGCGTTTTACGTGGACAAGGTCGCCGAAGGCATTGCCACGATTGGCGCGGCTTTCTGGCCCAAGCCGGTAATTGTTCGCCTGTCCGATTTCAAGTCCAACGAGTACCGCAAGCTGATTGGCGGCTCCCGCTACGAGCCCGAAGAAGAAAATCCAATGCTCGGCTTTCGCGGTGCCGCGCGCTACATCAGCGAAGACTTCCGCGAGGCCTTTGCCATGGAATGCGAGGCGCTCAAGCGCGTGCGCAACGACATGGGTCTGACCAACGTGGAAGTCATGGTGCCGTTCGTGCGCACCCTGGGCCAGGCCAAGGCCGTGACCGAATTGCTGGCCGCGCATGGCCTCAAGCGCGGCGAGCAGGGCTTGCGCGTCATCATGATGTGCGAAGTCCCGAGCAACGCCATTTTGGCCGACCAGTTCCTTGAATACTTCGATGGTTTTTCCATTGGCTCCAACGACCTGACCCAGCTCACGCTGGGCCTGGACCGCGATTCGGGCCTGGAGATTCTGGCCAAGGACTTTGACGAACGCGATCCGGCCGTCAAGGCGCTGCTCAGCCTGGCGATTGCCGCGTGCAAGCGCCAGGGGAAATACATCGGGATCTGCGGCCAGGGGCCCAGCGACCATCCGGACTTTGCGCTGTGGCTCAAGGAGCAGGGCATTGGCTCCATCTCGCTCAATCCCGATACGGTGATTGACACCTGGAAGCAGCTGGCCAACTAAATCCGGCCTGCGTCGCCCACCAGGCAAGGGAAAACCCCCGGTGACTTGAGGGTGCGCGGTAAGTAAATGGCAAGGCCTCTGATGACAATCGGAGGCACGTTCTTTACCGGCCCTTTCACCGCCATGCTTGCTGCCGCCACCACTGTCAAACTACTCGCTGAAATTGCGCTGCTTGCGCTGTTTGGCCAATGGGTGGTCGGCTTGCTGGCCGGCCCGGCGCCCGAGCGCAATCCGTTTTACCGCTTGCTGCAGTTGCTGGGGCGGCCCTGGGTACGCGCGGCGCGCTGGCTTTCGCCGCAGCTGGTGCTGGACCGTCACGTACCGCTGGTGGCCTTTCTGGCTTTGCTGTTTGTCTGGGGCGGAGCGGCGTTCGCCAAAGTCAGCATCTGTCTGCAAATTGGCGTGGCGCTGTGCAAATGAAGCCTGCGTTGCCCCTTGATTTCCACTACTACGCGTTAAAGGCGCAAGCCGTGCTGTTGCTGGCCCTGGGGCGGCGGCATGGCGCATTGCGCAGGTTTGGGCTCATGCTTGGTCGCCGGCCTGGCGATCGTTATGCGCTGGCCAGCCAGGCCCATGTGCAGGTCCAGCTCCATTGCCTGGATGCGGCCATAGCGAGCTTGCGGCAGCTCACCCGCGTCAAGGGTTCCGCGCAGCAAGAGGCGGCGGCGTGGTTCAACCTGGGTTATGTGTTGCAGCAAGCCGGGCGCCATGACGAGGCCGGCCTGGCGTTTCGCAGCGCCCTGGCGCTTGAACCCGCACTGGACCGGGCTTGGTATGGCCTGGCGCTGGTGCTGATTCACCAGCGCCAGTTTCTTGAATCGGTGCAAGCGCTGAAAAGGAACACGGCCCTGCAGCCCATGAGCCCTTACGGATGGTATCGGCTGGCGCAGGTCTGGCTGGCGTTGGGGCAGCCGGAAAAAGCCCGAACCATCATTGCGCATCTGCGTCGTTTTGAGCCCCGGGTGGCGGCTCAGCTGGAACGCGAAAATGGACTGGAAAGTCCCCCGGGTTCCCCTGGCTCCCCGGTCCCTCTGGTTGCCGTCAGCGCGGGGCACCATGCAGCGCACTGACAACCATCGCCGCTACTGGCGCAAGAACCTTGTCGTGACCGCATTGCTGTTGCTGGTCTGGTTCGCCACCACGTTTGGCGTGAGCTACTTCGCACGCGCACTGAGTTTTTCCTTTTTTGGCTGGTCTTTCAGCTTCTGGATGGGCGCGCAGGGCG
The DNA here is from genome assembly GCF_018780625.1 of Polaromonas sp. Lineage (GTDB taxonomy): Bacteria > Pseudomonadota > Gammaproteobacteria > Burkholderiales > Burkholderiaceae_C > Polaromonas. Next base: position 18,743 of record NZ_JADMJK010000007.1, on the reverse strand, counting down.
CCTTGCTGGTGTATTGCCTGATCGTTGGTTTTTACGCCTGGTATATGAACCGTCTTGACATTGCGCATGACGTGGCAGACGGGGTGGACTGAATGACGGGCTGTTTCTAATGGCCGGGTTTTTCGGCGAAGCCGAAGGCGCCATGCTTTCACAGCAACGGTTCAAGGCCCGGCTGCACCGCGTCTACCTTTGGTACACCGCCGGCCTGGTGCTTTTTGTAGCCCTGCTTGCCGGCCTGGAGCAACTGGGCCTGCCGCGCATGTGGATAGGCTTTTCCTTCCTGGCGGTAACCATCGGCATTTACGCGGCCATAGGCGTCATCAGCCGCACGACCAATGCCACCGAGTATTACGTCGCGGGCCGCAGCGTACCGGCGGTCTACAACGGCATGGCCATAGGCGCCGACTGGATGTCGGCCGCCTCCTTCATTGGCCTGGCCGGAACGCTCTACCTCACGGGCTACAGCGGCCTGGCCTTTGTCATGGGCTGGACCGGTGGGTATTGCCTGGTCGCCCTGGTGCTGGCCCCTTACCTGCGCAAGTTTGGCCAGTTCACCATTCCTGATTTTCTGGGCGAACGCTACGGCGGGAACCTTCCGCGGCTGATTGGTTTGGGCGCGGCCATCCTGTGCTCATTTACCTACCTGGTGGCCCAGATTTACGGCGTCGGCCTGATCACCTCCTACCTCACGGGCATCGCCTTTGAGTTGGGAATATTCCTGGGCCTGGGCGGTATTTTGGTGTGCTCCTTTTTGGGCGGCATGCGGGCCGTGACCTGGACCCAGGTGGCCCAGTACATCATTCTGGTGGCCGCTTACATGATTCCTGTGGTCTGGTTGTCGGTCAAGCAGACCGGCATCCCGGTGCCGCAGCTGGTCTATGGTTTTCAGCTCGAGAAGGTCACCGCCAAAGAAAAAGAACTGGCCGTGGATCCCAAGGAGCTGGAGGTTCGCGCCATATTCAAGCAGCGATCCGATGCGCTGGCGGAAAAACTGGCGAATCCGGCCGCGTCCCTGATTGCGGACAAGCAGGCCGCCACCAAGAAGATGGAAGCCCTGAAAGGTGGCAATGCCTCGGTCGCAGAAATTTCCACTGTCGGCAAATTGCTCGCCAGCCTGCCCAAGGACGAGGCGGCCGCCCAGCGCGCCTGGACTGCCGCCAAGGCAACGGCGGACGTCAAAACCCAGCCGCTCAATGGCATGCCGGCCCATGCCGCCCAGTTTTCGGGTGATCCAGAAGGGTCGCCCCAGGAAAAGACGCTTTACGACACCTCGCGCCGGAATTTCCTGGCGCTGATCTTCTGTCTCATGGTGGGCACCTCGGCCTTGCCGCACATTTTGATGCGTTACTACACCGTCCCCAGCGTTCGGGAAGCGCGTCAATCCGTCACCTGGTCGCTATTTTTCATTTTCCTGCTGTACTTCACCGCCCCCGCGCTGGCCGTGCTGGTCAAGTACGAGATATTCACGGTGCTGGTCGGAACGTCGTTTGATCAGCTGCCGGAGTGGGTCAGCGCCTGGAGCAAGATAGACCCGGCGCTGCTGTCGGTGGCCGATGTCAACAAGGACAACGTCCTGCAACTCAACGAAATGACGATAGGCGGCGACATCATCGTGCTGCTCACGCCCGAGCTGGCAGGCCTGCCCTACGTGATTTCGGGGCTGGTCGCTGCAGGCGGGTTGGCGGCGGCGCTTTCTACCGCTGACGGCTTGCTGCTGACCATTGCCAATGCGCTGGGGCATGACCTGTATTACAAGATGATTGATCCCAATGCATCGACCGTAAGCCGGGTGACGGTGTCCAAAATTCTGCTGCTCATCGTGGCCTTGTTTGCGGCCTATGTGGCGGCGCAAAAACCCGCGGACATCCTGTTTTTGGTCTCGGCGGCTTTTTCTTTTGCGGCGGCTTCATTTTTTCCGGCCCTGAGTCTGGGTATCTTCTGGAAGCGCGCCACCGGCAGTGCGGCTGTGCTGGGCATGGTTTCGGGTTTGTGCGTGACCTCGTACTACATGGTCACCACCCAGCCCTGGCTGCGCGGCATTTTCAGCATCACATCGCCAATTGAACTGTGGTGGGGGATTGATCCCATTTCCGCAGGTCTTTTTGGTGTGCCGGTGGGTTTTGCCGTGATCGTGCTGGTCAGCCTGGTCACGCCGCCACCGAGTCAAAAAGTTCAGGAACTGGTCGAATACATCCGCTACCCCGACCTCAAAAGCCTGTAACCGCCGTGTGCAAATGGCGCGTCAACGCGGCCCAATGGCCGATTAGACGGAGCCGTTTGTCGAGCCTGGCTTGCGCCGGGCTATAATCATGGGCTTCGCCTTGCTGCACCCTTAACGACGCTGGGGCAGTTTTCATTCATCCACAAGGAGATTTTATGCGTCACTACGAGATCGTCTTGCTGATTCACCCGGATCAAAGCGAGCAAGTCCCAGCCATGCTGGAACGTTACAAGGGCATGATTACCGCCGGCGGTGGTGTTGTGCACCGTGTCGAGGATTGGGGCCGCCGCCAGCTGGTATACCTGATCCAGAAACTGGCTAAAGCCCACTACATCTGCATCAACATCGAAGCCAGCCAGGCCGTGATGGAAGAAATTGAACACGCGTTCAAGTTCAACGATGCCGTGCTGCGCCACCTGACCGTGGTCAAGAAAAAGGCTGAAACCGGCCCGTCCCTCATGATGCGCAACGTCGAGAGGGAAGAAGCCCGTAAAACCCAACAGGCAGAATACGCCGCCCAATAAGCTGCGTTGCCGTTGAACGAATCACTGCTGCGCCGCCAAGAAAAGTTTAATTTGCAGTGAACCATGTTGAACTGACCGCCTGTATCGCCGAGCTAAGCCCGCTGCGCTACACGCCCGCTGGAATCCCTGCGATCAATTTCATTCTCGAACACGAGTCTGAAATCCTTGAATCAGGTGTTGCCAGGCAGGTCAAATTGACGCTTAAAGCGGTTGCCTTTGGAACGCTGGCTGAACAAACAGTCAGGCTCACCTTGGGTAAAGCTTTCAGGTTCACGGGGTTTCTCATCAATGCGCGCACCAGCAAGAGCGTTGTTTTTCATATTCAAGCTTTCGAAATTTTCGAACAAGTACTGAACCCCATTTAAGGAGTCCATCATGGCCGGACCAAAACGTTTCAATAAAGACAAGCGCCCAAAGCGCAATACCCAATCCCTGCTGTTCAAGCGCAAGCGTTTTTGCCGCTTCACAGCCGCTGGCGTTGAAGAAATCGACTACAAAGACATCGACACCCTGCGCGACTTTGTCTCCGAAAACGGAAAAATCATTCCCGCACGCCTGACCGGCACCCGGGCGATTTTCCAGCGCCAGATCAACACCGCTGTCAAGCGCGCTCGCTTCCTCGCGATGCTGCCTTACAGCGACCAGCACCGTAGCCTGTAAGGAGCACGACCATGCAAATTATTCTGCTCGACAAAGTCGTGAACCTGGGCAACCTGGGCGAAGTCGTCAAAGTTAAAGACGGCTACGCACGCAACTTCCTGATCCCTTCCGGCCGCGCCCGTCGCGCCACGGCAGTGGCCATCAAGGAATTCGAAGTCAAACGCGCTGATCTTGAAAAAGCCGCTGCTGCAAAGCTGGCCGAGATGCAAGCTCAAGGCGCAAAGCTCGGCGGTACCACCGTCAAGCTCACGCAAAAAGCCGGTGTCGATGGTCGCCTGTTTGGCTCCGTCACCAACGCCGACATCGCGCAAGAAGTCACCAAGCAAGGTTTTGCCGTGACCAAGTCGCAAATCCGTATGCCCAATGGCCCGCTGAAAACCGTGGGCGACCACTCCGTCAGCGTGTCACTGCATACCGACGTGCTGGTGGACATCACGGTCACGGTCTACGGCGAAACCGCCTAAACTGACACCGCGCTGTCCGTGAAAGCCGCTCCTCGGAGCGGCTTTTTGCTTGGCGGCTTTGGAGCGGGCGCAGCGGCCTGCCGGGCCTGGCGCCAGGGGGAATGGCCTTGTGCACAACTTCAAGCCTAATTTCCACCGAATTTCCCCCGCTTGTCCACAGGCTTATCCACCGCCCTCCAATGGTCCCGGCGTACCATTTACCGTTCCCCTAAGGATGCCCATGTCTGCCGTACTTTCTCCCTATGAAGATCCCCGCTACGGCGGTGACCGCCAGATTGCCCAGTTGCGCATTCCGCCGCACTCGATCGAGGGGGAATCCAGCGTGCTCGGCGGCTTGCTGCTGGACAACGGCGCCTGGGACCGCGTGGGCGACCTGCTAAGCGACCAGGACTTTTATCGCCACGAGCACCAGCTGATCTACGCCGCCGTGGGCACGCTGATCAACGGCTCCAAGCCGGCCGACATCATCACGGTGTACGAGCACCTGCAAAACCACGGCAAGGCCGAGGAAGTCGGGGGGCTGAGCTACCTCAATGCGCTGGCCCAGTACGTGCCCAGCGCCGCCAATATTCGCCGCTACGCCGAAATTGTTCGGGAGCGCTCCATCTTGCGCAAGCTGGTCTCTGCCTCCGACGAAATTGCGACCGCGGCCTTTGCGCCGCAAGGCAAGGCCGTTTCGACCATCCTGGACGAAGCTGAACAGAAGATCTTCAACATCGGCGAGCAGGGTTCCCGCGCGATGCAGGGTTTTCAGAGCATGGACACGCTGGTGGTCGACCTGCTGGACCGGGTCACCGAGATGGCGGAAAACCCCAACGACGTCACCGGCGTGCCCACCGGTTTTTACGACCTGGACCGCATGACCTCCGGCTTTCAGGCTGGCGACCTGGTCATTCTGGCGGCCCGACCGTCCATGGGAAAAACCGCACTCGCCATCAACATCGCCGAACATGTGGCCCTGAACGAAGGCCTGCCGGTGGCCGTGTTTTCAATGGAAATGGGCGCCTCCCAATTGGCGGTGCGTATCGTCGGCTCAATCGGCCGCATTGACCAGACCCATCTGCGGACCGGCAAGCTGACCGACGAGGAATGGCCGCGCCTGACCGAGGCGATTGAAAAGCTTCGCACCATCTCGCTGCACATCGACGAGACTGCGGGCCTCACCGTCAGCGAGTTGCGCGCCAATGCCAGGCGCCTGGCGCGCCAGTGTGGCAAGCTCGGCCTGATCGTGGTCGACTACCTGCAGCTCATGAGCGTGTCGACCAGCATGAACGACGAAAACCGCGCCACGGCCGTTGGCGAGATCTCGCGCGGCCTGAAGTCGCTCGCCAAAGAGCTCCAGTGCCCCGTGATCGCGCTGTCCCAGCTCAGCCGCGGCGTCGAGTCCCGTACCGACAAGCGCCCGATGATGAGCGACCTGCGCGAATCCGGCGCCATCGAGCAGGATGCCGACATCATCATGTTCATTTACCGCGACGAGTACTACACCAAGGAAGCCTGCAAGGAGCCCGGCGTGGCCGAGGTCATCATCAGCAAGCAGCGTAATGGCCCGACCGGAACGGTGAAGCTGGCATTCCTGAATCGCATCACCAAGTTCGAGAGCCTGGCGAGCGGCTCCGGCGGCGATTATTGAGCCGCTGGCGCGCCGCCGTCCATGCCTTGTTCAGCGCGTAAGGCCCAGCGCCTCAAACACCCTGAGCGCCGCATACGCATCGTTGGCGGCATAGATCAGCTGGGCTTCTGTCAGCCGCAGGTTGGCCCAGTTGGACGTCGTGGCTTTTCTGGACTTGATGAAGCGCTTGTTGAACAGTACCGCCACCGCGCCGCGCACGCCCATGTCCTTGCGGTAGCCGCGTTCCCGGAACACGCTGTTCAGGTCCAGCACACCCTGCGGGTCCACGCCCAGTTTGCTGATGATGCGCCTGCGGTCGTCGCCCAGGCCAAAGCCGGCCTTGATGACAATTTTCGATTCAAGCAACACCGCCACGGCGCGGCGGCACGCTGCGTCCTCCAGCTGGAAGATATAGCCCTTGTGCAGCGTCGACAGCTGCACGATGTGGGGGCCCAGGGAGGCTTCATTCTTGGCGAAGGTGGGCTTGGACTCGGTGTCGAACCCCAGCGCCGTGGCGCCGGCCAGTTCCTCCAGCGCGCTGCCGGCTTGCTGCGGCGTTGAGATCAGCTCGATTTGCGCCAGGGCCAGGCGCTCAAAGGGCTCAAGCAGTTCAATCTCTTCCTTGCCGGGGGTTAAATGGCGCTCTGTCATAGGGTTCCATGCATCAAAATAGAAGATAGAGCTTACAGCGCCTTGCTGCAGCATCCACCCGACCGTTGAAAGCCCATGGCCACCGCAAAAAGCATCACCACCGACCGGCACCTGCTGTACCCTTCGCCGCGCAACCGGCACCGGACTGTTTTCATGCACGAGGTGTTTTTGCCTTACCCCTACATGCTGATTGACCTGGAAAGCTACAACTTCAAGGGCCACTACAGCCTGTTTGCCGCGTGCCGGCTGTCAGACCGAAAAATGGGGCAACTGGTCACGCTGGAACTGCCTGAAGACGAGGTCAAGTTCAAGGCTGAGTTTGTACCGGATTGAGGTATTGAAATGGGTTTTTTCCGATATTTAACGGGCTTGGGTCGCTATTTATAAAGTAGCAAGTTAAAGCCTTGCCGCCAGCCGCGTTCCCTGGTCAATCGCACGCTTGGCATCAAGCTCGCTGGCTTCGTCGGCGCCGCCAATCAGGTGCGTCCTGACGCCAGCGGCCTGAAGCGGCGCCAGCAGTTCCCGCAAGGGTTCCTGGCCCGCGCACAGCACGATGTTGTCCACGCGCAGTACCGCGCCGTCCTGGCGTTTGCCGCCAAAGGTGATGAAAAGGCCCAGGCCTGAGCCGTCTTCGCCGATACGTTCGTAGTTCACGCCCGACAGCATTTCCACGTTTTTCATCTTCAGCGCCGCCCGGTGAATCCATCCAGTGGTTTTGCCCAGGCCCGCGCCCATTTTGCCGGGCTTGCGCTGCAGCAGCGTGATGTGCCGCGCGGCCGGGGTGCTGTGGGGCTTGACCACGCCGCCGCGCACCAGGCCGGGGTCTGTCACGCCCCATTCGGCCAGCCAGGCGGGCAAGTCGAGCGCGGTGGAATGGCCGGGCTGGGTGACCAGAAACTCGGCCACGTCAAAGCCGATGCCGCCGGCGCCTATCAGCGCCACGCGCGGGCCGACCGACTGGCGGCCCAGCAGCACGTCGATGTAGCGCAGCACCTTGGGGTGGTCCTGGCCCGGAATGCGCGGGTCCCGGGGTTTGACGCCGGTGGCCAGAACCACCTCGTCAAACTTTTGAGCCAGCAGGTCGGCGGCCTCGATGCGCGTGTTCAGGCGCAGCCGGACGCCTGCCTTGTCGATGCGCTGGCTGAAGTAGCGCAGCGTTTCTGAAAACTCTTCCTTGCCCGGCACGCGCCTGGCCAGGTTGAACTGGCCGCCAATCTCCCCGGCCGCATCAAACAGCGTCACGTCGTGGCCGCGCTCGGCCAGCGTGGTGGCGGCGGCCAAGCCGGCCGGGCCGGCGCCCACCACGGCCACGCGCTTGCGGGCGGGGGCGATGCGGATGACGAGCTCCAGTTCGTGCCCGGCGCGCGGGTTGACCAGGCAACTCGCCAGCTTGCCCTTGAAGGCGTGGTCCAGGCAGGCCTGGTTGCAGGCGATGCAGGTGTTGATCTCGCGGCTGCGGCCCTGGGCGGCCTTGTTGACGAATTCGGGGTCGGCCAGGAAGGGGCGGGCCAAGCTGACCATGTCGGCGCTGCCGTCGGCCAGCACCTGCTCGGCGATTTCGGGCGTGTTGAGTCGGTTGCTGGTGATGACGGGGATCGTCAGCCCGGCCACGCGCAGTTCGGTGCGCAGCTTCTTGGTGACCCAGGTGAAGGCGCCGCGCGGCACCGAGGTGGCAATCGTCGGCACGCGGGCCTCGTGCCAGCCGATGCCGCTGTTGATCAGCGTGGCGCCGGCCGCTTCGACGGCCTTGGCGAGCAGCACGACCTCCATCCAGCTGCTGCCGTCCGGGATCAGGTCGATCAGCGACAGGCGGTAGATCAGGATGAAGTCGGGCCCGACCGCTTCGCGCGTGCGCCGCACGATCTCGACCGCCAGGCGCATGCGGTTGGCGTAGCTGCCGCCCCAGTCGTCGCTGCGCTGGTTGGTGTGTGTCACCAGGAACTGGTTGATCAGGTAGCCTTCGCTGCCCATGATCTCGACGCCGTCGTAGCCGGCTTCCCGCGCCAGTTGGGCGCAGCGGACGAAGGCGCGGATCTGGCGCTCGATGCCGGCCGCGCTCAATTCGCGCGGCGTGAAGGGCGAAATCGGGCTCTGGATGCGGGAAGGCGCGACGCACAGCGGGTGGTAGCCGTAGCGGCCGGTGTGCAAGATCTGCAGCGCGATCTTGCCGCCCTCGGCATGCACCGCATCGGTGACCTGGCGGTGCCGCCGCGCGGCGCCCGAGGTGGCCAGCATGCCGGCAAAGGGTTTGGTCCAGCCCGCAATGTTGGGCGCAAAGCCGCCCGTGACCATCAGCCCCACGCCGCCGCGCGCCCGCTCCGCAAAATAGGCGGCCATGGCCGGAAAGTGCTTGCGCCCGTCTTCCAGTCCGGTGTGCATGCTGCCCATCAGCACCCGGTTTTTCAGGGTGGTGAAGCCCAGGTCCAGCGGCGCCAGCAGGTGCGGATAGGGAAGGGCAGGGGAAGAAGTCGTGGTGGCCAAGTGCAGTCTCCGGGTCAGGGTTGCCTGCATGGTAGCGGCAGCCAACGGCGTTTAACGCCGCGTGCGGCAACCTGGGCGACAGGCCTTGCTGCGCCTGCAGGCAAACCCCGAAAAGCCTGATGGTCTATAAATTAGCTATAAAAATAATAGCTAAAAGTCAACGTATCAATTGGGCTTGATGCACTTTTTTATCGCATTTGCGGCTTCGGCCACCAGGGCCGGGCCTTTGTAGATCAGGCCGGTATAAATCTGCACCACGTCGGCGCCAGCCTTGATTTTGGACACCGCGTCCGCACCGCTCATCACACCGCCCACGCCAATGATGGGAAAGTCTTTTCCCAATGCCGCGCGCAGCTGGCGAATTACCCGGTTGCTGGCTTCCAGCACGGGCGCGCCGCTCAGGCCCCCGGCTTCCTCGGCATGGCGCAGGCCCTTGACGGCGTCGCGGCTCAGGGTGGTGTTGGTGGCCACCACGCCGTCCATGGCGTGGCGCTGGAGCGTGGCGGCAATCACCTCGATCTGGGCATCATCGAGATCGGGCGCGATCTTCACGAAGATCGGCACGCGTTTGCCGTACTGGCTGGCCAGGGCTTCGCGTCGTTCGGCAATGCGGCCCAGCAACGCTTCCAGCGCCTCGTCGCTTTGCAGCGCGCGCAGGTTCTTGGTGTTGGGGCTGGAAATGTTGACGGTCACGTAGTCGGCATGCGGGTAGACGCCGTCCAGGCAGATCAGGTAGTCGTCCACCGCGTTTTCAATCGGCGTGGCAGCGTTCTTGCCGATGTTCAAGCCGAGCAGCAAGGTACTTTTTGCACCTTGCTTGCGCACGCTGGACTTCTGCACGTTGGCGAGAAAGGCGTCCAGCCCGTCATTGTTGAAGCCCAGGCGGTTGATCAGCGCATGGGCTTCGGGCAGGCGGAACATGCGCGGCTTGGGGTTACCGGGCTGGGCCTTGGGCGTGACGGTGCCGACCTCGACAAAGCCAAATCCCATGGCGGCCAGGCCGTCAATGCAGCGGGCATTCTTGTCCAGGCCCGCTGCCAGGCCCACGCGGTTGGGGAACTTCAGCCCGGCCAGCTCGATCGGGTCGCTCACCTTGCTGCTGCAATAGAGGGCTGAAAGCGGCGTGCCCTGGGTCCGCGCCAGCGACGCCATGGTCAGTTCGTGGGCGGTTTCGGGGTCAAGCCCGAATAAAAAGGGACGGGCAAGGGCGTAGGGGAGCAGGGACATTGGATAATTCGGGAAAATGGCTATGGATGGTGCGGCTTGGGCAGGCGCTTGAGCCCGCAAGACATAAGCTTTGATTGTCGCAAAAACAACTTCACTTCCCGGTAAACCCAACATGACGCAAGACGAACTCAAAACACTGGTCGGCCAGGCGGCCCTGCATTACGTGCAAGACGGCAGCATTGTCGGTGTCGGCACTGGCTCCACGGTCAACAAATTCATCGACGCGCTGGCGACCATGAAAGACCGCATTGCCGGCGCGGTGTCGAGTTCAGTGGCTTCCACCGAACGCCTGCACGCGCTGGGCATCAAGGTGTTTGACGCCACCGAAGTCGATGAACTGGCGGTGTATATCGACGGCGCGGACGAGATCGACCACGCGGGCTACATGATCAAGGGCGGCGGCGCGGCCCTGACGCGGGAAAAAATCGTGGCGGCCCAGTCGCGCCAGTTTGTCTGCATTGCGGACGAGTCCAAGCTGGTGCAGACGCTGGGAAATTTCCCTGTGCCGGTGGAGGTGATTCCCATGGCTGAAAAACGCATTGCGCGCCAGTTTGCGGCCCTGGGCGGCACGGTGACCTTGCGACTCAAGGAGGGCAAGCCCTTGGTCACCGACAACGGCCAGCATATTCTGGACGTGACCGGCCTGAAGATCAGCGATCCGCTCGGGTTTGAGTCCCAGGTCAACCAGTGGCCGGGCGTGGTGACGGTGGGGGTGTTTGCATTTCAGAAGGCCCACGTGTGTTTGCTGGGGACTGCAACCGGCGTCAGGACCCTGTCGTTTTGACGCGGGCTGCACGCCGCACCGATGCAGGGCAAATGCCTGCATCGTCATGACCCTGCGTTTTCAGTCCCTTACCCCTGGCGTGCAACTGGCCGAGCAGGTGGCTTAGGCGCTTTCGGCTGAAATTCATGCTGGCCGGCCGTTGCCAGGGGAGAAGCTCCCCACGGGCGCAGTCAAGGGCCCCGGCGTCGCAAGCTTGGCCGTGCAACCCTCAAAAGGCAGGTTAGAACCGAATTCCCGCCGGGTTGGTCGCCGGCGGTGTGACCTGCGGGGCCGGGCGTGGATTTGGCTGGGCGGCGGCTGGCGCTGACCCTTCGGCGGATCTGGCGGGCGCTTCAGCGACACGTACCAGCGGCGCAGGGGCCGGCCGGCGGTAGCTGGGCGGCAATGTGGAAGACGCCGGGTAGCCCGCCGCGTTGAGGAACTGCGTCCACTCGGCATCGGAGAAGCCCTTGAGTTGCTGGCCTCCTATCGTCATGAAAGGCAGTGAATTGTCGCCACTCAGTCGCTGCAGCGCCTCTGCGTCCTCATTGGTGGTGACCGTTTTTTCAGTGAACGGGACACCACGGCTGGTCAGCAGGGAAACGCCCGCAATGCAGGGCCCGCACTTGTCGCTGGTGTACAGGGTCACCGGGTATTTGGCGGCCACTTGCCGCAACGCATAAGGCAGGCCCGCCGAGGCGCCGGCTGAGGCAGGACCGGCATTGGCCGACGTTCCCCTGGTTTCGCCGGCTGAGGGTGGCGGCTTGTCCGAATAGGTGACCTTTCCATCCGGCCCCACGATGCGGAAAACCGTCTGGGCCTGCACTGCAGGCGACAAGAAACTGCCCGCCAACACGAGCAGTGCACCAAGGGCTGAAAATCTGACAGCGTTTGAACTCATGCTTTCCCCAATTGTCTTGACCACAGGCTTTTCAGACGCTCAAGCCATTCCCTGATGGCGCAGCAAGGCATCAATGGATGGCTCGCGGCCCCTGAAGGCTTTGAACGACTCCATGGCGGGGCGGCTTCCGCCTGCCTCAAGGATGGCCTGCCGGTATTTTCTGCCGGTTTCCACGGTGACTGTCGTTTTGCCTTGTTCGTCGCTGGCATTTTGCGCGGCAGCTGCCGTTTCTTCAAAGGCCGCGTAAGCGTCGGCCGACAGCACTTCCGCCCATTTGTAGCTGTAGTAGCCCGCGGCATAACCGCCCGAAAAGATGTGGCTGAAGGTATGCGCGGTGCGGCTGTAGGCCGGGGCCGAAATCACGGCCGTTTCCTTGCGCACTTCATTGAGCAGATCCATCAAATCGTCGGCCGGATTGTGCGAGGTGTGCAAGAGCATGTCAAACAGTGAAAACTCGACCTGGCGCAGCGTCTGCATGCCGCTCTGGAAGTTCTTGGCCGCCAGCATTTTTTCAAACAGTGCGCGCGGCAGGGGCTCGCCGGTGTCGACGTGGGCGGTCATGCTTTCAAGCACGTCCCATTCCCAGCAGAAGTTTTCCATGAACTGGCTGGGCAACTCGACAGCGTCCCATTCCACACCGCTGATGCCCGAGACATCGCGCTCATTCACCTGCGTGAGCATGTGGTGCAGGCCGTGGCCGAACTCATGAAACAGCGTGGTGACATCGTCGTGGGTCAGCAAGGCTGGTTTGCCGCCTACACCTTCGGCAAAATTGCAGACCAGATGCGCCACCGGCGTTTGCAGCACGCCCGTGTCGGGGCGCAGCCAGCGGGCGCGAACGTCGTCCATCCAGGCGCCGCCACGCTTGCCCGTGCGGGCTGGCTGGTCGAGGTAGAACTGGCCCACCAGTTGGCCGTCGCGTTCAATGCGATAGAACCCCACGCCGGGCTTCCACACCGGTGCGGAGTCCTCTCGAATGGTGACTTCAAACAGGGTTTCAACAATTTTGAAAAGGCCCGTCAGCACTTTGGGGGCGGTGAAGTATTGTTTGACCTCTTGTTCGCTGAAGGCGTAGCGCGCCTCCTTGAGCTTTTCGCCAATGTAGGCGTAGTCCCAAGGCTGGGGGTCGGGCTGATTCAGCGTTTCCAGCGCAAAGGCGCGCAGGTCGGCGATGTCTTTTTCGGCGTAGGGGCGGGCGCGCTGGGCCAGATCGCGCAAAAAAGCACTTACTTCATCGGGCGACTGGGCCATTTTGGCCACCACAGACACTTCGCCGAAATTACGGTAGCTCAGCAGTTGGGCTTCTTCCAGCCGCAGCGCCAGAATTTCACGAATGATGACGCTGTTGTCGTACTGGTTGAATTCTGCGGGGGCCTGGTCGCTGGCGCGCGTGGTGTAGGCCCGGTAAAGGGTTTCGCGCAAGGCGCTGCTTTCGGCAAACTGCATGACGGGCAGGTAGCTCGGCATTTTCAGGCTGAGCTTGTAGCCGGCCTTGCCCTCGGCCTCGGCTTGCTCCCGGGCAGTTTGCAGGACGTCCTCGGGAATTCCGGCCACTTCCTCTGCCGTGGCGTAGTAGGCAAAGGCCTGGGTGGCGTCCAGCGCGTTCTCGCTGAACTTCTGGCTCAGTTCCGCCTGGCGTTCCTGTATTTTGGCGAAACGTTCCTTGGCTGAGCCGATCAGTTCAGCACCTGACAATACAAAGTTGCGGATGGCATTTTTGTGGGCCTGGCGCTGCTCGGTGTTCAGGCTGGCCACGTCAATGGCTTTGTACTTGGCATACAGGCGCTCGTCGGCACCCAGTCGGGCCCAGAACTCGGTCACCGCTGGCAGTGCCGTGTTGTAAGCCGCACGCATCTCGGGCGTGTCGGCCACGCTGTTCAAATGGCTGACGGCACCCCAAGCCCGGCCCAGATTCTCAGTAGCCACATCGAGCACGCGGGCAATGTCGACCCAGGTGGCCGGAAAATCAGGCGCCGTGACCTGCTCGAGCGCGGCATCAGCCTTGATAATCAAGGTGTCCAGCGCCTGGCCAACATGCTCAGGCAGGATTTGATCAAACAGCGGAAGGTCAGAAAAGTCGAGGAGTGGATTGGTCATGACTTCTAGCTGTGGGCCGATGAAGAAAATCTAAAGAGCCAGGGCCTGCTGATGACGCCTTGCTGGCCAGAAAAATAAACGCGCCGGCACAAGCCGGGCAAACGCTTCAGTCTTGCGAGCGCTTCTTGACGCTGCGTTGCTTGGGCTTGGCGCGCTTGACGGTGCCGCCCGGGGTCAGGCGCTGGTTGCCGAGCACCCGCAGGGTCTTGACTTCGGGCCGCTGGCCGTAGCGTGAGCTGTTTTTCAGTACCTTGATGTCGCGCGGGCCGGGCATGCGGTCTTCGCTGACCTTCTTTTCTTTTTCCGGCAGAGGGCGCCACAACACCAGCAGCTTGCCAATGTGCTGGATGGGCGCGGCGTTCAGTTCGTCGGCGAGGGTTTGAAAAATCTGTTCTCGTCCGGCCCGATCGTCGGACTGGACCCGGACTTTAATCAGGCCGTGCGCGTTGAGGGCCGCGTCAGTTTCCTTCTTGACCGCGTCGGTCAGACCGTCTGAGCCAATCATGACGACGGCGTTGAGGTGATGCGCTTCGGCGCGGTGATCTTTGCGCTGGGCAGGGGTAAGTTGTATTTGAGCCATGCCCCAATTATCGGTGGAGTCCGTAAGACGACAATAGCGCGCATGAAAGTAAATACGAAGTCAGATGCAAGTGCCCCTGTAAAGGTGGGTGCAAAAGCCGCCACGAGCTTGGCGGGGAAGGCAAATCCCAAGGGCAAGAAGGTCAACAAGGCGTGGTTGCACGAGCACATTAACGATCCCTATGTAAAGCTTGCCAAAAGAGAGGGCTACCGGGCCCGCGCCGCCTACAAGCTGAAGGAAATGGATGAAACGCTGGGCTTGATCAAGCCGGGCGACTGTGTGGTGGACCTGGGCAGCACGCCTGGCGCCTGGAGTCAGTACGTGCGCCGCAAACTCTCGCCCGCCGGGGCTGCGGCCGGTGAGCTCAAGGGCCGCATCATTGGACTGGACATGCTGCCCATGGAACCCATTGAGGGTGTGGTCTTTATCCAGGGCGACTTTCGCGAGCTGGAAGTGCTTCAAAAACTGGAACAAGCCCTGGTCACTGACGCCAGGGCGGTTGCGGTGGACCTTGTTATTTCCGACATGGCCCCCAATCTATCGGGCATTGAGTCGGCTGATGCGGCCCGCATCACCGATCTGGTTGAGCTGGCGGTAGAGTTTGCCCAGAAGCACATGAAACCGGAGGGGGCGCTCGTCGTCAAGCTGTTTCATGGAAGCGGCTACGACCAGTTGGTCAAACTGTTTCGCGCGACCTTCAAGGTGGTCAAGCCCATGAAGCCAAAGGCCTCCAGGTCCAATTCGTCCGAAACCTTTCTGGTGGGGCGAGGTCTTAAAAGGCCGGATTGAGTCGCAAACGTGAAGCGCAAGACGGTAGAAATTGCCTAAATCCGCTTGAAGTCAGGGGGCGTATTGCGCTTCGTGACGTTTTTACCCTTGAAACGCCTAAAATCGGGCGCATGTGCCTTTTGTTCTTACACCGGAGTAGTCCTTGAACAATCAGTGGTTTCCAAAAATTGCAATCTGGCTGGTCATAGCCATGGTCCTGTTCACCGTTTTCAAACAATTTGATACGCGTGGCGCTGCGGGTTCAAGTTACTTGGGTTATTCCGAGTTTCTGGAGGAAGTACGCGGCAAACGAATCAAGACCGCGACGATCGCTGAAGGCCAGGGCGGCACCGAAATATCGGCCGTGACCACCGACGACCGCAAGGTTCGAACCACGGCGACCTACCTCGACCGTGGCCTGGTGGGCGACCTGATCGCCAACGATGTCAAGTTCGATGTCAAAGCGCGCGAAGAGGGCTCGTTGCTCATGACGCTGCTGGTCAGTTGGGGTCCCATGCTGCTGCTGATTGGCGTATGGGTTTATTTCATGCGGCAAATGCAGGGTGGCGGCAAGGGCGGCGCTTTCAGTTTTGGTAAATCCAAGGCCCGCATGCTTGATGAGTCCACAAATCCCGTGACCTTTGCAGACGTGGCTGGCTGCGACGAGGCCAAGGAAGAGGTCAAGGAAGTTGTTGATTTCCTGAAAGATCCGCAGCGCTTTCAGAAGCTTGGCGGCCGCATTCCGCGCGGTTTGCTGCTGGTCGGCCCTCCGGGCACTGGTAAAACGCTGCTTGCCAAGGGCATTGCGGGCGAAGCCAAAGTGCCGTTTTTCTCGATCTCCGGCTCCGATTTCGTTGAAATGTTTGTTGGCGTCGGTGCTGCGCGCGTGCGTGACATGTTTGAAAACGCCAAGAAAAATGCGCCTTGCATCATCTTCATTGATGAAATTGACGCCGTTGGCCGTCAGCGTGGCGCTGGCGTGGGCGGCGGCAATGATGAGCGCGAGCAAACCTTGAACCAGATGCTGGTCGAGATGGACGGCTTTGAGACCAACGTCGGTGTGATCGTGGTGGCTGCCACCAATCGTCCGGACATTCTGGATGCCGCCTTGCTGCGCCCTGGCCGCTTTGACCGTCAGGTGTACGTGACGCTGCCCGATATTCGTGGCCGCGAGCAGATTTTGAACGTGCACATGCGCAAGGTTCCGTTGGGCCAGGACGTCAATGCGAGCGTCATTGCCCGCGGCACGCCCGGCATGTCGGGCGCTGACCTTGCCAATCTGTGCAACGAAGCGGCACTGATGGCTGCCCGCCGCAGTGCTCGTGTGGTCGAGATGCAGGACTTTGAGAAAGCCAAAGACAAGATCCTGATGGGCCCAGAGCGTAAAAGCATGGTCATGCCCGAAGAAGAGCGCAGGAACACCGCCTACCACGAGTCCGGTCATGCGCTGCTCGGCAAGTTGCTGCCCAAGTGCGACCCGGTGCATAAAGTCACCATCATCCCGCGTGGCCGCGCCTTGGGCGTCACAATGAGCCTGCCGGCGCAAGACCGCTACAGCTATGACCGAGAGTACATGCTCAGCCAGATCAGCATGTTGTTTGGTGGCCGTATTGCTGAAGAAGTCTTCATGAACCAGATGACGACGGGCGCGAGCAACGACTTTGAACGTGCCACGGCACTGGCCCGCGACATGGTCACCCGCTACGGCATGTCCGAGGCCCTGGGTCCCATGGTTTACGCTGAAAACGAAGGCGAAGTGTTCCTGGGGCGTTCGGTCACCAAGACCAACAATGTGAGCGAGTCCACCATGCAAAAGGTCGACATGGAAGTGCGCCGCATCATTGACCAGCAATACGCCCAGGCGCGCAAGCTGATCGAAGACAACAAGGACAAGATCCACGCCATGGCCAAGGCGCTGCTGGAGTGGGAAACTATTGACGTCGAGCAACTCGATGACATCATTGCCGGCAGGGAGCCGCGTCCGCCCAAGGACTGGACGCCGCGCAATCCTTCCGTCGGTGGTGGCAGCGATGGCCCCAGCGGCGGTACACCAGCGGTAAGCACTGAGCCTGCACCGACGGCGGCCTGAAGACTGGCCAGGAAAGCTTTTAAATCATGAAAACCGGGGCGAGTCCCCGGTTTTCTTTTTTGGGGGCAGCAAGCTGTCCGCTTGAGATGACTATTCAACAAAAAAGACCCCCCGTGATCTGGCAGACATCGCGCTTTCAGATTGATTTGTCCACGCCGCGCGTCATGGGCATTGTCAACGTCACACCCGACTCTTTTTCCGATGGCGGCAAGCACTTTGTGCCAGGCGGTGGTTTTTCGGGTGTGTTTGCGCACTGCGAACAACTGCTCGGGGACGGCGCCGACCTGCTCGATATCGGCGGCGAATCGACGCGTCCCGGGGCGCCACCCGTGCCGCTGGAGGAGGAACTTGCGCGTGTTCTGCCTGTCGTGCGTCATGCTGTGAAGCTTGGCGTACCGATATCGGTAGATACCTACAAGCCCGAGGTGATGCAGGCGGTGCTGGATCTGGGCGCAGACATCATTAACGACATCTGGGCGCTGCGCCAGCCTGGTGCTGTGGAGCAGGTAGCCGCTCATCCGGCTTGCGGGGTTTGCCTGATGCACATGCACCGCGAGCCCGAAACCATGCAGATGGCTCCAATGGAGGGCGACGTGGTGCCGCAGGTCCTGTCTTTCCTGGCGCAGGCAGCGCAAAGCCTGGAAGATGCAGGCGTGGAAAAGAGCCGAATCGTGCTGGATGTGGGCATAGGGTTCGGGAAAACCGTAGCGCAGAATTTTTCGCTGCTGGCACGTCAGCAAGAAATCCTGGCGGCTGGTTATCCGTTGCTGGCGGCCTGGTCGCGCAAGTCGTCCCTGGCGGCTGTGGCCTCGGCGGAAATGGCGGATCGAATGGTGCCCAGCGTGGCGGCGGCTTTGCTGGCGGTTGAGCGCGGAGCCCGCATCGTGCGTGTTCACGATGTGCGCGAGACGGTGCAGGCCCTCAAGGTCTGGACTGCGGCGCGATAGACTGAGTGATCTGGAGCAACTGCGCTGCCGCAAGAACGCAATTCCTGCCGCGTGGTGTCTGCCGGCGCAAGCTTCTAAAATCGGGCAAACCTTTTTACTCACCAAGAACAACCAGCCCACAGGGCTTATCCACATGACAAGAAAATACTTTGGCACTGATGGCATTCGCGGCACGGTCGGTCAGCCGCCCATCACGCCCGACTTTGTGCTGAAGCTCGCTCACGCCGTGGGCCGCGTTCTTCGCAAGTCCGAGTCCCGCCCCACCGTGCTGATCGGTAAGGACACCCGCATTTCGGGCTATATGCTGGAAAGTGCGCTGGAGTCCGGTTTCAATTCGGCTGGCGTGGATGTCGTGTTGCTCGGGCCCCTGCCAACGCCGGGTGTGGCCTACCTCACACGGGCCCAGCGCGCCAGCCTGGGGGTGGTGATCAGTGCCAGTCACAATCCCTTTGCCGACAACGGTATCAAGTTTTTCAGTGCACAGGGCACCAAGCTCAATGATGAGTGGGAGCTGGCGGTGGAAGCTTCGCTGGACGAGCCGCCGGTCTGGGCGGACTCGGCTTCGCTGGGAAAGACGCGCCGCCTGGAGGACGCTGCGGGTCGTTACACCGAATTTTGCAAGAGCACATTTGCCCATGACCTGACGCTCAAGGGCCTGAAAATCGTCGTCGATGGCGCCAACGGCGCTGCGTATCACATCGCACCCATGGTGTTTCATGAACTGGGTGCCGAAGTGATTGCCATCGGCTGCAAGCCCG
>NZ_JADMJK010000069.1 GCF_018780625.1 Polaromonas sp. | reverse complement strand
GCTGTTATTTCTTTGGACTACCGGCTGGCGCCCGAACACAAGTTTCCGGTGGCGGCCCACGATGCCTGGGACGCCCTGAACTGGCTGGCCGACCATGCCGCCAGCCTGGGCCTGGACGCCGCACGGCTGGCTGTGGGCGGGGACAGCGCGGGCGGCACGCTGGCCGCCATCTGCGCGGTGCTGGCGCGCGACGCCGGTTTGCCGCTGGCGCTGCAACTGCTGTTTTACCCCGGTTGCGCGGCGCACCAGGACACGCCCTCGCACCACAAGTTTGGGCACGGATTCTTGCTTGAAGAGGCCGGCATCAGCTGGTTTTTTGCGCAGTACGTGCGCAGCCCGGCCGACCGCGACGACTGGCGCTTTGCGCCGCTCAATGCGCCCGATGTGGACGGCGTGGCCCCGGCCTGGCTCGGCTTGGCCGAATGCGACCCGCTGGTCGATGAAGGCGTGATGTATGCCGACAAGCTGCGCCTGGCCGGCGTGGCCGTGGACCTTGAAATTTACCGCGGCGTGACGCACGAGTTCATCAAGATGGGCCGCGTCATTCCCGAAGCGCGCCACGCCCATGCGGCTGCGGCGCAGGCGCTTCGACTGGCTTTTAACCCGGAGATATGAACATGCAGCGACAAGACTTCCGCTTTTTTCACCGCCTGCGCGTGCGCTGGGTCGAGGTGGACATGCAGAAAATCGTGTTCAACGGCCACTATCTGATGTATTTCGACACCGCCATCAGCGACTACTGGCGGGCGCTGGCACTGCCGTATGAAGAGGCGATGCTGCAGCTGGGCGGCGACTTGTACGTCAAAAAGGCCAGCATTGAATACCATGCCTCGGCGCGTTTTGACGACCGGCTCGATGTGGCGCTGAAGTGTGTGCGCGTTGGCACCTCGTCGATGGTGTTTTCAGGCGCCATTTTCCGCGGCGCCGAACTGCTCATCACCTGCGAGCTGATTTACGTGTTTGCCGATCCGGCCTCGCAGACCTCCAGGCCGGTGCCCGATGCGCTGCGCCGCCTGCTGACGGGTTTTGAAGCGGGGGAATCCATGCTGGACTTCAAAACCGGCGACTGGATGCAATTAGGCGCTGACGCCGCCCGCATCAGGCAGCGCGTGTTTGTCGAGGAGCAAGGCATTGCGCCCGAACTGGAACTTGACACCGCCGATGCCGACGCCGTGCATGCCGTGGCCTACAACGGGCTGGGCCAGGCGGTGGCCACCGGGCGGCTGCTCAGGCACGCTGCGGGCGTAGGCAGGATAGGCCGCATGGCGGTTCACCGTGCGCTGCGGGGCGCGCAGCTGGGGCAGGGCATCTTGCAGGCCTTGGTCGGCGCTGCACAGCAGCGCGGCGACGCCGAGGTCGTGCTGCACGCCCAACGCAGTGCCGAAGGCTTTTACCAGCGCCTGGGCTTTGCGGCGCGCGGCACGCCTTTTGACGAGGCCGGCATCGCCCACATGGAAATGTTCCGGGCGCTCTGAGCGCTTCGGGTCTATTGCCAGGACAGCACGGCGCGGCTGCATTCAATGCCGGCGCCTGCACCCGGCGCTTCATGCCGGTGCGTGCGCTCTTCCAGCTGGACTTCCCAGCGCCGTTCGGCCCCGGCGTGGTGCTGCGCGCTGGCCAGCAACACCGTGCTGCTGCGCGTGCCATAAGCGTGTTCGGGAAAGTCGACAAAGGCGCTGGACAGTGCTTGTTCAATGGCGAGCGGCACGCCGGTGGCGGGCAACGCTTCAACGCTCGCACGTTCGCGGCTGGCCAGCGCGGCCCACAGCCGCGCTTGCAGCGTTTCCGGGTCGGGCACAGCATGGAGGGAAGCCCGGAGCGCGTGTTGCAGTGCCGTGGTTTTGGGCCAGGGCGTGTTCAGTGCGGCATTGGAAAGTCCATATACGCCGGGCGTCAAGGTCTGGACATGAAGCGCCGACCCTGTGGTCGGCCGGTTGCTCAGCCAGGTCCAGGCATTGCTTTGAAAATCGCCGAGCACCAGGTTGAAGCCGCCATAGGCAGCGCCGTCCTGCGCCAGCGCCGCGGCAAATGCGCCCGCGTCCCCGGTTTGCGCCAGCCAGCGCGTGACCAATTCACCCCTGGAATGCGGCGCAGCAGGCGC
>NZ_JADMJK010000031.1 GCF_018780625.1 Polaromonas sp. | reverse complement strand
CCTTTCGGCGGGGGATTTTGAGTCCCCTGCGTCTACCAATTTCACCACCCGGGCGCAATTTAGTGGAGCCACAAATTATGGCACAGTGTGGGCTATGAATTATCAAACCATTGAAGATGCGATCGGCAAAACGCCGCTGGTCGCCCTGCAACGCATCGCCAGCGCCGAAAATGCCGCACGCGGCAACATGGTCCTGGGCAAACTCGAAGGCAACAACCCTGCCGGTTCCGTGAAAGACCGGCCCGCGCTGGCCATGATCAAACGTGCCGAGGAGCGTGGAGAGATCAAGCCGGGCGATACGCTGATCGAGGCCACGTCGGGCAACACCGGCATTGCGCTGGCCATGGCGGCCGCCATCAAGGGCTACCGCATGGTGCTGATCATGCCGGAGGACCTGAGCATTGAGCGCGCCCAGACCATGAAGGCTTTTGGCGCCGAACTGATCCTGACGCCCAAAAGCGGCGGCATGGAATATTCGCGCGACCTGGCCGACCAGATGCAAAAAGACGGCAAAGGCCGGGTGCTTGACCAGTTCGCCAATTCTGATAACCCGCGTATTCATTACGAGACCACCGGGCCTGAAATATGGACGGACACCGCGGGCAAGGTGACGCACTTCGTCAGCGCCATGGGGACCACAGGCACGATTACCGGCGTTTCGCGCTACCTCAAAGAGAAAAATCCGGCCATCCAGGTCATCGGCGCACAACCCAGTGAAGGCTCGCGCATTCCGGGCATACGCAAATGGCCTGAGGCCTACATGCCCAAAATATATGACGCCCGTCACGTCGACCAGCTGGTGCAGGTCAGCCAGAGCGATGCCGAAGACATGTGCCGGCGCATGGCGCGTGAGGAAGGCATTTTTGCAGGAATTTCGGCTGCCGGGGCCTGCTGGGTGGCGCAGGAAATTGCCAAAACGGTGAACGATGCCGTGATCGTTTTCATCGTCTGCGACCGGGGCGACCGCTACCTGTCCACTGGCGTCTTTCCAGCCTGATGGGCAGCGTCTGCTTATTGCCTAAAATCACAATAAATTAAGGATTCTCATGGAAATCGACAAAGAACTCGACACCCGCGGCCTGAACTGCCCCTTGCCTATTTTGAAGGCCAAGAAGGCGCTGGCTGAAATGGCCAGCGGCCAGTTGCTTCGCGTGGTGTCTACTGACTCCGGCTCAAACCGCGATTTTCAGGCGTTTGCCAAGCAGACCGGCAACGAGCTGGTGGAGCAGCAAGTGGCCGGCAGCGACTTCATTCACATCCTCAAGCGGCGTTAAGCCTGCAGGGCCTCAGTCAAGCTTTAGCCCGCGCAGGTAGTTGCGAAAGTGTTCGCGCACCTCCGGGTGCTGCAGCGCCAGTTCCACGGTGGCTTCCAGAAAGCCTTCCTTGCTGCCGCAGTCGTAGCGCTTGCCTTCGTACTGCAGGGCAAACACAGATTGCTCGCCAAGCAGGCTTGAAATGCCGTCGGTCAGTTGAATCTCACCGCCCACGCCAGAGGACTGGCGGCGGATATGCTCAAAAATCGCCGGGGTAAAAATGTAGCGACCCGCCACGCCCATGCGCGAAGGCGCCACGTCCGGCGCTGGTTTTTCGACAATTTTCCTGATTTTCATCACGCCTGGCGCGTCTGCGTCGGCCGCTTCCACGGCGACGATGCCATAGCGGCGGGTGTGCGCTTGCGGCACTTCCTGCACGGCCAGGATTGATTGCTGCAGCTTTTCAAACTGCGCCGCCATTTGCGACAGCACGGAGGGGCCGCCGGCCGGCCCGACCATCAAGTCGTCGGCCAGCACCACCGCAAAAGGTTCGTTGCCGACCAGGTGTTCAGCGCAAAGCACCGCATGGCCCAGGCCCAGCGAGCGCGGCTGGCGGACAAAGGTGAAGTTTGCATCGTCGTGCTGGGCTGAACGAATCAGTGACAGCAGCGCATGTTTTTCGGCCAGTTCCAGCTCGTTTTCCAGTTCGTAGGAGGTATCGAAATGGTCTTCGATGGCGCGCTTGTTGCGGCCGGTGACAAAGATCATGTGCCGTATGCCGGCCGAATAGGCCTCTTCCACCGCGTACTGGATCAGCGGCTTGTCCACGATGGGCAGCATTTCCTTGGGCTG
>NZ_JADMJK010000251.1 GCF_018780625.1 Polaromonas sp. | reverse complement strand
ACTCTCGACCTCAACCTTGGCAAGGTTGCGCTCTACCAACTGAGCTACTCCCGCGAGTCTAGCTTCATATTATAGCCATAATTTTTAACCGCTTTTGACCCCGGCTAAAAATTCTTGGCTAATGTTTAACGGCCCCCGCGACGACCGCTGGTGCGGCCGCAACGGCAGCGGCCGACACGGCAACTTCTTCATCTGTCAGCGGGATAGGCTGGCGCTCAAGCGCAACCTGCAACACCTGGTCTATCCATTTCACAGGAATGATCTCCAGACCACTCTTCACGTTGTCCGGAATCTCTTGCAGGTCTTTGGCGTTATCTTGAGGAATCAGCACCGTCTTGATCCCGCCACGCAGTGCAGCCAGCAGTTTTTCTTTGAGCCCACCGATGGCAGTGACTTCGCCACGAAGTGTGATCTCACCCGTCATCGCGACGTCGCCGCGCACCGGAATACCGGTCAGCGCGGAAACAAAAGCCGTCGTCATGGCGGCCCCGGCGCTCGGGCCGTCTTTGGGTGTGGCACCGTCCGGCACGTGAATATGAATGTCGCGCTTTTCGAACATCTCATCCTTGATGCCGAGCACCCTTGCGCGGCTGCGAACCACGGTCCGGGCTGCTTCCACGGACTCCTTCATGACATCGCCCAGCGAACCGGTACGGGTAATCACGCCCTTGCCAGACATGACGGCCGCTTCAATCGTCAGTAAATCACCGCCAACTTCGGTCCATGCCAAGCCAACAACCTGACCCACCTGATTTTTTTGTTCCGCACGGCCGTAATCGAATTTACGGACGCCCAAAAACTCGTTGAGGTTGTCTGGCGTCACCACGACCTTGGGCGTCATTTTCTTGAGCTGGATGCCTTTGACCACCTTGCGGCAAATCTTGGAGAGTTCACGCTCCAGCGATCGGACACCCGCTTCACGCGTGTAATAACGCACGATATCGCGTACCGCCTGCTCCTGAATTTCCAGCTCGGAATCCTTCACGCCGTTGTTTTTCACCTGCTTGGGCAGCAGGTAACGCATGGCAATGCTGGTCTTTTCGTCTTCGGTGTAACCGGACAGCCGGATCACTTCCATCCGGTCCAGCAGGGCTGGCGGAATATTCATCGAATTCGAGGTCGCGACAAACATCACGTCGCTCAGATCAAAATCGACCTCTACATAATGATCGCCGAAGGTGTGGTTTTGCTCGGGATCCAGCACTTCCAGCAAGGCGCTTGAGGGATCGCCTCGGAAATCAGTGCCGAGCTTGTCGATCTCGTCGAGCAGGAAAAGCGGATTGCGCGTGCCGGCCTTGGCCAGGCTCTGCAGCACTTTGCCAGGTAAGGCACCGATGTAGGTACGGCGGTGGCCGCGGATTTCGGCTTCATCACGCATGCCGCCCAAGGCCATGCGCACATACTTGCGTCCTGTGGCCTTGGCGATCGACTGGCCCAGCGAGGTTTTGCCCACGCCAGGAGGGCCGACCAGGCAAAGAATCGGGGCCTTGAGCTTGTCCACGCGCTGCTGCACCGCGAGGTATTCCACAATGCGGTCTTTGACTTTTTCAAGACCGAAATGGTCTTCATTGAGCACGTTTTCGGCGTTGACCAGATCGTGCTTGATTTTGGTCTTCTTGCTCCACGGCAAGCCAAGCAGCACGTCGATATAGCTGCGCACCACCGTCGCCTCGGCTGACATGGGCGACATGAGCTTGAGTTTCTTGAGCTCGCTCTCGACTTTTTTGAGCGCTTCCTGCGGCATCTTGGCCGCCTTGATTTTCTTTTCGATTTCTTCAATATCGACGCCATCTTCTCCCTCACCCAGTTCCTTCTGGATGGCTTTCACCTGCTCGTTCAGGTAGAAATCGCGCTGGTTTTTCTCCATCTGACGCTTGACGCGGCCACGGATTTTTTTGTCGACATTGAGAATATCCACTTCACGCTCAAGCTGCTCGTAAAGATTCTCAAGCCGGACCTTGACGTCGTCGAGATCCAGGATCACTTGCTTGACATCGAGTTTGAGCGGCAAATGCGCGGCAATCGTGTCAGCCAGCCGGCCCGCATCATCAATGCTGGAAATCGACGTGAGAATTTCCGGAGGAATTTTCTTGTTCAGTTTGACGTAATGGTCAAACTGCTGCATCACGGCTCGGCGCAAGGCCTCGACTTCACTGCCCTTGTCGCCAGGCGAGGCCACGGGTGCCTCCACCGGCGTGACATTGGCGATGAAGTGCTGCTCGCCATCTTCAATCTTGTTGACGCGCGCGCGCTGCTGCCCCTCGACCAGCACTTTCACCGTCCCGTCAGGCAGCTTGAGCAGCTGCAAAATGGTCGCGACACAGCCCACTTCGAACATGTCTTCCACCGACGGTTCGTCCTTGGCAGCCGCCTTCTGCGCCACCAGCATGATGCGCCGTTCGGCCTCCATGGCCGACTCCAGCGCCTTGATGCTCTTGGGACGACCTACAAACAGCGGAATCACCATGTGCGGAAAGACCACCACATCCCGCAAAGGCAACAGCGGCAGATCAACAGGGATGGAAGGTAGAAAAGTTTGTCCGGACATATAAACCTTAAACGTAAGACGCGAACGGCCAATTGCATTGGCCGGGCAAAACACCGTCGCTACAGATTGGGGGCGCAGGAAGCGCTTTTCAAGCGCTCCTGCCCCTTCTGGCGCTCAGGCCTTCTTCGCAGTTTCGCGGTACACCAGCAGTGGCGCCTTGTTTTCTTCGATCGTGGACTCATCCACCACCACTTTTTCAACATTGCTGACGTTGGGCAGGTCGAACATGGTGTCGATCAGTGACTGCTCCAAAATCGAACGCAAACCACGCGCACCCGTTTTACGTGCCAAGGCCTTGCGGGCAATGGCTTTCAGTGCCGAAGGCCGTATCTCCAGGTCCACGCCTTCCATGGCGAGCAGCTTGCTGAACTGCTTGACCACCGCATTTTTGGGCTCGGTCAGAATTTGCACAAGCGCGTCTTCGCTGAGTTCAGCCAATGTTGCAATGACGGGCATGCGACCGACCAGCTCGGGAATCAGGCCAAATTTGACCAGATCATCGGGCTCGACTTCCTTGAATGCATCCGTCAGGGTACGCGTCTTTTTGCTTTTGACGGCTGCGCCGAAACCAATGCCCGATGCTTCGGTGCGGTTTTCAATGACTTTTTCGAGCCCCGAAAAAGCGCCGCCGCAAATGAACAGGATGTTGGTGGTGTCGACCTGCAGGAAATCCTGGTTAGGATGCTTGCGCCCGCCTTGTGGCGGCACGGAGGCCATCGTGCCTTCAATCAGTTTGAGCAAGGCTTGCTGCACACCTTCGCCCGACACGTCCCTGGTGATCGAGGGGTTGTCGGATTTACGCGATATCTTGTCGATCTCGTCAATGTACACAATTCCCTGCTGGGCACGCTCGACTTCGTAGTTACAGCTTTGCAGCAATTTCTGGATGATGTTTTCAACGTCTTCACCCACATAACCCGCTTCGGTCAAGGTCGTGGCATCTGCCATGACGAAAGGGACGTTGAGCGTACGCGCCAGCGTTTGCGCCAGCAAGGTCTTGCCCGAACCCGTGGGGCCAATCAGCAAAATATTGCTCTTGGTCAGTTCCACATCGTCTTTTTTGGGGCTGTCTTTATGGCGCAGGCGTTTGTAGTGGTTGTACACGGCCACGGCCAGCGTGCGCTTGGCCGGGTCCTGGCCAATCACATAGCCGTCCAGTGTTGCCTTGATTTCCGAGGGCGTCGGCAAATCGGTGCGCGTCTCGCGCACCTCCAGGCCGGCGGGAAGTTCGTCACGAATGATTTCGTTGCAAAGATCTATGCACTCGTCACAAATGAAGACGGACGGACCTGCAATCAGCTTTTTGACTTCATGCTGGCTCTTGCCGCAGAAGGAGCAGTACAGGGTCTTTTCGCTTGAGGAGCCTTTTTTCTCGGCCATTGATGGGTGCCTTTAAGGTGCCTGAGGGGGAACTAACAGCTAATGATAACCAATAAAAAAACGGCGTTTCCGGTACAGAAAACGCCGTCGCTGCCGTGCAACTGGAAGCTTTTAAAAGCTTAAGGGCGCTTGGAAATAACCTGATCGACCACGCCGTATTCCTTGGCTTCATCGGCAAACATGAAATAGTCGCGCTCGGTGTCGCGCTCAATTTTCTCTACCGTCTGGCCGGTGTTCGCCGCCATGATGCGGTTGAGCTGGTCACGCGTTTTCAGGATGTCCCGGGCGTGGATTTCAATGTCCGTGGCCTGGCCTTGCGCGCCGCCTGAAGGCTGGTGAATCATCACGCGCGAATTGGGCAGGGTAAAGCGCTTGCCCTTGGTGCCTGCGGTCAGCAAAAACGCGCCCATGCTGGCAGCCATGCCAATGCAAAGCGTGGACACATCGGGTTTGATGAACTGCATGGTGTCGTAAATCGCCATGCCCGCCGTCACGGAGCCGCCGGGCGAGTTGATGTAGAAGGAAATATCCTTGTCCGGATTTTCGCTTTCCAGAAACAGCAACTGGGCCACCACCAGGTTGGCCGTCTGGTCATTGACCGGGCCCACCAGGAAAATAACGCGTTCTTTCAGCAGGCGCGAATAAATGTCGTAAGAGCGTTCGCCCCGGCCGGACTGCTCGATCACCATGGGGACCATGCCCAGGCCTTGCGTGTCCTGGCTGCCCGCTTGCGGGTTGCCGTAGGCGCCCCCGTAAATACTGCTTCGAATCATCAAGTTTTCTCCAGAGATGTTTGTACTGTACTTGTAATGAATTGGGGCCTGTACCGCAAAGCACAAGCCCCAGTTTCAGGAGAGCCTACCGGCGATCAGTTCTGACCCATCAACTCGTCGAACGAAATGGCCTTTTCGGTTACTTTGGCCTTGCTCAGCACGAAATTGGTCACATTGTTCTCGATGACAACCCCTTCCACTTCGGCCATGCGGCTGTTGTCGCCCAGGTACCAGCGCACCACATCCTGCGGCTTTTCGTAGCTGGCGGCCAGCTCTTCAATGTGGGCCTTCAGCTGCTCAGGCGTGGCCTGCAGTTCGTTGGCGCGCACCAGTGCTGCTACCACCAGACCCAGACGCACGCGCTTTTCAGCTTGCGGACGGAAAATGTCATCAGGAATCGGTGCCTTGTCGGCGTCCTTGATGCCGCGCTGTTTCAGGTCGGCACGGGCGCCTTCCACCAGGCGCTCCAGTTCAGCCTGCACGCTCGCATTGGGCAAGTCGAGCTCGGCATTGGCCACGAGCGCGTCCATCACGGCGTTCTTGTTGCGGGCCAGCAAGCGGAATTTGACTTCACGCTCCAGGTTTTTCTTGATGTCCGCGCGCAGGCCTTCGACCGTTGAATCGGCAATGCCGAGCGACTTGGCCAGCGCTTCGTTGACTTCAGGCAGGTGCGCTGCTTCAATTTTCTTGACGGTCACCAGGAAGTCGGCTTGTTTGCCGGCCACGTCCTTGCCGTGGTAGTCCTCAGGAAAGCTCAGCGGAAAGGTCTTGCTTTCGCCGCTTTTCATGCCGCGCACGGCATCTTCAAATTCCTTGAGCATCTGGCCGTCGCCCACGATGAACTGGAAGTCTTCGGCTTTTCCGCCAGCGAAGGTTTCGCCGTCGATCTTGCCTTCAAAGTCGATGGTGGCACGGTCGCCGTCTTGTGCTGGCGCATCGGCCGCGCGCTGCGCGAACGTGCGGCGCTGCTTGCGCAAGATGTCGATGGTCTTGTCGATGGCGGCATCGCTGACTTCAGCGGTGACTTTTTCAACTTCAGCATTGGCCAGATCAGCGATCTGAACTTCCGGGTAGACCTCGAAAAGCGCATCAAACGTCAGCTCGCCCTCAGGTGCGCCTTCTTTTTCGCTGATGCGGGGCTGGCCGGCAACGCGCAGCTTGGCTTCATTGGCCGCAGAGGCAAAAGCTTCGCCGACCTTGTCGTTCATGACTTCGTAGTGCACGGAGTAACCATAACGCTGGGCCACGACGCTCATGGGCACCTTGCCGGGACGAAAACCGTCCATTTTTACCGTGCGTGCCAGCTTTTTCAGACGGGAATCAACTTCCGACTGAATGGTGTTGAGGGGCAGCGTCAGCGTCATTTTGCGCTCGAGCTTTTCAAGAGTTTCGACAGTCACAGCCATGATGGTTTCCTAAAATCAAAAATATTCAAAGCAGGGCTTTCACCTGACATGCTGCAGTCAAGCAGCACTACCTGATGGCTTGGGCACAGTTGCCACTCAGCAATCAGGGGTGGTGCGCGGGGCGGGACTCGAACCCGCACAGTATTGCTACCGTCAGGACCTAAACCTGGTGCGTCTACCAATTTCGCCACCCGCGCGCCTGAAAAAACGACGGGAATCCATATCTATTCAGAATTCCCGCTTGAAATCGGTCAACTTTTTATTTTAGCCTGTAACAGGGGCGATTTCCCCGGAGCCCTGTATCGCGGAGCGGATTCACGCCGCAGCGGGTGCGCCAACCGCTTCCCTTTTCACACGGAACCAGGCGGCATACATGGCCGGCAAGGCCAGCAGGGTCAGCACGGTGGCCACAATCAGCCCGCCCATGATGGCCACGGCCATCGGCCCCCAGAACACGCTGCGCGACAGCGGAATCATGGCCAGCACAGCGGCCGCAGCCGTCAGCACGATGGGCCGCAGACGCCGCACAGCAGACTCGACAATCGCGTCCCAGGCCGGAATGCCCTGGGCCCGGTCCTGCTCGATCTGGTCAATCAGGATGACGGAATTGCGCTGGATCATGCCCATGAGCGCAATTACGCCCAGCAGCGCGACAAAGCCAAACGGCCGGCCCAGCAGCAG
Source organism: Polaromonas sp. (assembly GCF_018780625.1). Lineage (GTDB taxonomy): Bacteria > Pseudomonadota > Gammaproteobacteria > Burkholderiales > Burkholderiaceae_C > Polaromonas. Next base: position 4,562 of record NZ_JADMJK010000251.1, on the reverse strand, counting down.
CAGGGCCCCGGCCACGCCGGCAATGCCCAGCGGCCCGGTCAAAAATACCAGCATGGCGCGGCTGAAGCTGTGCAGTTGCAGCATCAGGAGCGTGAAGGTCAAAAACAGCATGACAGGAATCCCGGCGGCAATCGACGCCGAGCCCTTGCTGCTTTCCTCCACGGCGCCGGCCACGTCAATGCGGTAGCCGGCCATGCCGTTGGCGTGCCATTTGGCCTCCAGCGACTTGAGCGCGGGCAGTAGTTGCTGCGTCACGGTGGCGCCTTGCAGGCCTTCGGCAATATCGCCTTGCACCGTGATGGCGTAGTCGCGGTTTTCGCGCCACATCACGCCAGGCTCCCAGGCAAACACCGGCTTGGCAATCTGCGTGAGCGGAATCGACTGGCCCGACGCCGTGGGCAAATAGGCATTGCCGATATCGGTGATCGCGTTGCGTTCATCCAGCGGCTGGCGCAGCACGATGTCGATGAGTTTGTCGCCGTCGCGAAACTGACCCACGGTCGACCCGCTGAGCAGGGTACGGGCCGCCTGCGCGATGGACTGGCTGGTCACGCCCAGGGCGCGTGCCTTGGACTGATCGACTTCCAGCCGCATCACCTTGACCGACTCATTCCAGTTGTCATTGACCCCGCGCATGCTGGCGTTGTCCCGCATCACGGCCTTGACCTCGTCGGCGCGCGCGCGCAGCACCAGCGGGTCAATGCCCACGACGCGAAACTGCACCGGATACGGCACCGGCGGCCCGTTGGGCAACAGCTTGACGCGGCCGCGCACTTCGGGGAATTCGGTCGCCAGCAGGGCAGGCAGCTTGATGCGCAGCGATTCACGCACCTTCAAATCCCTGGCCAGCACAATCATTTGCGACACGTTGGTCTGCGGGAACACCTGGTCCAGCGGCAGGTAAAAGCGCGGCACGCCCGAACCCAGCCAGGTGCTGACCGACGCCACGCCCGCCTCCTGCATCAGGCGCTGCTCGACGCGCTGGGCCGTCGCTTCATTGGCGGCAAACGAGGTGCCTTCCGGGAACCAGATATCGACCATGATTTCAGGCCGGCTGGAGTCCGGAAAGAACTGCTGCTGGACCCGGCCCATGCCCACGATGCCCAGCGCAAAAATCAGCACCGTGGCGCCAATCGTGAGCCAGCGGTACTCCACGCACCAGTTCACGGCGCGGCGAAAGGTGTTGTAAAAGGGGCTGTTGAACATCTCGTGCGGGTGGTCCTGGCCGCTTGCTGCGGCCTGCCCATGCGGTGGTAAATGAGTTGCCCCCATGCTCGCCACTGCGTTGGCTTCACTGCCCCCCGAGGGGGCCGACGCAGCCTTGGGGCGGCCCGGCGGCGGCTTGAGCAGCAGCGTGCCCAGGTAAGGCACAAAGTACACCGACACGACCCAGCTCAGCACCAGTGCAATCACCGTGACGGCAAAAATGGCGTAGGTGTATTCGCCGGTCACCGACTTGGCCAGGCCGATGGGCAAGAACCCGGCCGCAGTGATCAGGGTGCCGGTCAGCATCGGCATGGCGGTGATTTCGTAGGCAAATGTGGCGGCGCGCACCTTGTCGTAGCCTTCCTCCATCTTACGCACCATCATTTCGACGGCAATGATGGCGTCGTCGACCAGCAGTCCCAGCGCAATGATGAGCGAGCCCAGCGATATCTTGTGCAGCCCGATGTTCAGGTACCACATGGCCAGAAAAGTCAGGCTCAGTACCAGCGGAATGGTGATGCCCACGACCAGGCCGGGCCGGATGTCGATGTAATAACGCTTCCAGAGCGGCAGCTGGCCCGGTCCCTGGTGCTGCCGTTTGTGCAGGCCCAGGCTGATGAAGCTCACCGCCAGCACGATCAGCACGGCTTCGATCAGCACCCCGATAAACTCGTTGACAGAACTTGCCACCGCTTTGGGCTGGTCCTGCATGTGGACCAGCTTGATGCCGGCGGGCAAGGTGCGGTCAAAGCTGGCCGACAGTTTTTCCAGCGACTTGCCCAGCCGGATGATGTCGCCGCCCTTGGTCATGGCCACACCCAGCGCAATCACTTCCTTGCCCTGGTGGTGGACCTTCACCGACGGCGGATCGACATAACCGCGCTTGATGTCGGCAATGTCGCCCAGCCGAAGCTGGTTGCCCGAACTTCCGCGAATCGGCATGGCGCGCAGTTGCTCCAGCGCTTCAAACTGGCCGGCCACGCGCACCTGCACCACATCCAGCGGCGTCTGCACCGCACCGGCCGACTCGACCGCGTTTTGCTGGCCCAGTTGCGCCAGCACCTGGTTCAGGTCCAGCCCCAGCTTGGCCAGGCGCTTTTGCGAGACTTCGATAAAGACTTTTTCGTCCTGCACGCCAAACAGTTCCACCTTGCTCACGTCGGGCACGCGCAGCAGTTGCTGGCGCACGTCATCGGCAAAGGTCTTGAGCTCGGCATAGTTGAAGCCATCGGACTCCAGCGCATAGATCACGCCATAGACGTCGCCGAAGTCATCGTTGAAGAACGGTCCCTGCACGCCAGCCGGCAGCGTGCCGCGCATGTCGCCGATTTTCTTGCGCACCGAATACCAGACATTGGGCACTTCGCTGGCTTTGGACGAATCCTTGATCTGGAAAATGATCTGCGACTCGCCGGGCTTGGAATAGCTACGGATGCGGTCCGAATAAGGCACCTCCTGCAGCGTGCGCTCCAGCTTGTCGGTGACCTGCTCGGCCACCTGCTGCGCCGTGGCGCCCGGCCAGTAGGTGCGCACCACCATGGCGCGGAAGGTGAACGGCGGGTCTTCGTCCTGCCCGAGCTGGAAATAGGCCGAAAAGCCCAGCACGATCAGCACCAGCAGCAAATATCGGGTCAGCGCCGGATGCTCCAGCGCCCAGCGCGACAGGTTGAAACGTGCCGAAGGCGAGTCGCCCGGGCCGGTGGTCTTGTCTGTGGTCGGTTGCGTCATGCCGCTCTCACTTCACGCTGGCGGCTGAAGCTGCAGGCGCTTTTTGCTGATAAATAGTGACTTTCTGGCCAGGCGACAGCACATGCACGCCGGCGCTGACCACCCGCATTCCTGGCTGCAGGCCGGCAGCCACCACGACCTCGTTGCCGTCGGCGGTCGCGACCTCAATCACCTGCGAGCGCACCGTCATGCCAGCCGGGTCCAGCACCCACACCGCCGTGGCCTGGCCGTCCCGGCGCAATGCCGAAGTCGGCAGCTTGATGACAGGCGCACCCACCGCGCTGGATTCAGGCACCACATAAACCGTGGCACCCAGCGCTGGCGGCGCCTGGGCATCAATCGACACCTTGACCGGATAGGTCCGCGTGACCGGGTCGCTGCTGGCGGCCACCTCGCGTACCTTGCCGGGCAGTTCAGTGCCTTGCGCCCAGACGCGAATCCGGACCGGCGTGCCCACCTTCAGGCCGGCGACCTTGTCTTCAGGCACCGAAAACACCACGTCCCGCACCCCGTCGGCCGCGATACGCACCACCGGCGCACCGGCCGCCACGACCTGGCCTGGCTCGGCATCCACGGCCGTCACCACGCCCGAAACATCGGCCGTCAGCACCGCATAGCCGGCCTGGTTGCCCTGCACCGCCAGTTGCGCCTGGGCCTGCTCAAGCTGCGCCTGCGCCGCTTTCAGGGTCGCAGCGCGGCGCTCCAGTTCGGCGCCGCTGATGAAATTCTGGTCTTTCAGCGCCTGGTAGCGCTTGAAGTCGGCTGCGGCCAGGTTGCGATTGGTAGCCGCGGCGTTGACCTGGGCACTGGCGGCATCGGCTGCCAGGCGGTAATCCTGCGGGTCCAGCTGCGCCAGCACCTGCCCGGCCTTGACGTGCTGGCCCAGTTCAGCCTGCCGCTTGATCAGTTTGCCGCCCACCCTGAATCCCAGCCGGGACTCGACCTGCGCCCGCACTTCACCGGCATATTCGTGGCTGGAAGCATAGGCGCTGGTGCCCACCGTGATCACCTTCACGGCGCGAACCGGCTCCTCGGTAGGCGCGGGCCGTGAACACGCAGCCAGCAACAGGGCGACGCTCGCCAGGGACACAACGGTTTTTTTCATGATGAACGGAGAGGAAAAGGGATTCTGGTGAACCGGGGCAAGACATCGGGCAGGACAGCACCCGAAGGCAGTTACTGACTAATCGGTTAGTAATTTAGGAGAAATGTAATAGCTTGTCAAGCGACAATCCAGCGCATGAAACCAGGCCCCTCATCACTTGCTCACGGCGTGAACCATTACGAGAATTTTCCGGTCGCCTCCCTGCTCTGCCCGCCGCGCCTGCGCCCGGCCATCGCGGCCATTTACTGGTTTGCCCGCACCGCCGACGACATGGCCGACGAAGGCGATGCCCTGCCGCAAACACGGCTGGACGACCTGGCCGCCTACCGTGCCGACCTGATGGCAACCGCCAGCGGCCAGGCGCCCTCGCCGCGCTGGGCCGGCGTGTTCGGGCAACTGGGCCAAATGATCAGGCAATTCGCCCTGCCGGTGAATCTGCTGGCCGACTTGCTCAGCGCCTTCGAGCAAGACGTGGTCAAGCAGCGCTACGCCAGCCAGGCCGAGTTGCTCGACTACTGCCGCC
>NZ_JADMJK010000009.1 GCF_018780625.1 Polaromonas sp. | reverse complement strand
TATTCCCTACAAGCGGGAAAAGACGCGGCGCCGGGTGCGAATCTGCTAACCTTTGCGCATCCATTATTTTTTGAAAGGTCCACCATGTCCGATACCCGAGCCAGCGTAGAAGCGCAAGAACAATTGGTCTCCGACATCAAGGCCGTGATCTCGGACGCCGAAGAAATGCTGTCCGCCACGGCTGACCAGGCCGGCGAAAAAGTCGCTACCTTGCGTGCCCGCGTGCAGGCCCGCCTTCACGATGCCAAAGTGCGTCTGGGCGACGCCGAAGCCGTGCTCGTCGCCAAGACCAAGGCCGCCGCCAGGGCTACCGACGCCTACGTCCACGAGTCGCCCTGGACCTCCATTGGTGTTGCCGCTGGCGTGGGGCTGCTGCTGGGCCTGGTCATTGGCCGTCGCTGAATTGCGGGTCGGTTTTCAGGGAACGATCCGCTTTTATGGCCCATGAATCGGGCGGCTCCGGCCCGCTGGCCGCGCTAAGAAACATCGTGGCCACCGTGCTGGGCACGGTTCAGGTGCGGCTGGCGCTGCTGGCCAATGAAATCCAGACCGAAAAGCACCATGCCCTGCAGCAGCTGGTGCTGGGTTTGGCGCTGGCGTTTTGCGTGGGCCTGGGCGTGCTGCTGGCCGTGGCGCTGGCGGTGATCCTGTGGTGGGACAGCCGTGTCTGGGTGGTGGGCGCATTCACCCTGCTGTTTTGGGGTGTGGCCGGGTATTTGTACACGGCACTGCGCCGCAGCAACGCGCAATCCACCTCCCCGTTCGAGGCCAGCCTGGCCGAGTTGCAGGAAGACCTGCGCCAACTCAAGGCGGCCGCCGGCCATGAAAAATAGCCTGCTGGAACTGCATCAGCAGCGCGGCCGGCTGCGCGAGCGCATTGCCAGCCAGCGCGCCACCCTGGCGCAGCAGCTGGTGCCGCTGCAAAATGCATCGGATGCCGGCCAGCGCATCGTGTCGCTGGTGCGCGGTGCCGTGGCCTACCTGAAAAGCCACCCGCTGCCGGTGCTGCTGGCGGTGTCGGCGCTGGTGCTGCTCAAGCCGCGCCGCGCCTTGCGCTGGCTGGGGCGCGGTGTGGCGCTGTGGCGCAGCTGGCGTGCGCTGCGTGCCTGGGTGCCGTCGTCGCTGCTGGGCCGCTGGCTGCGCTAAAGCCCCGTTACCTCAGGCGCCCAGTGGCGCGGCGCGGGCCGCATCAAGGTGGGCCTTGACGCGCTGCGCCAGCGCAAAATCGCCGGGCGTTTCAGGCTGCCAGGCCGGCACGGCAAGGGGCTGGCCGTCAGTGTCAAGCGCCACAAACACCACCAGGCATTCGGTGATGGTTTCCATCTGGCCGGTTTTCAGGTCGCCGCTGCGCACTTCCACGGTGATGTTCATGCTGGTCCTGCCGGTATAGGCCAGGCGGGCTTGCACCTCGACCAGATCGCCGATCATGATGGGGCGATGAAACCGGATGCTGCCCACCGACACCGTGACGCAGTAGCGCTTGGCCCAGCGCGTGGCGCAGGCGTAGCCGGCCTCGTCTATCCATTTCATGACGGTTCCGCCATGCACCTTGCCGCCAAAGTTGACGGTGTGGGGTTCAGCCAGGAAACGCAGCGTGATGGAGGACATGGCGGGTGTTTTGTAAAGGTTGGACGCCCATTATCGGGAAAACAGCATGCCCGCCGCAGGCTTTTCTTTTAGCGCCAGCCGGCCAGCACCAAGGCGGCGAGGTCAGAGCAGGCGCGCCAGGTAGCGCCCGGTGTGGCTGTCCGGGTTGGCCGCCAGGTCTTCGGGCGTGCCCACGCCGACCACGGTGCCGCCGCCGGCGCCGCCTTCGGGGCCCATGTCAATCAGCCAGTCGGCGGTCTTGATGACGTCCAGGTTGTGCTCGATCACCACGATGGTGTTGCCCGCGTCGCGCAGCTGGTGCAAGACTTTCAGCAGCAAATCGATGTCGGCAAAGTGCAGGCCGGTGGTCGGCTCGTCGAGGATGTAGAGCGTGCGGCCGGTGTCGCGCTTGCTCAGTTCCAGCGCGAGCTTGACGCGCTGGGCCTCGCCGCCCGACAGCGTGGTCGCCGCCTGGCCCAGCTTGATGTAGGACAGGCCCACGTCGAGCAGCGTGTGCAGCTTGC
>NZ_JADMJK010000234.1 GCF_018780625.1 Polaromonas sp. | reverse complement strand
AACTGCCGGCCCTGACGGCCGGCTTTTCGCTGGTGCCCGCCGGCTTGGGCGAGCGCGTCGGCGATTTTGGGGCTTTGGCGCTGGTCAGCTGAATCTGGCTGTATTTGCTACTAATACTATAGCTATAGGGGCCCGTTTTTAAAGCGCCATAGCCCGATTTGATGCGTATTTTTGGGCAGGGGCGCGCCGCCCCGGCCTCAGCTCAGGGCAAATCCTTGTCCACTTCCGGCAAGGCGGCGTCGCGCGGGCCGACCCGGCCCAGCCGCGCCTTGAGCGACTGGGGTTGGCCGGTCAGGATGGCGGCGTAGTTGGTGGCGTTGGACAGTACTTTTTTCACGTAGTCGCGGGTTTCATTGAAGGGCACGTTCTCGGCCCAGATGGCGGCGTCCAGCACCGGGCCGTTGCGCCAGGTGCGCGGCCGGCCCGGGCCGGCGTTGTAGGCGGCTGCGGCCATGGGCATGGAGCCGTTCAGGTCGTCCAGCGCCAGCTTCAGGTAGGCCGTGCCAATCGTGATGTTGGTGTCGCGGTCGTTGATCTGCTCGGGGCTGAAACTGTCCATGCCGATCTTGCGGGCAGTCCAGCGCGCCGTGGCGGGCATGACCTGCATCAGCCCCGAGGCGCCCACGCCCGAGCGGGCGTCCATGATGAAACGGCTTTCCTGGCGGATCAGGCCATACACGTAAGCCGGGTCCAGGTTGATGCCCTGGCTGCGTTTGATCACCGCCTCGCGAAAAGGCATGGGAAAGCGCTGCTCAAAGTCGGTCTCGGTGGCGGTGCGCTCGCTGGTGTTGATGCAGCGGTCCCAGATCTGGCGGTCGCAGGCCAGCTGGGCTGCGGCCAGCAACTCGCGCTCGCCCATGCCGCCGCGCTGGTGCAGGCTGGTGCTGTAGTTCCACTCGCGCACGCCCTCGCTGCGCAGACCCATGCCAATGGCGTAGACGCCGCGGTTCAGGCCCGGATTCAGCCGTGCGCTTTCTTTTTCGGCCGTGCTGAGCGGTGCCGGCTTGGGCGGCACCGTGATTTTCTGGCCCAGGTCTTCCAGTGCCAGTTGCTCGTAAAAACCGCGCACCGAGGCAATCGACTGCAGCATCGCCTGCGCCTCGGCGCGCTGCGCCGCATCGGCCGGCGCCGTGGCGAGCAGCGCGCGCGCCTTCCAGTAACGCCAGGTCGGGTCCTTGCGCGCTTCGTCGCTCATGGCATCAACGGCTTCCAGCACCTGCTTCCAGTTGGGCTGGCTGCCTGCGCGCAGGGCGGCCCTGGCTTTCCAGGCCAGCGTGTCGTCGGTCAGGTCGCTGTCCTTGCTGATCCTGGCAAAGTACATCATGGCGTCGCTGGCGGGCTGGGTGCCCATGCGCATGGCGACCCGCTTGCCAATCAGGCCCCAGACCCAGTTGCGCTCCTCGGCGGTCAGCTGCACGGCCCATTTGCCCTCCATCTGGGCGGCGGCCGCTTCCGTGTCGCTGGCGGCCAGCTTGACCAGCGCCAGCGTGATGAGTTCCTTGCGCACCTTGCGCAGCGCCAGCTGCTTCTCCGTCAGGAACTTGGCGGGGTTGCTGTTCAGCTCGGCCACCAGCCCCATGGCCTCCGGGGCGATGATCTGCACCGCGTCGCGCGCGGCCGCGGGGCGGTTGGCCTCCAGCGCCAGCCGTGCCTTGTGCCAGACGTCTTGCGGCGTGAGGTTTTTGGCGCCCACCAGCCGCTCGGCTGCCGCCCTGCAGCCGTCGCCCGCATCGCGCTGCGCCTGCCAGTTGGTGCGCACTTCGTTGGACAGGGCTGCGTCCATGGCCGGATTTTTCACGTGCTCGACCAGCAGCGCGTAGCAGCGCACCTCCCGGTCGTCGTTCATGCGAAAGTTGGGGTATTCGGTGGCAAAACCGGCCCAGTCGCGGCGCTGGCCCAGCAGCAGCAGCCAGTCGTTGCGCATGCGGTCTTCCTGGTAAGTGCCGGCGTAGCGGGCCATGAAGCCCTGCACTTCCTGCGGGCTGGCTTCGTTCAGCCTGGCCTTGAGTTCCCAGTAGGCAGCCCAGGGTTCGAGGGCGTGGCCTTTGGCTTGGGGCAGCAGTTGCGCCAGCCGGTTTTTATCGCCGCGCCGGAAGGCATTGTTCATCTCCAGAATCAGGCTGTCGCCGGCTGATGTATTCTGAGCCGCTGCAGGCGCCACCAGGGCGGTGCAAAGTGTCGCGCAGAGCGTGGCACCGAAAAGAAATTTATGTAGCATTGGGACATTATGGACAAATTAAGTACCCGTAAAGCGCTTATTGAATCGCGCCTGAACATGCCCGACCGCCAGGAACGGTCTGATTTGCTGCAGCGCGTCATGCGGATCTGGCTGTTTGACCGTCCCGATGTGGTGATTGGCGCCTATTGGCCCATCAAGGGCGAGTTTGACCCGCTGCCCGCGCTGTACCGCTGGCAGGAAGACGCGATGTTGGGCCAGGAACTTCAGGAAAACGAGGCTCTGCTGACCGAAGGCCGGGCGCAGCTGGCGACGGAAAGCCTCGCCAGTCGCTCGCCGCGCAAGATCGGCCTGCCGGTGGTCAACAAGCTGCACAAGACCCTGACCTTTCATGCCTGGTACCCCGGCTGCCCGATGGAGGAAGACGCCTACGGTATTCCCAAGCCCAAGGGCACCGAGGAGATCGTGCCGACGCTGCTGTTTGTGCCCTGCGTGGGCTATGGGCCGGGCGGCTACCGCCTCGGCTACGGCGGCGGTTTTTACGACCGCACGCTGGCCACGCTGCAGCCCCGTCCGGTGACGGTGGGCCTGGGCTTTAGCCAGGGCTGGCTGCCCGACCTGGAGCCCGAGTCGCACGACATTGCGCTGGATGCGCTGCTCAATGACAACGGCGTGGCCTGGCCCGTCTGAACAGCGCTCTGGGCCAGCTGTCCATTGGCGTGCGCCGAAGGGTTCAGGTATCCCAGTCGACGCCTGGCAGCAGCGCGACGAACGCGTCGACGGCGACCTGGCCGTCCAGCCGTTCAAGCTGCGCCAGCGCCTCGTCGCTGTCCGCCGAGGTGTAGCCCAGGCTGAAACGCCCGAATCGCCGTTTAGCCAGGGGACCGTGGTGCAGAACTTCTACATTGACATGGCGCGCATCATGGCGAATGCGCTCCAGCAGCGCCATCACCCCGCTCTGGCCGCCCTCCAGTTGCTGGCAAAAACGCATGCCATCAAAGATAAGCAGGCCCGTGATGTCCTTCTCATGGTTGGCCGGTCGCGCCTTGCGCGCAATGGCCGCCACCACGCTCAGGGGCGCATCGGGCGCCAGCGTGCTGACATAGAGCACTTCGTACAATCGGGTGGTTGTGTTCATCATTGCGGGCAAATATAGTGGGCGGCCGCGTGCCGGACAATGTGAAAAGACACAGTGTGGCGTGCCTGAAACTTTCCATTTATGAATAACCCTGCTGCCTCCCCCGGGACTTGTCCGCCGCGCTGCGCAGGGTGCCGCTTGCGCGAGACCAGCGCTTTCACGGCGGTCAAACCGGACGAGCTGGACTTCATCGAAGCCTTTCGCAGCGGCACGGCATCGGTGCCTGCGGGCGGCACCATCATTTACGAGCAAAAATCCAGCGGCAAACTCTTCACGCTGTATTCGGGCTGGGCCTTTCGCTACAAGACCCTGACCGATGGCCGCCGGCAAATATTGAACTTCTTGCTGCCTGGCGACCTGATTGGCCTGCAGCAGGAGTTCTCGGACAGCGCCATTCACGGCATCGAGGCCGTGACCGATGTGGCCTTGTGCGTTTTCCCGCGCGACGGCCTCTGGAAGCTGTTTCAGGCTTATCCCGGTCTGGGTTATGACATCACCTGGATTTCGGCGCGCGCAGAAGGCATGGTCGATGACAACCTGCTGACCGCCGGCCGGCGCAACGCCACCGAGCGCGTGGCTGTGCTACTGATGCACCTGTACCGCAGGATGGAGCGCATTGGGCTGGCGGAGGGCGGGGCCATCGACTTTCCCCTCAATCAGCAGCACATCGCCGATGCGCTGGGCTTGTCATTGGTGCACACCAACAAAACACTGCGGCGCCTGCAGCAGCTGGGCCTGCACGAGCTCCACAACGGGCGACTGCGCCTGCTCAATCCCAAGGCGCTGCAGCGCATTGCCGACTACTACGAAACACCGCCCCGGCAAGTGCCGCTGGTGTAGGCGGTCTCAATTCAAACCCTGCGGCGGCGGAGCGCGATCACTCGGCGTTCAGGACCCTGAAATCCTGCTCGTAGCGCTGCAGGGTTTGAATCGCGTGGAGGCGCTGGGCCGCCGTGGTGCTGTTGTGCAGCGCGGCAAAGGTGCCGCAGTTTTCATCGTTCAGCGCATTCTGGTTTTGGCGCAAGGCAGCATCCGTCGGGTTGAGCGTGCGCTCAAACAGGCCGCGCACGGCCGCCTGCGTTTTTTCAGGCGCGGCCTGGCCCGCAATCAGCGGGCGCAGGGTACGCAGCACATCATGCTGGCGGCGCAGTTTTTCGGCGTAGAACATCGACGCGTCAAAGCGCGATTGCGCCGTTCGCTGGCTGAGCACCGCCCGTTGCGGCTCGTCCAGCCGGCCATACAGCCGCTCGGCACGGCTGCGAAGCTGCTCCACGCGCTTGTCCTGCCGGTCTTGCGGCGTGCCTTCCATGAAGTCGCCCCGGTACTCTGCATTGCCCTTGGCAAAGCGGCGCTCCAGCTGCACCAGCTGGCCGGCGTTCAGGGTAGCGACCACGGCCGCAACGGCTGGCTCGGCCTGCCCGGACACCGCCGTCAGCTTGCCGCGCAGGTCTGCAAACACGGCGCAAGCCGCGTCGGTCGTGATGTCCAGCGGCAGCTGTTGCTGCAGCTTTTGCAGGGTGGCTATGTAGCCCGGCAACTGGGTTTTCCGGTGCCAGTCCTGCAGACCGGCCAAATCGTCCTTGACCCGCAGGCTCTGAGCGTCAAGAAAGTCAAAGTGCCCGTCCAGATACCAGTAGGCCAAACCAGGGGTCTGGTTGTAGACAAGCTTCAGGGTGCTGCAGGCCTGCAGCAGCCCGGCCACAGCCAGCACGGCCAGCACACCGATAATCCGGGGGTGGCGTTGCCCGTTCAGCGCCAGAACCGAACGCCACTTACTTAATATATTCACAGGAAATCTCATGGCACTCCCAATTGATGTCGTCATCATGGCCGCAGGCAAGGGCACGCGGATGAAAAGCGCACTCCCCAAAGTGTTGCACCGTTTGGGTGGCCGCGCCTTGCTGGGCCATGTGATCGACTGCGCCGCACGGTTATCGGCGCGCCAGGCGGTCGTGATCACCGGCCACGGCGCTACGGAAGTAGAAGCAGCCTGTGCCCGAATGACGGGGGATGACGCCGATTTTGGCTTGAAGTTTGCGCGCCAGATGCCGCAGCTGGGCACCGGCCACGCGGTGCAGCAGGCGCTGCCGTTGCTGCAGGATGACGGCGTCACGCTGGTGCTGTCGGGCGACGTGCCGCTGACGCAGGCCGATACCCTGGCGGCGCTCCTGGGCCAGTGCGATGGTCAGCGGCTGGCCTTGCTCACGCTCAGCATGGCCGACCCCACCGGCTATGGCCGCATCGTGCGCGCCGGCTCGCAGGCCTCCGCCCAGGTGCGCGCCATCGTCGAGCACAAGGACGCCAGCGACGACCAGCGTGCGATCCATGAAATCTACAGCGGCATCATGGCCGTGCCGACGCGACTGCTGCGCCGCTGGCTGGCCCGGCTGGACAACAACAATGCGCAAAACGAGTACTACCTGACCGACATCGTGAAGTTTGCCGTCGAGGACGGCGTGGCCGTGGTGGCGCACCAGATCACCGACGCGCCTCAGGTTGCCGGCGTCAACAGCCCGGTGCAACTGGCCGAACTGGAGCGCGTGTACCAGCTGCGGCTGGCCACGGCCCTGATGGAGCAGGGCGTGCGCCTGGCTGACCCGGCGCGCTTTGATGTGCGCGGCGAACTGGTTTGCGGCCAGGACGTCGAGATTGACGTGAACTGCCTGTTTGAAGGCAAGGTCAGCCTGGGGCAGGGCGTGCGCGTGGGCGCCAACTGCGTGATTGCCAACGCCACCATTGCCGCCGGTGCGGTGATTCATCCGTTTACCCACATCGACGGCGAAAAGCTCGGTGTGCAGGTCGGCGAAGGCGCGCTGGTGGGCCCGTTCGCCCGGCTGCGACCCGGCGCGGTGCTGGGCGCCGAGGTGCATATCGGCAATTTTGTCGAGGTCAAGAATTCCACGCTGGCCAAAGGCGCCAAGGCCAACCACCTGGCCTACCTGGGCGACGCCACGGTGGGCGAGCGCGTCAACTACGGCGCCGGCAGCATCACCGCCAACTACGACGGCGCCAACAAGCACCGTACGGTGATCGAGGCCGACGTGCACATCGGCAGCAACTGCGTGCTGGTGGCGCCGGTGACGATAGGCGCTGGCGGCACGGTGGGCGGCGGATCGACGATCACCAAGGACGCGCCGGCCGGCAGCCTGAGCGTGGCGCGCGGCAAGCAGGTGAGCATCGCCAACTGGTCGCGGCCCGTGAAAAAGGCGGTATCCTGAAGCAGGATGTCGCCCTGGATGCGCTCAGGTGTCGTTAAAGGCGCAATTCTTTGGATTCAGCCAAAGCTTTGACGAGTTTTTTGAGCGCATCGGTGGATGCTCGAACGGCTGCCAGCGAGAAGTTGCTCTTGAATTCATCGAATTCGGCCAGTCCCTTGCCTTCCACTCTGATGCTGGTGAGGTTCTGACCTTTGGCATCCACTACCGTGCAGTTCAGCATGACCGAGAACTGCGTCGGCGGCCAGGTGAACAGGCTTTGGGACGATGATGTGGTTGATATCTCCGGCGTGATCAGCAGCTGGATGCCGCTGGCAGAGATGGCGGCGCTGTCCTTGGGGTCGCGCACTTTGGTGACGTTCGTGAACACTTCACTCAAGGCTTTGTAAAAGCCCGCATCCAGGTCCCGATATGGAAAATAGCTAACCTTGTCACCGCCTCCACCGGCCGAGGTGACTTCCAGCGCACGACTGGCGTCGGAGATGTGGTAGCCGACCGGCTTGTTGATCCGGGTGCTGCTCTCGCCTGCAACGCTGGTCAGATCCGGACTCATGCTGATTGGATGGGCGCAGCCAAAAAGTGCTGCGCAGGTTGCAATGGAAAAAAGGAGTTTTGCGATTTTCATGAATTTGTGTGCTTGTTATTTTTTGACTGCCCGAATGAAGTCGGGATCGATGAACAGGCTGGAGAGCAGGTTTTGAACCATCAATGGGTAGTTGTTGGCTGCCCGTGGAATCGCCACCGCGCCAGCAAATGAGCTTTCCCATTTCATTTCGGTTTTTTTGACCTTGTCATAAGTCACCTGGTTCGAGCGCTTCACCATGAAGCGGGCTTCGATTTGTCCCTCGTTGGTGGAAATGCCACCGGCATCGATATTGTTTTTGGTCAACACGCCAGAGACTTCCACTTTGGATTGCGGGTCTTGCAACTTGGCCAGTTCAAGCTCCTGGCGAAGTGCTGCGGCGAGATAGTCGCCGTAATGAGCGCCGACTGGCGAGACCATGGAGCTGGCCCGTAAATTGATGGCGCTGGCTCCGGGCATCTCTGGGGTGACGCCGATCTGTCCCACCTTGAGAGTATCGATGCTGCTTTTCTTGAGCAGTTCGACGTTGTCTATAGAGGGAGAATAGTTGGGTGCAGGACCCGCGCAACCGACAAAGAAAGCGCACGCGCCCAGACCTGATAGCCACTTCAGCGGTTTGATCATTCGTTTTTTCATGAAATCCCTTGTATTGTTATTAATAGATTTTTTACAAAATCATTTAATATATTACATGAGTGGGCGCGGGTGATTCTCAGTGTTTTTGATGTGAAAGCAAACAGTTCATCTTTGGCAGATTCAACTCCAAAGCGCGATAGGTTCAGAAATCAGGGCGCTATGGAAAAACATCACAGATGTCTCTTGCGCACCGGTATTTGCAAGGCAATACCCAAGCGCGCAAAGCTCTGTCATTGGCTTGAACCCGACGCCTCCCGGTACATGGCCCCGACTTCTGACCCGCCAATAAAGCCGCTTCACAACGCGAGCCTGGCGATGATCCCAACGACCAGTCGGCGAAGGTGCAGTACGCCTCGCGCGCCGCATGCCTGGACAAATGACGCGAACTACCGTGCAAGCAGTACTTTTGGTTGGAACTTGGCTCGTTTGGTGCTGAAGAAGGCCTTCACATTGCGCACGTTCGCATCGCTGGTGAACAGCCGCTGCGAAAGCGCCAGGTAGGCCGGCATGTCGGCCACATGCACCACCAGGATAAAGTCCGGCCCCGGCGACACGCGGTAGCACTGCTGCACCGCGTCATCCAGCACCACGCGCGCCTCAAACATCTCCAGTTGCTCTGCGCCCTGCCGGTCTAGCGAAATCTCGACCAGCGCCGTCAGCCCGTGGCCCAGCACGGCGGCCAGCTTGTCGGGGCTGAGCAGGGCGATCTCGCGTTCGATCAGTCCGGCGTCGCGCAGCCGCTTGACGCGCCGCAGACAGGTTGGCGGCGATATATGCACGCGCTCTGCCAGGGCCTGGTTGCTGAGCGAGGCGTCTTGCTGCAGGGCGTCCAGCAGTTTGATGTCGGTGGCGTCTATGCTTAATTCTTCCATTTTTTTATCATAAATGAACTTAAATTCTATTTATTTGAATTGGTGAAATTTAATTCCATATAAGTACATAAATCAATCACATTAAAAAATGGCGAAGTCGTAGCATCGGCGCATTGTCTTTTTCTGGAGTGCTTTTATGTGCGGTATTGTTGCGGCGGTTTCTACCCGAAATATTGTTCCCATCCTGGTGCAGGGCCTGCAGCGGCTTGAATACCGGGGCTACGACTCCTGCGGCGTGGCCGTGTATGCCGACGGGCTCAAGCGTGCGCGCAGCACCTCGCGCGTGGCCGAGCTGCAGGCCCAGGTAGACAGCGACCACCTGGCAAGCGGCACCGGCATTGCGCACACCCGCTGGGCCACGCACGGCGCGCCGGCCATCCACAACGCCCACCCGCATTTCAGCCACGGCACGGGCGCCAACAGTGCAAGCCGCCCCGGCAAGGTGGCGCTGGTGCACAACGGCATCATTGAAAACCACGACGAACTGCGCGCCGCCCTGCAGGCCAAAGGCTATGTGTTTGAAAGCCAGACCGACACCGAGGTCATCGTGCACCTGATGGACAGCCTGTATGACGGCGACTTGTTTGAAGCCCTCAAGGCCACCGTGGCGCAATTGCACGGCGCCTACGCCATTGCCGCGTTCTGCAAGGACGAGCCGCACCGCGTGGTGGGCGCCCGCGCCGGGTCCCCTTTGATCCTGGGCGTGGGCCGGGGCGACTCCGAAAATTTCCTGGCCAGCGATGCCATGGCGCTCGCCGGCGTGACTGACCAGATCGTGTACCTTGAAGAAGGCGACCTGATCGACCTGCAGCTGGGCAAGTACTGGGTGTTTGACCGCCACCACCAGCGCGTGGAGCGCGAGGTCAAGACCGTCCACGCCCACAGCGGCGCGGCCGAACTCGGCCCCTACCGCCACTACATGCAAAAGGAAATCTTCGAGCAGCCGCGCGCCATTGCCGACACGCTCGAGGGCGTGAAAGGCATCGTGCCCGAGCTGTTTGGCGATGAGGCGTACCGAACCTTCAAGGACATCGACTCGGTGCTGATTTTGGCCTGCGGCACCAGCTACTACAGCGGCTGCGCGGCCAAGTACTGGCTCGAATCGATTGCCCAAATCCCGACCCAGGTTGAAGTGGCCAGCGAATACCGCTACCGCACCTCGGTGCCCAACCCGCGCACGCTGGTCGTCACCATCACCCAAAGCGGCGAGACCGCCGACACGCTGGCCGCGCTGCGCCATGCGCAAGGCCTGGGCATGACGCAAACCCTGACGATCTGCAACGTCGCCACCTCGGCCATGGTGCGCGAATGCAAGCTCGCCTACATCACGCGCGCCGGCATCGAGATCGGCGTGGCCTCGACCAAAGCCTTCACCACCCAGCTGGCCGGCCTGTTCCTGCTGACGCTGGCGCTGGCCCAGTCCAAGGGCCGGCTCAGCGAAGAAGAGGAAGCCGGCCACCTCAAGGCCATGCGCCACCTGCCCGCCGCGCTGCAAGCCGTGCTGGCGCTCGAACCCCAGGTCATCAGCTGGGCCGAAGACTTCGCCAAAATGGAAAACGCCCTGTTCCTGGGGCGCGGCCTGCATTACCCGATTGCCCTGGAAGGCGCGCTCAAGCTCAAGGAAATCACCTACATTCACGCCGAGGCCTACGCCGCCGGCGAGCTCAAGCACGGCCCGCTGGCGCTGGTCACCAGCGCCATGCCGGTGGTCACGGTCGCGCCCAACGACAGTCTGCTGGAAAAGCTCAAAAGCAACATGCAGGAAGTGCGCGCGCGCGGCGGCGTGCTGTATGTGCTGGCCGATGCCGACAGCCGCATCGTCAGCAGCGAAGGCATTCACGTCATCCGCATGCCCGAGCACTACGGCGCCTTGAGCCCGCTGCTGCATGTGGTGCCACTGCAGTTGCTGGCCTATCACACCGCCTGCGCGCGCGGCACGGACGTTGACAAGCCGCGCAACCTGGCTAAAAGCGTGACGGTGGAATAACGGGGGAGGGCGCCGGTGGGCGCCTGTTATCCAGCCATTGAGAACTGGCTGGATTCAGCACCTGGTTGATTCAAGGGTCATTGGGTTTTGCAGGCGTCTGTCGATAGATGCAGTCGCGCGAACCAGCTCCTTTGCGCACATAGAATGGCTGGCAAAGGGAGCCGCATGACGCCAGAGCAAAAAGCCAGAGTCAACATTGACACGCTATTAAACCAAGCTGGTTGGCACGTCTGCAATATGGATCAAGCCAACATCCACGCCGCCCGGGGCGTGGCGCTGCGTGAGTTTCCCCTTAATAGCGGCTACGGCTTTGCCGACTACCTGCTCTACATTGACGGCAAAGCCGCTGGCGTGATCGAGGCCAAAAAAGAGGGCTCCACCCTCACTGGCGTGGAAGTGCAGTCCGCCCGCTACACCCAAGGCCTGCCCGCCACCCTGCCGGCCTGGCATCGCCCCTTGCCGTTCAGCTACGAATCCACCGGCATCGAGACCCACTTCACCCAGGGGCTGGACCCGCAGCCGCGCGCCCGCGCCGTGTTTGCCTTTCACCGGCCCGAGACCCTGGCCGCATTCTTGAGAGACCTGCCCGCCAAAGGCTGGGAGTCCTCTGCGGCTGTGCACTCCGGCACGGGTGCGGGAACACCCAGCACGGCCAATGAGGGGAACTCCGGTTTTGCCAATGTCGCCGCTTCCTGCGCACCCACCTTCCTCGGCCGCCTGCAGACCATGCCGCCGCTGATCGAAGAAGGCCTGTGGCCCGCCCAGATCATCGCCATCCGCAATCTGGAAGCCTCGCTCAAGGCCAACAAGCCCCGCGCCCTGATCCAGATGGCCACCGGCAGCGGCAAGACCTTTACCAGCATCAGCT
>NZ_JADMJK010000172.1 GCF_018780625.1 Polaromonas sp. | reverse complement strand
ATAGCCGCAGGCCGGCGCGTCGGTCAGTGCCAGGCGCAGGGTGCCGGTCTCGGCAGTGCTTCCGCCGCCACCGCCGCCACAGGCCGCAAGACTCGCCACGGCGACGCCGCCCAGGACCAATTTCAAATTATTAAGCAGCTTCATATCAATTCCTCTGTAAATATAGTTTCCAGGTACGTACAACGGGGTTCCATGGCTACGTATCGATGTCGAGCATAGCGGCCCAACCCCATGCGGCGTTGTAGGACAAAGTAACAATACTCACAGGTGTTTCAGCCCAATGCGCGTGAGGCGAGAGCACCTCGCCCCCCTGTTTGTGGCTTGCCGCGCCGTGAAAGGCCATGCGGCCAGTCATCAGATCAGTTCAGCGCCACCCGCACGTTGTTCTTGTAGGTGTAGAGCGTCACGGCCGGCTTGGTCAATTCGCCCTGGCTGGTAAAGGCGATGTTGGCGGTCACGCCCTTGAACTGGGTTTTGCCGATGAAGGGCAGGTAGGCCTTGGGATCTGTCGAGTTGGCGCGCTTCATGGCGTCGACCAGCACAAAGGTCGCGTCGTAGGCGTAGGGGCTGTAGATCTGGAACTGGCCCGGGAACTTCGCGTCGTACCTTTTCTTCCACTCGGCGCCGCCCTGCATTTTTTGCAGCGACGCGCCGCCGGTGGCGCAGGTCACGTTTTTGAGCGATGCGGCCTTGCTCGACAACTCGGGCAGCTTTTCGGTGCACAGCGCGTCGCCGCCAAAGAACTTCACGCTGGACAAGCCCAGCTGCTCCATCTGGCGCAGCATCGGGCCGGCCTGCGCGTCCAGGCCACCAAAAAAGATGGCGTCGGGCTTTTTGCTCTTGATGCTGGTCAGGATGGCCATGAAGTCGGTGGCCTTGTCGCTGGTGAATTCCTCGCCGACCACTTCCATGCCTTTTTGCCTGGCCGTGGCCTTGAACACGTCGGCCACACCCTGGCCGTAGGCCGTGCGGTCGTCGATGATGGCCACGCGCTTGAGCTTGAGCGCGTCGTGGGCAAAGATCGCCAGCGCAGCGCCCAGCGCGTTGTCATTGGCAATCAGGCGAAAGCTGGTCTTGTAGCCCGGCTTGGCCAGGTCGGGGTTGGTGGCAGAGGCCGTGATGTGCGGGATGCCGCACTTGTTGTACACGGTGGATGCCGGAATGGTGGTGCCGGACTGCAGGTGGCCCACCACGCCCGCGACCTTGCTGTCGCACAGCTTCTGGGCCACGGCGGTGGCCTGGCGCGGGTCGCCGGCGTCGTCTTCGGCCACCAGCTCGAACTTGATCTTTTTGCCGCCAATCACGAGGTTCTGGGCATTGAGTTCGTCAATCGCCAGGTGCACGCCGTTTTCGGTGTCCTTGCCGATGTGCGCAATGCCGCCCGAGGTGGGGCCGGCGTGGGCGATTTTCACGGTTTGCAGCTCCTGAGCCTGGGCCATGGAAGCGGCCAGGGCCAGCACGGCGGCGGTGATGCAGGAAAGGGCGTTCAGCTGGAAATGGAGGAACATGTCGGATCGCTTGTGGGAAATTGAAAATTATAGGACTGCCCCACGGTGGATTCAAGTTACTAGACGACTGGTCTACTTTTTGGTGTAGACTCGCGGCATGCAACACGACCACACGGATGTCCGCCAGCACATCCTCAATACGGGACGGTCCATTATTTTGGGCAAGGGGTTCTCGGCCGTGGGCCTGAATGAAATCCTGTCCACCGCCCGCGTGCCGAAAGGCTCGTTTTACTACTACTTCAAGTCCAAGGAAGCGTTTGGCGAGGCGCTGGTCGCCGGCTACCTTTCAGACTACCTGGCGCATGTAGACGCCCTGCTGGCGCCTGACGGCAGCGCGGCGGCGCAGCGCCTGATGCGCTACTGGCAGAGCTGGATGGACACCGGCGTCAGCGACAGCCCGGAATGCAACTGCCTGGTGGTCAAGCTCAGCGGCGAGGTCTCCGACATGTCCGAAGCCATGCGCGTGGCCTTGCTGGGCGGCACCCACCAGATCATCGCGCGGCTGGCCGACTGCATCGGGCAGGGCGCCGCTGATGGCTCGCTGCCGGGCACGCTCAATGCACCCCAGACCGCGCTGACGCTGTACGAGCTGTGGCTGGGCGCCGCCTTGCTGACCAAGCTCAGGCGGGAGCG
>NZ_JADMJK010000249.1 GCF_018780625.1 Polaromonas sp. | reverse complement strand
GCGGCATCATCCCGGCGCGCAGGCGCTGCGCCGCATCGCCGCCCCCGGCGTCGGCAAGCGCGTCGAAATAACCTACCTGCCACACATAGTCATCGGGCTTGGCAGCGGCCTGCTTTTCAAACCACGCCAGCGACTCATCGACCCGGTTGAGCTTGAGCAGGGCCACCGAATAGACAGGCCAGTAGGCGGGCTCGGCCTGCGCGTCGGACTGCCATTTCGCGACATGCTCGCCAAGCTGCTGCGCGTCACCGTAGTCGTGCTCAAACCACAAGAGCTGCACCCGCGTCGGCACGGCGGCCGGATTGAGCGCCAGGGCCTGCATGTAGGCCTTGCGCGCGCGCGCCTTGCGGCCGTCATGGCTGGCGATGTTGGCCTCCAGCAGCCAGTACATTTCGCTGCCTGCGAACTTCACTTCGTCGCGCTGCGCCAGGCTCGACAAATCGCGCGACGCCTCCCAGCGGGACGCCTGGGAGGCCGCGTCCATCGCCAGCAGCAACCAGCGGGCCTCGGCCAGCCGCAGGTAAGCCTGCTTGCCCACCGCAATGGCCTGTTCCGGCTGGGCGCTGGCGTTATAGAGCGCGATCAGCCTTTCAATCGCCCGGGCATTCGACGAGCCGCCTTCCCACGCGGTGCGGTACGCCAGCAGCGCTTCAGGCTTTGATTCGCGCGCCCATGCGGCGTCGCCGTAGGCCTGCCAGTAAGCCTCCTCGCTTGGCGCGGCGCCAGCGCGCGCCTCCTGCAGCGCCGCCCACGCCTCGTCCGGCCGCTGGGCGCGCAGCAGCAACCCGGCCTGGCGGCGCGCCGATTCGGGCGGGCTGATCAGCTGCGGGCTCATGGCCCGCCAGCTGGCGATGGCCGCCGGCAGGTCGCCCTGCTGTTCCTGCGCGTTCGCCAGCGTTTCCCACTGCGCGCGCTGCAAGGGATGGCGCTTGGCGTAGTTCTGCAAAAACGCCACCAACTGCTTGGGCGCACGGCCGCGCTGCTCAATGGCGACCAGCACGGCGGACTCTTCCGGTTTCATGGGCCGCGCCTGGAACACCGGCCCGGCCAGCGCCAGCCACAGGGCGTCATCTTCCTTTCCAAGCGCCAGGCGCATGGCGTTGGCCCGCGCCTCGGAGCCCGACGGCTCGCGGGCCAGCCAGAGCCATTGCTCCAGCGCGATGTCCTGCTTTCCGGCCCACTCGGCAAGCTGTGCCATGCGGGTGCGTTTTTCATTGTTGGCGGGCTCCAGCGCCACCAGGCGGGTCGCCAGCGCAAGCGCCGCCAGAAGGTCTTTCGCGGCAATTTCCACCTCCACTTGCTGCGACAGGATGTCGGCATCGTCTGGCGCCAGCGCCACCAATGCCCGGCCGGCCCGCTGCGCCTGGGCGGTGTCGTTTTGCGCCAATGCCATCGCCACCATGCGCCGCATGAAGGCCAGATCGCCGGCAAAATGCGGCGCGGACGCTTCAGCCAGCGCCAGTGCCTGTGCGCCCTGCCCGGCCGCCAGGTAGGCATCGATCGCCTGCAGCGTGTATTTGCGCTGGCCCTCCACGTCGTCCTGCGCGATTTGGGCCGCCTCCTGGTAGGCGCGCGCGGCCAGGTCGGGGGCGCCGCTGGCAAGGAATTGCGTGGCGGCCAGATCCAGCCAGCGTTGCCGCCCGGCCGGGTCGATGGCGGCAAGTTTCTGGTAAATCCGTGCCGCCACATTGGGCAGAGCCATCGCCAGGCTGATGTCCGCCAGGCGCCCCAGCGAGCCATGGTCGCTGGTTTCCGTGCGGAGATTTTCGATTTGACGGGCGATGTCATTGCGCAGTCCGGTTCGGTCCGCGCTGCCTGTTGCCAGGGATTTGGCGACCAGGAAGTCAATCTCAAGCGCTTCCATGCGCGCACGCCTTCCGCCTTCGTGGGGCTGACCCAGCAAGGGCGCCAGCACGCTGCGCGCGTCGGCCCATTTTCCGGCCGTCGCCAGGTTGTGCGCCAGGGCGCGCCTGAGCGCGTCATCGTCCGGGTGCACCCGCAAAAGCAACTGCAGGTAGGCAATGGACAAGGCATCTGACTCGCGTTGACTGGAAAGCGCCGTCAATCGCTTCTGGCTGGGAAACAAACCCACCAACGCGGCAATGAGCGCCAGCAAGGCGGTGATAAGCGTCAGAGGCCGCA
>NZ_JADMJK010000142.1 GCF_018780625.1 Polaromonas sp. | reverse complement strand
GCGCCAATGATGAGAACGGATTTGATGTCTGTACGCTTAGGCATGTTTGTGTTGCTCCATCAGTGCCGTGAAGCGGTCGAACAAATAGGAAATATCGTGGGGGCCGGGCGACGCTTCGGGGTGGCCTTGAAAGCAGAACGCTGGCTTGTCGGTGCGGGCCAAGCCCTGCAGGGTGCCGTCAAACAAGCTGATGTGGGTGGCGCGCAGGTTGGCGGGAAGGCTTTTTTCATCGACCGCAAAACCGTGGTTCTGGCTGGTGATGCTGACCCGGCCGTTGTCCAGGTCTTTCACCGGATGATTGGCGCCGTGGTGGCCGAACTTCATCTTGAAGGTCGTGGCACCACTGGCCAGCGCCATGATCTGGTGACCCAGGCAGATGCCGAAGGTCGGAATACCCGTTTCAATCAATTCGCGCACAGCCGCAATGGCGTAGTCGCAAGGCTGCGGATCGCCGGGACCGTTGGACAGGAAGATGCCGTCAGGTTTGAGCCGCATCACATCGGCGGCGCTGGTTTGCGCCGGCACCACGGTGATGCGGGCGCCGCGCTCTGCCAGCATGCGCAGGATGTTTTTCTTGACGCCAAAATCAAACGCCACGACGTGAAATTTAGGCGTGATCTGCTCGCCGTAGCCGGAACCGAGTTTCCACTCGGTCTGCGTCCACGGGTAGGCATGCTGAACCGACACCACCTTGGCCAGATCCAGCCCGGACATGCTGGATGCGCCTTTTGCCGCGGCCACCGCCTGGTCAATGACGGCCTGCGTCACCGACTCGCCCTGGCCTAGCGCCAGAATGCATCCGTTTTGGGCGCCCTGGCGACGCAGGTGACGCGTCAGTTGCCGGGTGTCAATACCCGCGATCGCCACCGTTTTTTCCTTCACCAGGTACTCGGACAAAGTCATGGTCATGCGGAAGTTCGAGGCCAGCAGCGGCAAGTCCTTGATGATCAGACCTGCGGCATGGATTTTTTCGGCTTCGACGTCCTCGGCGTTAACGCCGTAATTGCCAATATGGGGGTACGTGAGGGTAACGATCTGCTGGCAATAGCTCGGATCCGTGAGGATTTCCTGATAGCCGGTCATGGCGGTGTTGAACACCACCTCGCCGATCGTGGAGCCCGCAGCTCCGATCGAATTGCCAATAAAGACCGTGCCGTCCGCGAGCGCCAGTATGGCGGGAGGGGTCGTTTGATGTGTTCCCTGTAGCGACAAAAGCACTGGGTTCTCCGGTTTGGTTACGGTTCGCCCAAGCGTAGACAAGATATGTCTCTGTAAAGACTCTTGCAGGCTGCTTTTGTGAGGGGGTTGGCTTTTACTGCGCTTGGGCGAAGCTGTGTTTTGAAAAGCCCCTGATTATAACGTGCAGTAGCTGGCCTTAAGCTTGCCTTTGAGAGAACTGCACTGCCCTCGACAAGGCCGGCTTTGTTGACTTATTGCCCGGCCAAGGCACTCGCGTACAGGCAAATAGCGGCAGCAGCGGCGACGTTGAGCGACTCCTCTCCGCCGGGCTGGTCGATGCGCACCTTCAGGCTGGCCCTGTCCATCAGCTCGTCACTGACGCCCTGCCCTTCATGGCCCATGGCCCAGGCGCAAGGCATGGGTAGTGCCTGTTGATGCAGAAAACTGCCGTGATGCGAACTGGTGACCAGGATGGGAATGGTCAGCGACGCCAGCGCCGCCGGCTCCACCCCTTCAACCAGTTGCAAGGAGAAATGGGCGCCCATGCCCGCGCGCAGCACTTTGGGCGACCAAAGCGCGGCCGTGCCTTTCAGGGCAATGATCTGCCGAAAACCAAACGCAGCCGCACTGCGCATGATGGAGCCCACATTGCCGGCGTCCTGCACGCGGTCCAGAATGACCGAGGCAGCGTCCGGCAGCCATTCAGGCGTCGCAGGCAAATCGAGCACAAATCCCATGCGGGCCGGGGACTCCAGGCCACTGATCTCGGGCAGAAGCGCGTCAGAAATTACGATGTTTTTGATAGCTACTTGCGTCCATTCGGCGGGGGCAAAAGGCCAAAATGATGCTGAAAATACGGCGATGGAGGGCTTCAACCCGCGAGCCAGCGCGGCACGGCACAAGTGGTCTCCTTCCAGCCATACCCGCTGCTGCTTTCGGTACGCCGTGCTGTCCTGGGAAAGCTTGCGCAA
>NZ_JADMJK010000213.1 GCF_018780625.1 Polaromonas sp. | reverse complement strand
ATGATGTCCTTGCTTGGCAGCATGGACGCACCGCCCACCATGACCTGCGCAAAAGCGGAGGCGCCCGCCAACGACATGGCCAGTGCCAGGCCCAGCGACGCGAGTTTGTGTTTTGTTGACATATGAATTCCTTGAAGTTGAAGTTGAGACATCAGCCGAAACCAGATTGATTTACAAGCGGCTGTCATGAATACGGGGCTGCCTGCCCACCGGATTCAAACTTTGTGAAGTCTCAACATCTCTCGCAGGGAATTGGGGTCATCCCGCGCACGCGGGGCGGCGGCAGGCCAGCCGTCACCACTCAGGCGCTGCGCTCAAAGAACGAGCGGACCGCTTGCGGATACAGCAGGTGTTCCTGCGTCAGGATGCGGGCCGCCAGGGCGCCTGCAGTGTCGCCAGGCAGCACCGGCACCACGGCCTGCGCCAGGATGGCGCCGTGGTCGAGTTCGGCGGTCACCTGGTGCACCGTGGCGCCCGCCACCTTGCACCCCATGTCGATGGCGCGCTGGTAGGTATCCAGGCCGGTAAAAGCCGGCAGCAGCGACGGATGGATATTGATCAGCCGGCCCGCATAGTGCTGCACAAAGCCCGGCGTGAGGATGCGCATGAAGCCCGCCAGCACCACCAGCTGCGGCGCATGCAGGTCAATCCGCGCCATCAGCGCCGCGTCAAAGGCCTCGCGCGACGCAAAATCGCGGTGCGGCAGCAGTTCGGTCGCAAGGCCCAGGCTCTTTGCCAGCGGCAAGCCCTGGGCATCGGCCCGGTTGCTGATCACGGCGGCAATCCGCACGCCGAACTTTTCTCGCCACGCTTCCTTGTGCGCGGTCTGGGCAATGGCAGCCATGTTGGAGCCGCTGCCAGAAATCAGGATCACGATGTTTTTCATTGTCTTAAGATTATCCCCATGAGAACCCTTACCCCCATAGAAGCCCGCGTGCTGGCCACGCTGATGGAAAAAGCACGCACTGTACCCGACAGTTACCCGCTGTCCCTCAATGCCTTGCTGCTGGGCTGCAACCAGAAAACCAGCCGCGACCCGATGATGGAGCTGACCGAGGCCCAAGCCCAGGCGGCGATTGACGCGCTCAAGGCGCTGAGCCTGGTGTTTCAGGCCAGTTCCAGCCGGGTGCCGCGTTTTGAGCACAATTTTCAGCGCGGCTTTGGCGTGAGCGAGGCGCAGGCGGTGCTGCTGGGCCTGTTGATGCTGCGTGGGCCGCAAACGCCGGGCGAGTTGCGCACCAACAGCGAACGCTGGTACAAGTTTGCCGACATCGCCAGCGTCGAAGATGTGCTGGGCGAACTGCAGGCGCGCGGCGAAGACAGCGGCGTGGTCACGGTGGTGCAACTGCCCCGGGCCGCCGGCATGCGCGAGCAGCGCTGGGTGCATCTGCTGTGCGGCGAAGGCGCATTGCCGGCTTTTTCACCCGCCAATGCGGGCCATGCCGCGGTTGACGCTGAAGTCGAGCCGGTGTCGCTGGGCCAGGCCGAACGCCTGCAGCAGCGCCTGGAAACACTGGAAACCCAGGTCCTGCAGTTGCAGGCCCAACTGGCCCATCTGCAAAAAGAACTGGGCGTGTCTCAAGCCTGACAGCACGGCGCAAACGGGCGTGCTAAAAACGCGGCACTGGAGAACTTGCCATGGATTTAGCTTTCACCCCTGAAGAACAAGCCTTTCGCGAAGAAATACGCGCGTGGGTCCGTGCCAGCCTGCCGGCTGACATTTCGCACAAGGTACACAACGCCCTGCGCCTGTCGCGTGACGACCTGCAGCGCTGGGCCAAAATTTTGGGTAAAAAAGGCTGGCTCGGCCACGGCTGGCCCAAGGAATTTGGCGGCCCCGGCTGGAACGCGGTGCAAAAGCACCTGTTTGAAGAAGAATGCGCGCTGGCCGGCGCCCCGCGCGTGGTGCCGTTTGGCCCGGTGATGGTCGCGCCCGTCATCATGGCCTTTGGCAATGCCGAGCAGCAGCAGCGCTTTTTGCCCGGCATTGCCAGCGGCGACGTCTGGTGGTCCCAAGGCTACAGCGAACCGGGCGCGGGTTCCGACCTGGCCTCGGTCAAGTGCAAGGCCGAGCGTCAGGGCAACAGCTACATTGTCAATGGCCAGAAGACCTGGACCACGCTGGGCCAGTACGGCGAGTGGATTTTCTGCCTGGT
>NZ_JADMJK010000030.1 GCF_018780625.1 Polaromonas sp. | reverse complement strand
ACCGGCCGGCTGTTCCGCGAATTCGCCGTCACGCTGTCGGCCGCCGTGCTGATTTCGCTGGTGATTTCACTGACCACCACGCCCATGATGTGCGCCTGGCTGCTCAAGCCGGCCGGCCACAGCAAGCCGCCGGGGCGCCTGGCGCGGGGCTTTGAAACCGGCTTCAACCGCCTGCTGCGCGGCTACGAAGTCAGCCTGGACTGGGCGCTGACCCACCGGCGGACCGTGATGGCGATGCTGCTGGCGGTGATTGCGCTCAATGTCTACCTCTATGTCAAGGTGCCCAAGGGCTATTTTCCGCAGCAGGACAGCGGGCAGATCCGGGGCGGCCTGCGCGCCGACCGGAGCATCTCGTTCGAGGCACTGCAGGGCAAGCTCAGGGAACTGGTCGACATCATTGAACGCGATCCGGCGGTGGACACCGTGGTCGGTTTCACCGGCGGCTCGCGCTCGGGCGGCGGCTTCATGTTCATCAACCTCAAGCCGGTGGCGCAGCGCACCGAAGCGGGCCAGGCGGTGATTGCGCGGCTGCGGCCGCAGCTGGCGCAGGTGACCGGCGTCACCCTCTTTCTGAACCCGGTGCAGGACCTGCGCGGCGGCGGCCGCCAGAGCAACTCGACTTACCAGTACACGCTGAAAAGCGACAACGCGGCTGATCTGTCGCGCTGGGCCACACGCCTGGCCGACCAGATGAAGCGCCAGCCGGCGCTGACCGACGTGGACACCGACCAGGAAGAAAACGGTGTCGAGACCATGGTGACGGTCGACAAGGCGAGCGCGGCTCGGCTCGGCATCAGTTCGCGCGATGTCAACAACGCGCTTTACAACGCCTTCGGCCAGCGCCCGGTCGGCACCATCTACACCGAGTTGAACCAGTACCGCGTGATCATGGAAGTGGCGCCGCGCTTTACCCGCAGCCCGGAGTCGCTCAAGGACATCTACATTCCGGTCAAAGGCGGCAGCGGCACCACGCTGGCTGGCGCGACCCAGGCCGGCACGACGGCAACGGCCAGCAGCACGGCGGCAGGCGCGGCCATCACCATGGTGCCGCTGTCGGCGATTGCGCAGTTCAGCGAAAGAACCACCGCCGCGTCGGTCAGCCACGAGGACGGCGAGCTCTCCACCACGGTGTCCTACAACCTGGCCGAAGGCAGCACGCTCAGCGACGCCGAAGCCGCCGTGCGGCAGGCCGAAGCCGACATTGGCCTGCCCAGCAATGTGCGCGGCAGCTTTGCCGCCACGGCGCGCAGCGCGCAGGAGTCGCAAAACCAGCAGCCGCTGCTGATTCTGGCGGCGCTGGTGGTGATCTACATCGTGCTCGGTATCCTGTATGAAAGCCTGGTGCATCCGCTGACGGTGATCTCCACCCTGCCCTCGGCCGGGGTGGGCGCGGTGCTGGCGCTGATGCTGTTCAAGATGGACTTTTCCATCATCGCGCTGATCGGGGTGTTTCTGCTGATCGGCATTGTCAAGAAAAACGCCATTTTGATCATCGATTTTGCGATTGACGCCGAACGCTCGCGCGGCATTTCAGCCGCGCAGGCCGTGCGCGAGGCCTGCATGCTGCGCTTTCGCCCGATCTTGATGACCACGCTGGCCGCCATGCTGGGCGCCCTGCCGCTGGCCATCGGCTTTGGCGAAGGCGCCGAGCTGCGCCGCCCGCTGGGCATCACCATCATCGGCGGGCTGATCGCCAGCCAGCTGCTGACGCTGCTGAGCACGCCGGTCATTTATGTCTTGCTCGACAAGCTGCGCCGCCGCAGCCCGACCGAGCGCCAGCTAAGCCGTCATCCGGATGCGCCGCTGCCATTGCAATGAGGTCCGCCATGCCCCCCACCCTGTCCCCCCGCCTGATCGCCATGGCCCTGCTGCTGAGTCTGGGCGGCTGCGCCGTCGGCCCCGACTACCAGCGCCCGGCCACGCCAGACGTCAGCAGCTTCAAGCAAGCCCAAGGCTGGGTGCCCGCCGCGCCGGCTGATGCGCTGCAACGCGGGCCATGGTGGCAATTGTTTGGCGACCCGGTTCTGGACCAGCTAGCCGCGCGCGTTGAGGTGTCGAACCAGAACGTCGCAGCCGCCGTGGGCGCGTATGCCCAGGCCCGCGCGCTGGTGCGCGAGCAGCGGGCTTCGCTGTTTCCCACGGTCACGCTGGACGGGCGCGGCAACCG
>NZ_JADMJK010000067.1 GCF_018780625.1 Polaromonas sp. | reverse complement strand
GCGATCCGGGTAACGAGCGCGCCGATGCGCTGGCCAACAAAGGGGTGGAACGCGCCTTGGGCCGACTCTGACTTTTCGCCCTTAACTTAATTAACGCCGCAGCACTCCGATAACGCCCGCACAATGCGAGCCCGCCAGTCGCGGCGAATGGCACCGCAATGCCTTGGGACCGGCTGGCGCTGTCAGGCGCTTTCGCCCCAGGCACCGTGGCAAGGGAAGAGAAATTCATGCGCTGCGTGGCGAGGGTAAAGCTGCAGTAAAGCCGGTGCGCTCGCCCCGTTAAAAAAACCTGAAATGCTGCGAACTCTGTGCGCTCCTGCTACAGTCAAAAATTGTTTCCATTTCTGACAAGTTTTCTTTTCCGGCGCACTCATGGCATCAAAAGCAATTTACACGGTCGTCGCAGTGGCCGGCATCGCAGCGGCTTCGGGCGCTGCGTGGTGGTATCAAAAACCCAAGGCCGAGGGCAATGCCTCCGGCATGTCGTCTATAGCCGCGCCACCCAAGGGCGGCGCCAGTGGTGCTGGCCGCAATGGCGGCAGCGGCAGACCACCCTCGGTAGAAGCTGCCCGTGTCGATATTGCCCGGCTGACCGATGACACCCAGGCTGTGGGTAGCTTGCGCTCGCGCCGCAGCGTGGTGTTGCGCCCGGAAGTCAGCGGGCGCATTACCCGGCTCAATTTCACCGATGGCCAGCGTGTGCGCAAAGGGCAGGTGCTGGTGCAGTTTGATGACCAGCTGCAGCAGGCGCAAGTCCAGCAAAGCCAGGCTGAACTGTCGATTGCCCTGGCCAATCAAAAGCGCAACCAGGAACTGGTGGCGCAAAACTTCGTCAGCCAGCGTTCCCTTGATGAAAGCGCGGCCAACCTGCAGGTCGCCCAAGCCAAGCTGGCGCTCACCAAGGCCACTGCTGCGCGCCTGAAAATTGTGGCGCCCTTTGACGGTATCGCCGGTATTCGCCAGGTCAGCGCAGGGGACTACCTGAAGGATGGCGCCGACATCGTCAACCTTGAAGACATAGAGGCCATTTATGTCGACTTCAGGCTGCCAGAGCGGTTTCACGCCAAGCTCAAGCGCGGCCAGATGGCGATGCTGAATATTGATGCGCTGCCCGGCCAGCAATACGTGGCGCAGATCCAGGCGATTGATCCCCTGGTTGACGTCAATGGCCGCTCGGTCGGCGTCCGGGCCTGTATTGACAACCGCCAGCTGCAACTGCGGCCCGGGATGTTCGCGCGGGTCAATACCGTCTTTGGCGTGAAGGAGGGCGCCCGCGTGATTCCAGAAGAGGCGATCGTTCCGCAAGGCGGCAAGCAATTCGTCATCAAGCTGCTCAAGGGACCCAGCGAGCAGACCCGAACGACCCAACGTGTCGAGGTCAAGGTGGGGTTGCGCAGTCCCGGCAAGGTGGAGATTCTTGAGGGGCTGGCACCTGGCGACACGGTGATCACGACCGGTCAGCAGCGGGTGCAGCGCGATGGCACCGTGGTCATGGTGGTGAGCCCGGCGGGCAATGGCGCGTCCGGCAAAAAGGCCGGACGGCCTGATGCGGCGACGACGGCTGAAGCGCCCGCTGTTCAGGCGTCCGCACCCGATCCTGTGCTTGCCCGCGCAGCGACTGTGCCCGCGCTGTTGCCAGGGCCCAACCCCTGCGGCGCAGTTGTGTCCGATGCGCGCCCGCCCACGGCGCCTGCGCCCATGCGCCATGCGGCCCCGGCCAGCCTGGCACCGCGCGATCCCGCCTGAGCCTGCCTGAGCCCCTGCAGGCAACGCCAAATCCTGGTTCCAACTTGCGTCACTGACCCCACCGCCTCCTATGCAACTCGCTGAAGTCTCCATACGCCGTCCGGTGTTCGCCACCGTGCTGTCGCTGCTCATCGTGTTGATCGGCGCGGTGAGTTTTAACCGCCTCACCGTGCGCGAATACCCCAAGATTGACGAGCCCGTGGTGACCGTGAGCGTGCGCTACGCGGGCGCGTCGGCCGAGGTCATCGAGTCGCAGGTGACCAAACCGCTGGAAGACTCGATTGCCGGCATTGACGGTGTGGACGTGATCACGTCCATCAGCCGCGCCGATCAGGCGCAGATCAGCGTGCGTTTCCGGTTGGAGAAAGACGCCGACGCTGCCGCCGCCGAGGTGCGCGACCGCACCTCCCGGGTTCGCAACCGTCTGCCGCAGGCGATTGAGGAACCAGTGATCGCCAAGGTCGAGGCCGATGCCTTCCCGGTCATCCAGCTGGCGTTTTCCAGCGAATCGTTGAGTCAGCTGCAGATCAATGACCTGGTCAACAACGTCGTCAAGCCCCGGCTGCAGACCGTCACCGGGGTCGCCGACGTCCGTATTTTTGGCGAGCGCAAGTACGCCATGCGCGTCTGGCTGGACACCGACAAGCTCGCCGCCTACCGGCTGACCAGCCAGGATGTCGAAGATGCGATTCGCCGCAGCAACCTGGAGCTGCCTGCAGGCCGCATTGAGTCGCAGCAGCGCGAGTTCAGCGTCACATCGCAGACCAACCTGCTCACGCCCGCCCAGTTCGGCGAGATCGCGATCAAAACCAGTAACGGATTTTCAGTCAGGGTGCGCGATGTGGCCCGGGTCGCCGAAGGCGCGGCGGACGAGCGCTCCGCTGTCCGGCTGAACGGCCGATCCGCCGTGGCGGTCGGCGTCATTCGCCAGGCCACGGCGAATCCGCTGGATTTGTCCAAGGGCGTGCGGCAAGTCATCCCCCAGCTCAAGGCCGACCTGCCGCCTGACCTGCTGATCGACATTGCCAATGACAACTCGGTGTTCATCGACCGCTCGGTCAAGAACGTCTACAAAACCATTCTTGAGGCCGTGCTGCTGGTGGCGCTGGTCATTTTTGTGTTTTTGCGCACGCCGCGTGCCTCCATCATTCCCCTGGTCACCATTCCCGTGAGCCTGGTCGGCACCTTTGCCCTGATGGCGCTGGCTGGCTTCACCATCAACACCCTGACGCTGCTGGCGCTGGTGCTGGCGATCGGGCTGGTGGTGGACGATGCCATCGTGATGCTGGAAAACATCTTTCGTCACATTGAAGAGGGCATGGATCCGTTTTCAGCCGGCATCAAGGGGGCCCGCGAAATCGGCTTTGCCATCATCACCATGACGGCCACGCTGGTGGCTGTCTATGCGCCGCTGGCCTTCACACCCGGGCGCACCGGGCGCCTGTTTGTCGAGTTTGCGCTGGCGCTGGCGGGCGCGGTGGTGGTGTCGGGTTTCGTGGCGCTGACGCTGACGCCCATGATGTGCACGCAACTGCTGCGGCACAACCCCAAGCCCAACCGCTTTGACCGCACCATGGAGCGGGTGTTGACGTCCATGGCCGACCGCTACGGGGCTGCGCTGCGCTGGGTGGTTTCCGCCCGCTACCAGGCGCCTGCCGGCGCGCGCGGCGCGGGCCAGCGGGTAAAGGGTTTTGTCCTGCAGGCACGCTGGATTGTGCTGGCGGTCATGCTGGCCAGTGCGCTGGCGATTGCGCTGGTGTTTCCCACCATGAAGCAGGAACTCTCGCCGATGGAAGACCGCGGCGTGATCCTGGCCACCGTCAACGCGCCGGACGGCGCCACGCTGGACTACACCAACCGCTATGCGCAGGCGCTGGAGAAAATGGGCGAGCCGTTCAAGGAGTTTGACCGCATTTTTGCCAACGTCGGCAACCCGACCGTGGCGCAGGCCAGCGTGGTGTATCGCACCGTGGACTGGGATGAGCGCAAGCGCTCCACCATGGACATGGCGCGTGAATTGCAGCCCAAGTTCAACGCGCTGCCGGGCGTGACGGCGTTCCCCATCACACCGCCGTCACTGGGGCAGGGCTTTCGCGAGCGGCCGCTTAATTTTGTGATCCAGACCTCGGAAAGTTACCAGAACCTCGATGCCGTGGTGGAGCAAATGCTGGTGGAGATCGCCAAAAACCCCGGCATTGTCTCGCCCAATGTGGACTTGCGCCTGAACAAGCCCGAGCTGCGCATAGAGGTGGCGCGCGACCGGGCCGCTGACCTGGGCATCAGTGTGGACGCGGTGGCCAAGGCCGTCGAGACCTTGCTGGGTGGCCGCAATGTCACCCGCTACAAGCGCGATGCCGACCAGTACGACGTGATTGTCCAGCTTGAGGCTGGCAGCCGCAGCACCCCCGAAGCCATTGAACGCATTTACGTGCGGGGCCGCAATGACGCGATGATCCCGCTTTCCAGCCTGGTCAAGGTGAGCGAAAGCGTGTCGCCGCGTGAACTGAACCACTTCGGGCAGCGGCGGTCGGTGTCCATCACCGCCAGCCTGGCGGGCGACTATTCGCTGGGCGAGGCGCTCAGCTTCATGGACCAGACGGCGGCCAAGGTGCTTAAAACCGGCTACAGCACCGACCTGAACGGCACGTCGCGCGAGTTCAGGAATTCGCAGGGCGCACTGGCCATTGTGTTTGCGCTGGCGCTGCTCTTTATTTTCCTGGTGCTGGCCGCGCAGTTTGAAAGCTTTATTGATCCGCTGGTCATCATGCTGTCGGTGCCGCTGTCCATGATTGGCGCGCTGCTGGCGCTTAAGTGGAGCGGAGGCTCGCTCAACGTCTACTCGCAGATCGGCCTGATCACGCTGGTGGGTCTGATCACCAAGCACGGCATTCTGATTGTGGAGTTCACCAACCAGTTGCGCGGGCAGGGCATGGAAATGATTGACGCGCTGGTCAAGGCGTCTTCCCAGCGCCTGCGCCCCATCATGATGACGACAGGCGCCATGGTGCTGGGCGCCTTGCCGCTGGCACTGGCCACCGGGGCCGGGGCTGAAAGCCGGATGCAGATTGGCTGGGTGATCGTGGGCGGCATGTCGCTGGGCACCTTGCTGACCGTGTTTGTGGTGCCGACCATGTACGCGCTGTTTGCCCGGCAAAAAGTGCCGGGCGCCAGCAAGGCCCTGGCAAAAGAACAGCCGGACCACCCCGCCGAGCAACCCGCCTAGGCGGGGACTGAAGCGGCAGCCGGGCCGGCCGCGCTAGAGCGCGCCGGCAAACATCAAAACATCCACCTCGTCGCCCACCGCCACATTGCCCTGGCCGTGGTGCAGCACGATCAGCCCATTGGCTTCGGCCATGGAACGCAGCACGCCCGAACCCTGGCTACCGGTGGTTTTTACGTGCAGCGCGCCATCAGGCGCGGTCGATACCCAGCCGCGCTGGTATTCGGTGCGGCCCGGTTTTTTCCGAATCGCTTCGGTGCTGCGGGCTTTGAGCAGTGGCGGCTGCGCCTCGGTGCTGCCCATCATCTGCAGCAGCGCCGGGCGCACAAAGGCCAGAAACGTCACCATCACCGCCACCGGGTTGCCAGGCAGGCCAAACAGCACCGCGCCCTCTGGATTGCTATTGTTTAAATAGCTTCCTGTCTCCGTCGGTATTGGGTGAGTGGCTGATTTTTTCGGCAATATACGGCCCACTGCCATGGGCCGTCCGGGTCGCATCGCAATGCGCCAGAACGCCACATCGCCCAGTTTTTTCATCATGGCCTTGGTGTAGTCGGCCTCGCCCACGCTGACGCCGCCCGAGGTGATGATGGCGTCGGCCTGCGTGGCGGCCTCGGTGAACGCCGCCTCCAGCAGCGCCGGGTCGTCGCGCACCACGCCCATGTCTATCATCTGGCAGCCCAGGCGGCTCAGCATGCCAAACACGGTGTAGCGGTTGCTGTCGTACACGGCGCCTTCGCGCGGCGCTTCACCCAGCGACAAGATTTCGTCGCCGGTTGAAAAGTAGGCGACCCGCAGCGGCCGCCAGGTTGTCAGCGTTTTAAGACCCAAAGAGGCCGCCAGACCAATACGCGCAGGCGTTAGCAGCTCGCCTTTTTGTAGCGCTGGCTTGCCCTGCATCAGGTCCTCGCCGCGCAGCCGGCGGTTGTCGCCGGCGCGCAGCAAGGCCGGTGCAATCGTGATGTGGTCCCTGCCGCCGGCTTGGCTCAGCGTGACGAACTCCTGCGGCACCACGGTGTCCAGCCCCTGCGGCATGATGGCGCCCGTCATGATCTTGACGCACTGGCCGGCTTTGACGGGGCCATCCTTGCCCTGCCAGGCCTTGCCCGCCAGCGCCGTGCCCATGACCTGCAGCACCAGCGGCGCATCGGTTTGCAACTGGCCGCCGTCAAAGGCGTAGCCGTCCATGGCCGAGTTGTCATGCGGTGGTACGTCAAACGGCGAAATCACGTCGGCGGCCAGGACCCGGCCCAGCGCCTCAAACAAGGGCAGTTCCAGCACGTCCCGGACCGGCGTGACCAGCTGCGACAGGAAATCCAGCACCTGTGGCGCGGACAGGGCTTGCGGGTCGTAGCCCTGCAGTTCGGCGCCAATTTGGGCGAGTGTTTTCACGGCAGGCTGGCTTCGAGTTGGTGCAGTTCGGCCAGCGTGTTGGCATTGAAAAAACCGCGTGCGTCATCGCCGGGCTGGTCAAACGGCACCACCACGGTCTTGTGCAGCGCCGTCCAGGCGTCAATCTTGCGGCCGCCGCTTTGCGTAAAACGCAGCAGGCTTTCCAGCAGGCGGGTCGGCATCAGGCAAAACACCGGCTGCGGCCTGAGTTGCCCGTCTTCTTCGCGGGCAGCGGCCACGGCGATCTCGGCATCCTCCCGCGCAAGGGCGTCGGCCATGCGCGCCACCAGGTCCAGCGGAAACAGCGGCGTGTCGCACGGCACCGTGAGCAGGTAGGGGGTTTCGCAGCGCTCCAGCCCTGTCAAAAAACCGGCCAGCGGCCCGGCGTATTCGCCCAGACCGGTCGTGTCGGGCCAGACCGGCACGCCAAACGACTCGTAGGCGGCCAGGTTGCGGTTGGCATTGATCATGACCTCGCCGACCTGGGGCGACAGCCGCATCAAGGTGTGCAGCGCCAGTGGCACGCCGTTGAAGTTTTGCATGCCCTTGTCGGCACCGCCCATGCGCGCGCCGCGCCCGCCGGCCAGAATCACGCCCGTGATCGCTTCGGTATGCAGCGGCGCTTCCATATTCATATCGTTCATATCGTTCAAATCATCCTCCGATGTAGCTCATCTCAACGCGCCTGGCGGCGCCGTCTGCCGGGTTTGTATCTGCGGGCAGGGCAGCGCGCAGCGCCGAATAGCGGTCTGTGCGCGCCTGCCAGATCGGGCCCACGGCCGCCGCGATCTGCTCGTCGGCGTAGTTGCCGCGCAGCAGGGCGCGCAAATCATGGCCCTGGCTGGCAAACAGGCACAAAAACAGCTTGCCTTCGGTCGACAGCCGGGCCCGGTTGCAGTCGCCGCAAAAAGCCTGCGTCACGCTGCTGATCACGCCAATTTCACCGGCGCCGTCGGCATAGCGCCAGCGCTCGGCGGTCTCGCCGGTGTAGTTTGGGTCAATCGCGGTCAGAGGGAACTCGGCGTTCAGGCGCTCAATGACCTGCGCGGAAGGCAGCACCTCGTCCATGCGCCAGCCGTTGCTCGCGCCCACGTCCATGTATTCAATAAAGCGCAGCACCGCGCCCGAATGGCGAAAATGCCGCGCCATGGGCACAATTTCAGCGTCGTTGGTGCCGCGCTTGACCACCATGTTGATCTTGAGCGGTGCCAGGCCCACTTTTTGCGCCACTTCAATGCCCTTGAGCACATCGGCCACCGGAAAATCCACATCGTTCATGCGCCGAAACACCGCGTCGTCCAGCCCGTCCAGGCTGACGGTCACGCGCTGCAGTCCGGCGTCTTTCAGCGACTGCGCCTTTTTGGCCAGCAGCGATGCGTTGGTGGTCAGCGTGATGTCCAGCGGCTTGCCGCCGGGCGTTTGCAGCTTGGCCAGCATCTCGATCAGCACTTCCAGGTGCTTGCGCAGCAAGGGCTCGCCGCCGGTCAGCCGGATTTTCTCGACGCCGTGCGCGACAAAAATCCTGGCCAGGCGCGTGATTTCCTCAAAGCTCAGCAGCGAGCTTTGCGGCAAAAAGGCATAGTCCTTTGTAAAGACCTCGCTTGGCATGCAGTAGTTGCAGCGAAAGTTGCAGCGGTCGGTGACGCTGATGCGCAGATCGCGCAGCGGCCGACCCAGCGTGTCGCTCAGCAGGCCGGAGGGCGCCAGCAACTGGGCCGGAATGGCCGGCACGCGGCTGGCGTATCGAATGTCTGCGAGCGGGATTATTTTGTGTGGTTTGTCTGTCATGGTGAAAATCCTTGGGGTGAATTTACTCCATTGGCGGTGCACCGCATGGAATGGGCCGCCTTGCCCCCAGCGGTTGCACGTGATGGCCGTTCATGTCCTGGGCAGGCCCTCAACCGTGCCGGATGGCGACGGTTTTCAGGGTCGTGAAGCCATGCAGCGCCTCAAACCCCTTTTCGCGCCCGTAGCCCGAGGACTTCACGCCGCCAAACGGCAACTCCACGCCGCCCCCAGCGCCGTAGTTGTTGATGAAGACCTGGCCGCTTTTCACGCGTTTGGCCATGCGGAACTGACGCGCGCCGTCTGCGGTCCAGACACCGGCCACCAGCCCGAAGCGGGTGGCATTGGCCAGTTCCACGGCGTGGTCTTCGTCCGTAAAGGGCATGGCGCACAGCACCGGGCCAAACACCTCTTCCTGCGCCAGGCGGTGCATCACCGGCACGTCGCGCAGCAGGGTAGGGGCCTGGTAAAAGCCGGTTTCGGGTGCTTCGTCCACGATCTGGCCCTGCGCCACCATCGGAATGCCCGCGACCTGCGCATCGCTTAAAAAGTCCCACACGCGCTGCTGCTGGCTTTGCCGGATCAGCGGGCCCACGTCCAGGTCCATGGCGGCGGGGCCCACCCGCAGGGCTTCAAAGGCCTGGCCCAACTGCTCCAGCAGCGGCTCGTAAATGGCTTGCTGCACCAGCAGGCGCGAGCCGGCCGAACAGGTTTGCCCGGCGTTTTGCACAATCGCGTTGACGATGGCGGGAATCACCGTGTCCGGGTCGGCATCGGCAAACACAATCTGCGGGCTTTTGCCGCCCAGCTCCAGCGTCACCGGGCAATGGCGCTCGGCCGCCACCTGCTGGATCAGCGTGCCAATGCTGGGGCTGCCGGTAAAACTGATGTGGTCAATGCCCGGGTGGCGCGCCAGCGCGTCGCCCACTTCATGGCCGTAGCCGGTCACGATGTTGATGGCGCCGGCCGGAAAGCCGGCTTCGGCGGCCAGCTGGGCCACGCGGATCAGCGACAGGCAAGCGTCTTCGCTGGGCTTGACCACGCAGACATTGCCCGCCGCCAGCGCGCCGCCCACGCTGCGGCCAAAAATCTGCATCGGGTAGTTCCACGGAATGACGTGGCCAGTCACGCCGTGCGGCTCACGCCAGGTCATCACGCTGTAGCCGTCCAGGTAGGGAATGGTCTCGCCGTGCAGCTTGTCACAGGCGCCCGCGTAAAACTCGAAGTAGCGGGCCAGCGCCAGTGCATCGGCCCGGGCTTGCTGCGTGGGTTTGCCGCAGTCGCGCTGCTCGATCAGCGCCAGTTCTTCGGCGTGCTCGGTCACCTTGGCCGACAAGCGCATCAGCAGCCGGCCGCGCTCGGCCGCGCTGAGCCGGCTCCAGACCCGGTCCAGGCAGCCGCGGGCGCTGCCCACCGCCACATCAATGTCGTACGCGTTGCCGCGCTGGATTTCGTCAAAGACCTGGCCGTCCGAAGGATCGATGACAGGGATGGTTTTGCCCGACGAGGAGGGCACCGAGGTGTTGGCAATGTAATTGAGTTGCATGAGCGTGATTTTGCGTGAAAGCGGGGCCTTGAGCTGCCCTGCCGGGTAAAGCCGCAGAGAACGCTTCCGATTGAGACCTGCTGTCTGCCCTGTCCCGCATGTTGGGATTTGAACAGGGCCTGCGGGGATCTCCTGCTTGATGCCCGGGCGCTCCTGACTCAAAATGAACGCGCGTCCATACAGGCGCCAGGGTCGTGATGCTCTGTTTTTTAACCACGGAATACCACCTCACCATGTACATCGGAGAACAACTCATCAACCCGCCGGCCGAGCGGCTGCGCCTGTCTGCCCAGTTGGGCGTGGAACGGGTGGTCATTGACAACCGGGGCACCGACCTGGTCAAGCCCGGCGGCGTCTGGGACGTGAACAAGCTGCGCGGCTACCGCGAATGGGTCGAGAGCTTCGGCCTGAAGATCGATTTGTTTGCGCTGGACGTGGGCTCCATCCTGCTCGACTTTTTGACCGATGAGGCCAGCGCGCGCCAGCAGGCCGAAGTCCTCAAGCAAAACATCCAGATCGCCGCCGACGCCGGCCTGACGGCCTTGAAATACAACGTGCAAATGGTGGGCATCACCCGCACCGGCCTGCGCACCGGGCGCGGCGGCGTTCAGTACAGCGGCTTCAAGCTGGCCAGCTACAGCCCGGAGGCGGACCGCAAGCACAGCTACTGGGGCGTGGGCTACCCGACCAACCAGGACGAGGGAGATGCCGAATCTTCGATGCTTTGCGGCCAGAAAATGGCCAAAGAGGTGCCGCCCGTGACCGAGGAGTCGGGCTGGCGCGCCATTGAATTCCTGGTGAACGAACTTGTGCCCGCCGCCGACAAGGCCGGTATCAAACTGGCCTGCCACCCGCACGACCCGGCCTATCCGGTCGGTGGCCTGAATGGCGTGGAACATGTGCTCGGCTCCATCGAAGGCATGCGCCGCTTCATTGCGCTGTCTGGCAGCCCGAATCACGGCCTGAACTTCTGCCAGGGCACGGTCGCCGAAATGGCCCAAGAGCCGCACCGCTATGTGATCCGCGCGATTGAAGAATTCGCGCCGCGCATCTTCATGGTGCATTTTCGCAACATCAAGGGCGGCTACCTCGACTTTGCCGAGGTTTTCCCCGATGAAGGCGACGTGGACATGAACGAAGCCGTGCGGGCCTACCAGCGCGCGGGCTACGCCGGCATTTTGTGCCCCGACCATGTGCCGCTGAGCGCGCTTGACCCGAACCGCGAACGCTTCATGGCGTTTGCCCTGGGCTACACGCGCGGCCTGCTGCAGGCGGCCGGCTACAAGCCAAAAATCACCACGCTGGCGGACTGAACAACGTATTCAAAACGCCGGATTTTTCCTTTCCCACATAAATCCACCCGGAGACCACCCCATGATTCGCAGAAAACTTGTTAAATTCGCAGCTATCGCCGCACTCGGCACGGCCCTGCCGCTGGCGGTGCTGGCCCAGTCCGACTACCCGAGCAAGCCGGTCAAGATCATCGTGCCGTTTCCGGCCGGCGGCACCAGCGACATCATGGGCCGCCTGGCCGCCGAGGAACTGGGCAAGCAACTCAAGCAGCCCTTCATCGTCGAGAACATCGGCGGGGCGGGCGGCGTGATCGGCACCGAGCGGGCTTCCAAGGCCGCCCCCGACGGCTACACCCTGGTGTTGACCGGTGTGGGCTCAAACGCCGTGGCCCACGGCCTGGAGCCCTTGCCCAAGTACAACTCCAACACCGACTTCGTCCACATCTCGCAGATCCACTCTGGCCCCAATGTGCTGGTGGTGCATCCTGGCACGCCGTTCAAGACGCTCAAGGAGCTGGTCGATTACGCCAAGGCCAATCCCGGCAAGCTGGACTACGGCTACACCCCGGCGGCTTCGGGCCACATGGCCATGGAGCAGTTCAAGCAGACCGCCGGCCTGTTCATGCTGGGCATTCCCTACCGTGGCGGCGGCCCGATGATGACCGACATTTTGG
>NZ_JADMJK010000136.1 GCF_018780625.1 Polaromonas sp. | reverse complement strand
GCGGGCCGGCTGGGCATGAAGACCGGCGCCGGCTTTTACGACTGGCCCGAGGATCAGCGCCAGGCCGAGCAGGCGCGCTACAACCGGTTGCTGCAGCAAGGGCTGGCCCTGCTGGCCGACGAACTTCCGCCGATTGACACGGACGACCTGAACGACAACACTTTCACCACCACCGCACCATGAGCACCCTTCCCCTGATCCTGACCGTGGCGCCCAACGGCGCCTACAAGCAGCCCGCAGACCATCCGGCCCTGCCCATCACGCCCGCCACCCTGGCCGCCACCGCGCACCAATGCCTGGACGCAGGCGCCGCCATGCTGCACCTGCACATCCGCGACAGCGCCGGGCGCCACAGCCTGGACGTGGCGGGTTACCGCGACGCGCTGGCCGTTGTCCGGGCCGCCGTGGGCGACGACATGGTGCTGCAAGTGACCAGCGAGGCCGCGGGCGTGTTTGAAGCACCCGCGCAGATTGCCATGGTGCGTGCCCTGCGCCCCGAGGCCGTTTCCGTCGGACTGCGCGAAATTGACAAGCCCGCCATCGGCGACGCCGGCCTGGCTGATTTTTTTGCCTGGCTGGTGCGCGAGCGCGTCATGACACAGGTCATCTTGTACGACGTGAAAGACCTGCAGCGCTGGCAGCAACTGCGCGCACAAGGCGTGATTCCCGATGGCCGCTGGTCGGTGCTGTTTGTGCTGGGCCGCTACAGCGCGGGGCAAACCTCTGACCCGCGTGACCTGGTGCCGTTTTTATACGCCCACACCGGCGACGAGCCCTGGTCGGTCTGCGCATTTGGCGCCACCGAACACGCCTGCGTCATGGCGGCCGCCGCCATGGGCGGCCATGTGCGCGTGGGCTTTGAGAACAACCTCAGCCTGCTTGATGGCGAGCGCGCCCCCAACAATGCAGCCCTGGTAAGGCAAGCCGCCCAGGCCGCCGCCTGCCTGGGACGTCCGCTCGCCACCGCCCAGCAGATCCGCGCACAGTTTGGTGCCGGCTGATCACCTGATCACCGTTTGATTCACGACCACAAAAAGGAGACACCTTGAAACGATCCACCTTCATGAAGAGCCTGGCCACCCTCGGCCTTGGACTCGGCACCCTGGCGGCCCTGCCCGTGCTGGCGCAGGACGCCTACCCCAGCAAACCCATCCGCTTCATCGTGCCCTACCCGCCCGGTGGACCCACCGACCTGATGGCGCGCTTGCTGCAAGTCGGACTGCAGACCCGGCTCGGCGTTCCCATCGTGATTGAAAACAAGGCCGGCGCGGGCGGCAACCTGGGCAGCGGCGAAGTGGCCAAGCAAGCCCCCGCCGACGGCTACACCCTGCTGCTGGCGGCCAGCGGCCCCATGGCCGTCAACCCCACGCTGTACCGCAGCATGACCTTTAATCCGCTGACCGACCTGGCACCCGTGATCCAGATCTCGTCCTTCCCGCTGATTCTTGAAGTAACCCCCAAGCTGGGCATCAAGAGCGTCAAGGAACTGGTGGCGGCGGCCAAGGCACCGAACGCCAACCTGAGCTTTGCCTCGGCAGGCAACGGCACGCCGCAGCATCTGGCGGCCGAGCTGTTCAACAGCCAGCAGAACATCAAGATGGCGCATATCCCCTACCGCGGCGCCGGACCGGCGCTCAACGACATGCTGGGTGGCCAGGTCAACGTGATGTTCGACATTCTGGGCAGCTCGCTGCAGTACGTCCAGGCCGGCAAGCTGGTGCCCCTGGCGGTCACATCGGCCCAGCGCAGCCCCATGCTGCCCGACGTGCCAACCATGCTGGAGGCCGGCATTCCGGGCTACGAGTTCACGGGCTGGCACGGCATTGCAGTGCGGGCCGGAACGCCGCCTGCCATCGTTGAAAAACTCAACGGCACGCTCAACGCCATTTTCCAGGAGCCGGCATTCCGCAAAAAATGGGAAGCGCTGGGCACACCGGTCGTGGGCGGAACGCCGGCGCAATTCGGGGAATTGATCAAGAAAGAGTCGGTGCGGCTCGGCAAGCTGGTCAAGGACTCCGGCGTCACCCTGGACTGACCGCCCCATCTGGCGCCCTTTTTTCAGACGCATACAGAACAGCATTAACGCAATAAGTACGAGCGCTATCAGCTATTAATTTTATAGGTAGCTACTCAGGCTACCCACGCCCCCCGCGTCCGCATGGCACCTTCCCCC
>NZ_JADMJK010000083.1 GCF_018780625.1 Polaromonas sp. | reverse complement strand
GCGCAAGCTGCGCGACGCGGTGCTGGCGCTGGGCGGCGGCGGCGGCCTGGCCTGGCTGGCCTGGGTCATGCTGACGCGCGACCACGACTCGATTGCCTGGTATTTCCTGAATAACTCGGCGGTGGCAGGCGGCGGCACCAACGTCGTCAACGTGATCCTGGTGGACTTCCGGGGCTATGACACCTTTGGCGAAATCACCGTGCTGGCGATTGCAGCAGTGGGCGTGCTGGCGCTGATGGACGGCATGCGCACGCGTCGCCCGGCTACTGACGGCGGCGGCCGAACCTGGACTTTTGCCAGCCAGCCGCTGATGCTGCGGGTGGCGGCACGCATGGTGCTGCCGCTGGCGCTGGTCGTCACGCTCTACATCTTCATGCGCGGCCACAACCAGCCGGGCGGCGGCTTCATTGCCGGGCTGATCACCGCCGTGGCGCTGGTGCTGCAGTACATGGCCATGGGCCAGTCGCGCGCCGAGGCGCTGCTGCGGGCCGATGGTGGCAGCCGCTTTGTGCGCTGGATCGGTATGGGTCTGGGCATTGCGGGGCTGACGGGCGTCGGCGCCTTCGCGTTCGGCCAGCCCTTCCTGACCAGTGCCAA
Source organism: Polaromonas sp. (assembly GCF_018780625.1). Taxonomy (GTDB): domain Bacteria; phylum Pseudomonadota; class Gammaproteobacteria; order Burkholderiales; family Burkholderiaceae_C; genus Polaromonas. Next base: position 1,578 of record NZ_JADMJK010000083.1, on the reverse strand, counting down.
CGGCCATCCTTTTGTTCCGCTGCTGGGCGAGTTGCCGCTGGCCACCGCCGCGCTGTTTGATTTGGGCGTGTACATCACCGTGGTCGGCGCTACCCTGCTGACGCTGTCCACCCTGGGGGCCGTGACCCGCGAAACGGGTGCTGCCAAGTTGCCAATCCCCTCAACAGGAGTTCAACCATGAGCCTGGAATTCCTGGTGGCCAGCGGCATTGGCCTGGTCACCGCTACCGGCATTTACCTGATCCTGCGCGGACGCACCTGGCCCGTAGTGCTGGGCCTGAGCCTGCTGGGCTACGCAGTCAACGTGTTCATATTCGCCATGGGACGGCTCTGGCAGGATGCTGCCCCGATTCTCTCGGCCACCGGGCGCGTCGCCGACCCGCTGCCGCAGGCGCTGGTGCTGACCGCCATCGTGATCGGCTTTGCCACCACCGGCTTCGTGATTGAACTGGCGCTGCGCAGCCGCCATGAAACCGGCAGCGACCATGTGGACGGGCACGAACCCGGCCACCGCACCGGCAAAGCCAGGGACGATGCAGCATGAGCGCGTTCCTGGACGCGATTTTTTCCACCCACCTGCCGGTGCTGCCGGTATTGCTGCCGCTGTTCACGGCGGCAGCGCTGCTGCTGATGGGCGACGACGGCGGCGAGGCCAACCACGGCAGCAAGCTGCTGCAGCGCCGGCGGCTGCTCAGCCTGGGCAGCGTGCTGCTGGGTGCGGTGCTGTCCTGGCGGCTGATGGCCGAGGCGGCCGTGGGGACGCTGACGGTCTACCCGCTGGGCGGCTGGCCCGCACCGTTCGGCATTGTGCTGGTGATCGACCGCCTGAGCGCCATGATGCTGGCGCTGACCTGGACCATTGCCGTGCCGGTGCTCTGGTATGCCGCTGGCGGCTGGGATGCGCGTGGCCGGCACTTTCACACCATGTTCCACTTTTTGCTGATGGGCGTGTCGGGCGCCTTCGTGACCGGCGACCTGTTCAACCTGTTTGTGTTTTTTGAGGTACTGCTGATCGCGTCGTATGTGCTGCTGGTGCATGGCCAGGGGCGCGAGCGCTTCAAGGCTGGTGTGCATTACGTGGTGCTCAATTTGGTGGCATCTGCGCTTTTTCTGGTAGGTCTGGCCATTATTTACGGCGTTGCCGGCACCCTCAACATGGCCGACCTGGCGCTGCGCGTGGGCCAGCTCGGCCCACAGGAGGCGGCGCTATTCAAGGCCGGCGCGCTGGTGATGCTTGTCGTGTTTGGCCTGAAGGCGGCGATTGTGCCGCTCTACCTCTGGCTGCCCGGCACCTACGCCGCGGCCAGCGCGCCGGTGGCCGCCATGTTTGCCATCATGACCAAGGTGGGCGTCTACAGCATCATCCGCGTGCATGCGGTGATTCTGGGCGACGACGCAGGGCATGCCGCCCTGGCGGCCGAACCCTGGCTGCTGCCGTTGGGCTTGGTGACGATTGCCATGGGTGTGCTGGGCGCGCTGGCCGCGCACAGCCTGGCGCGGCTGGTGTCCTACCTCACGGTGGCTTCGGTCGGCACCATCGTGGCGGGCATTGGCCTGTTCACGCCAGCGGCCATGTCGG
>NZ_JADMJK010000202.1 GCF_018780625.1 Polaromonas sp. | reverse complement strand
TCATCAATGCCAAGGCCGACAAGCTGCTGGCACAGGAAGAGATCTGGATCCGCAAGGGCGTGGAAGCCCGGCGCACCCGCAGCGTGGCGCGCATTGGCCGGCTCGAAGTCCTGCGCGAAAGTCGCGGGGCCCGGCGCGATGCCGTGGGTCGCGTCAATCTGGACGTCTCCAGCGGCGACAAGAGCGGCAAGATCGTGGCCGAACTCACCGACGTCACAAAAACCTTTGGCCAGCCAGGTGCCGAGAAAATCATCGTCAGCGGCTTCAGCGGCACCCTGCTGCGCGGCGACAAGGTCGGCCTGCTGGGCCCCAATGGCGCGGGCAAAACCACGCTGCTCAAGCTCATTCTGGGCGAGCTGCAACCCGACGTGACGCTGCCGCCCGGCAAGGTCCGCCAGGGTGCCAACCTGCAGGTGGCTTATTTTGACCAGATGCGCGATGCGCTGGACCTGGACGCCACGCTCGAAGACTTCATCAGCCCCGGCAGCGAATGGGTCGAAATCAATGGCCAGAAAAAGCATGTCAAGAGCTATCTGACCGACTTCCTGTTCTCCCCTGCGCGTGCCAACTCGCCGGTGCGCACGCTGTCAGGCGGCGAGCGCAACCGCCTGCTGCTGGCCAGGCTGTTTGCCCGTCCCGCCAACGTGCTGGTGCTGGACGAGCCGACCAACGACCTGGACATCGACACGCTGGAGTTGCTGGAAGACCTGCTGCAAAACTACGAAGGCACGGTGTTTCTGGTCAGCCATGACCGGCGCTTCCTCGACAACGTGGTCACCAGCACCATCGCCTATGAGGGCACACCCGAGAACCCGGGTTTCTGGCGCGAATATGAAGGCGGCGTGACCGACTGGATCACCCAGTCGAAGCGCGCAGCGCAGATCACCGGCAGCGGCAAAGGCCCGGCAGCGGCCTCCAAGGCCAAAACTGCGCTCAAAACCAGTGCGGAGCCTGGCAAGGACGGTCGCGAGCCAGGGCTGAAAAAGAAACTCAGCTACAAGGAGCAGCGCGAACTCGACGCACTGCCCGCCGCCATTGCGCAGCTGGAATCGCAGCAAAAAGCGATTGAGCAAGAGTTGTTTGACGGCACGCTCTACACGCGCGACGCCAAGCGGGCGGCCGAACTCACGGCGCGCAACAGCAAGATCGAGGAAGAACTGATGGCGGCGCTGCAGCGCTGGGAAACGCTTTCTTCGTAACGCAAGAAATAGGGCCGACTGCAACGCCGGCCCATTTTTCAGTGCCGCGTGCGGCGCTTACACCAGCAAGGCGTTCACGCGCCGCACATACGCGGCCGGATCCTGCGGCAGACCGCCTTCGGCCAGCAGGGCTTGGTCAAACAGGATGTGGGCCAGGTCGTCAAAGTTGGCCGCGTTGCCGGCGCTGTCCAGGGCTTCGAGCTTCTTGACCAGCGGGTGCTGCGCATTGACTTCGAGGATGGGCTTGACTTCAGGCACCGGCTGGCCAGCCTGCTTGAGCATGCGCGCCAGCTGGGTCGACATGTCGCCGTCCTGCACCACCAGGCAGGCCGGTGAATCGACCAGGCGGGACGTGGCGCGCACGTCCTGGGCCTTGTCCTTCAATGCGGCCTTGAGCTTGTCCAGCATGGGCTTGAACTGGGTCTGCGCCTCTTCAGCGGCTTTTTTCTCGTCCTCGTCCTGCAGCTTGCCCAGGTCAACCGCGCCCTTGGCCACCGACTGCAGCGGCGTGCCGTCAAAGTCGTGCAGGTAGTTCAGCGCCCATTCGTCCACGCGGTCGGCCATCAGCAGCACTTCAATGCCTTTCTTGCGAAAGATTTCGAGCTGCGGGCTGCTCTTGGCGGCGGCCAGCGTGTCGGCGGTGATGTAGTAAATCGCGTCCTGGCCTTCCTTCATGCGGGCCTTGTAGTCGGCCAGGCTCACGCTCACGGTGTCCGTCGTTGAACTGGCAAAGCGCAGCAGCTTGGCCAGGCGCTCGCGGTTGGCCGCGTCTTCGCCCAGGCCTTCCTTGAGCACGGCACCAAACTCGGCATAAAAGCCGGCGAACTTTTGCGGTTCATTAGCGGCCAGGTCTTCAATCATGCTCAGCACGCGGCGGGTGTTGCCTTCGCGAATCGCCTTGACGGCGCGGCTTTCCTGCAGCAACTCGCGCGACACATTGAGCGGCAGGTCAGACGAGTCGACCACGCCCTTCACAAAGCGCAAGTAGCTTGGCAGCAGCGCCTGGGCGTCGTCCATGATGAACACGCGCTTGACGTAGAGCTTGACGCCCGCCGCCTTGTCGCGGTTGAACAGGTCCATGGGCGCCTTGGCCGGAATGAACAGCAGCTGGGTGTATTCGGTCGCGCCCTCGACGCGGTTGTGCGTGGTGGCCAGCGGCGCTTCGTGGTCGTAGCTGATCTGCTTGTAGAACTCGTCGTAGTGTTCTTGCGTGATGTCTTTTTTGGCGCGCGTCCACAGCGCGGCGGCCTGGTTCACGGTTTCCCACTCGCCGGTGGCAACCATTTCGCCGGGCTGGTCGTTTTCGCCCTCTTTCCACTCTTCCTTGGGCATCAGGATGGGCAGGGAAATATGGTCGGAGTATTTGTTGATGATGCCCTTGAGCTTCCAGGCGTTCAGGTAGTCCAGCGCGTCGTCCTTGAGGTGCAGCGTGACGCTGGTGCCGCGCTCGGCCCGCTCGATCTCGCTGACCTCGAATTCGCCGGTACCGTCGCTGACCCAGCGCACGCCCTGCGCGGCAGGCAGTCCGGCGCGGCGGCTTTCCACGGTGATCTTGTCGGCCACGATGAAGCCCGAGTAAAAGCCCACGCCGAACTGGCCGATCAGTTGCGCATCGTTTTTCTGGTCGCCCGAGAGCTTGGCCATGAAGTCGCGCGTGCCGCTCTTGGCAATCGTGCCCAGGTGGTCGATCGCCTCCTGCTGCGACAGGCCAATGCCGTTGTCGGTGATGGTCAGGGTTTTGGCCGCCGTGTCAAAGCTGACGCGCACCTTGAGTTCGGGGTCGTTTTCATACACACCCGCGTCATTGAGCCCCTCGAAACGCAGCTTGTCGCAGGCGTCCGACGCGTTCGAGATCAGCTCGCGCAGAAAGATTTCAGGGTTGGAATACAGCGAGTGCGTGACCAGCTTGAGGAGTTGGGCGACTTCGGCCTGGAAGGAATGGGTTTGTTTTTGCATGGATTGTAAAGTGTTTGCGTAACTCGTAGTTACAAATAGAAGCCTATCGTTAGGATTTTTAGCCGACTGGCAGCGCTCTGCGCGCTCGTCAAAAACCTGACTGACAGGGGGAGACATGGCTAAAAGCATTGAAAGTCAACGGTCAAGTGTGAACTATTTCTGGATCAGGGCTTCTTTACCCCGCTGGGGTAGCATCTCCAGGCTCAATTGGTTACATTAAACTCACATACCAACCGTTTTTACGATTTTATTTCCAACTGGAGAACCCGCACCATGAAAACTATTTCTGCATCTCTTAAAGCGCTTGTTGTTGCTAGCTTGGCTTGTGCCGCAGGCTTCGCCGCAGCTGCCGACACCCAAACCGTCGCGGTAAACGCTAGCGTGGCAGCCGTATGTAAATTTTCGACTGCAGCTGCCGCGATTGACTTCGGTGCGATTAACCAGAGTGCTGGTTCTGGCAATAAGACTGCCCCAGTCAGCGTACCGTTCAAGTGCACGAAAGGCGTAACGCCAGTCATCACACAGGGCACGATCGTCCCCCTTACCAGTGGTTCAAACACGATGGCGTTTACCGTCCCAGCCTTCACTATTCCTGTGGCTACCGGTTTCAGTGCCGCCGTCAATGCCACATCGACGGCCACGATTGCACAAGCAGTCTGGCAAGATGCACCTGCCGGCACTTACGCCGGCAGCATTGTGCTAGATATCAACAACTGATATTTCGAACCCCAGGCGAAGCGCCATCCGGTGATATTCCCCTAGTCGATTCGATGCAATAAAGGAAGAATGAGAGGCTTGAAGTTTTGGCTGCTATTTTGTATGGCGGCCCCCTCTTTTCTCAGCGCACCGTCATGGGCGGCAGACGCAGTCTGCCAGTTTCAAGCGAGGGGGCTCAATTTGAATTTCGGCGCCCTTGATCCATCCAGCAACGCATCGACAAATTACCCTGTGGTGGCGGCAACAACTTTTGCCAACATGGCGGGCGACTGCACCGGTACTGGCAACATGACGATCAGCATTGTGGGGTCTGCCTCCCGCCAACTGGTAAGCGGCGCTAACACCATCAACTACACGATCACAGGTTTTCCAATTTCTTTACCCAAGCCCGGCAACGCACCGCAGGGCAATCCTGGCAGTGGCTATATAAGCTGGTTTGCACCAAACCAGATTCAAGGCACTATCCAGTGGAGCGCATACGCAGATGCGCCAGCGGGAATTTATTCGGACTCAGTCACCATTTCAGTCACCCCGTGAGCACGTGATTTCACGGTCGACAATGTCCCTATGATCCACAAATACGGCCGTTTGGCTATTGGCGCAGCAAGTGTATTTTTGTTGACTTGGGCTCAGGCCTTTGCCGGTGAATTCACGGTCAACCCCATACGCCTGGACATGGGCCCCACGACGAGGAGCGCCGCCGTCACCGTGATCAACGAGGGGAAAGAAAAACTAACCTTCCAGCTTCAGGCCATGGACTGGGTTCAGGATGCAGCCGGCAAAGACCAATACAGCGAAACAAACGACCTGATTTTCTTTCCCAAAATCATGTCCGTGGAGCCTGGACAGGAAGCAATTGCCAGAGTAGGACTTAAAGCCGGGGCTACAGCCAGTGAAAGAACGTTTCGACTATTCATTGAGGAATTGCCGGGTATCGTCAAAGCCCCTGAAAATAATACGGCGCAAATTAATTTTCTGATTCGATTTGGTTTGCCCATCTTTGTGGCGCCAATCCAGCCCCGCGATGGCCTTTCAATTGAGGAACTGGCACTGAAGAATGGCGTCATCTCGATCGCAGCACGCAACACGGGAAACCGCCACCAGATGTTCAAAATTATCCGGCTTGGGGGCAGCGATGCTGCCGGGAAGCGCATCTACGCTCTGGATATCGCCGATCGCTATCTTTTGGCTTCAAGCCTGAAGTCCTACACGGCCACGCTCCCCGCCGGGCAATGTAGGGAAATCGCCGTGCTCGACGTCGAAATCCAGACCGACAAGGTCACTGAGACCCGCAAGCTCGACGTCAGTCGTGCCATGTGCCCCTGACCGTGGGCATGCGCGCCATTTCAGCCAAACACAGCAGGATCAACAGCAAACTGGTCAGCACCGCGTTGTGCCTGGCGGTTGCCATTTCCCCGCCCTCACTCGCCGAAGACAAGCCCAACCCCAGCGCCGTCTCCGTTGCGGTGCAGATGGAGACGCTGATCCTCAGGGTGACCCTCAACACGGAGAACAAAGGGGATGCCTTTGTTCAACGCAGCGCCGACCTGGACTTCTTCCTGAAAGTGGAAGACCTGAAGGCAATGGGCGTCAAAGACCCCACAGGAACGATTCAAGTGATCGACGGCGAACCGCATGTGTCCCTCCGGTCGATAAAGGGCATTACCTCTACCTTCGACGAAAAAGCCCTTACGCTGAACATTTCCGCCGAGCCACAGTTGCTGTCCAGCAGCTCTTTTGGGCTTCGTGCTGAACGGCGCAGAGGCACGTTGAGTGAGAGCACAAACAGCGCTTTTCTGAATTACGCCTTGACGGGCATGAACGGAAGCTTCGCGTCGAGCAATGGCGTGGGTTTTGCCGCCGAAGCCGGGGTACGCTGGGGCGACAACCTGTTCATGTCCGATGCAAGCACCGTGGACACGGCAGCGGGGAAGCACCTTGTCCGACTGACAAGCAGCATGACGCGGGACGATCGTGAGAACCTGCGCCGCATTGTGATCGGCGACCTTCTGACGCCGTCGCGCGATTTCAGCAACAGCATCAATCTGGGCGGTGTGAGCATTAGCAAGCTCTACGGACTTGACCCCTACTTCGTACGTTTTCCGACGCAAAGTTTGACCGGCAGCGTTGCCTTGCCCAGTGACCTGGAGGTCTACCTTGATGGGCAAAAGATCCGCACTGAACGACTTCGTCCGGGCGAATTCGAATTGCGCGACATTCTGGCCTACGGCGGCGCGCGCAATGTACAGGTTATCTTGCGCGATGCGTTTGGTCGCGTCCAGCAGCTCAACTATTCCCTGTATTTCTCTGACCAGCCGCTGCAGCATGGTCTACACGAGTACAGCTACAACTTCGGCGCCATGCGGCGCCAGTTTGGCATACAGAGCAACAATTATGGGCCGGCAGCGTTCACGATGTTCCACCGTTACGGCCTCGGCAGCGCGCTGACCGTGGGCTGGCGCGCGGAAACCACCCGAGATTTTTTGAACACGGGTCCAACGCTCACCGCAGTACTCGGGTCATTCGGCGTCGTGAACCTCGGGCTGACCGGGAGCACGCTCGCAGGAAGAAAGGGGGCCGCAGGCCTGGCTTCATATAACTTTGACTCCCGGAATTGGGCCTTGGGAATGTTTCTTCGGCATGACAGCCGCAACTACGCCAGCCTGGGTGACCCGCCGGTGATGACAACGCGGCGAAACGAGAGCAGCGTGTCGGCCAGTTACCGTCTGCCCCAAAATGCCACAGTGTCCCTGAGCCATACGGCGCTGACGACACGCGCATTCACAGAAACAACATCGACACCGATGTCGATTCAGCCGTTCAACGTTGCTGCATCAGGAAACCGTCGCGTCAACGCACTGACCTTCAGTGCGCCACTCGGCGCCATGCGGGCGCAACTAACGGCGACGGTTAGCCACATCAAAGATGCACTTACCCCGAGCCGCACAGAAGCTTTCGTCAGCTTGAACCTTCAACTAGACAGAAATTACTCGGCAGCATCAAACTATCGGGCCGACCGGCAGAACCATTCGGAATCAGTCCGATTCACAAAATATCAGCCGGCAGGAGAAGGTTTGGGCTATGACTTGTCCCTGGGCCATTCGAACGCGAACACTGGGAATACGCAGTTCCGCTCGAATATGCAGTACAACGCCCCGGCGACCGTTTTACGCGCCGAAGTCAGCTTGAACATAGATCAGGGCAAACGTACACAGGACCAGCGTTTGTCGGTGGCCGGGGGCATTGTGGCTGTGGGAGGACGTATGGGATTGAGCAGGCCTGTCACTCAAAGCTATGCGATAGTGAAAGTGGGGGAAGTTCCAGACGTGGGGGTTCTAGTCGACGGTCAGCCCGTTGGCAAGACCAATTCAAAAGGCCTTGCAGTGATCCCCAACCTGAATGCCTATTATGAGAACAGGGTGTCGATTGCTACAGAGGCGCTGCCCATGAACTACACCTTACCGGCTGCGATCAAGAGAGTGGCGCCTTCTCTTCGCAGCGGTGCGTTCGTCGACTTTGGTGCGACAAAAATCCAGGCATTCAGTGGCAAGCTCATGACCCTCGTGGCGGGCGCGGCCAAGGCCTTGGAGTTCACGGAAATCGACTTGATCGTTAATGGGAAGCCGCAAAAACTTCCGACCGGTCGCGGCGGGGAGTTCTATGTCGAGAACATCCAACCCGGAAGTTATGCCGGAACGGCCGCCACCGGAGCCGCCCAATGCGTGTTCACGCTCAAGGTTCCGAAGTCGGACGAGATGTTTGTGGATCTGGGCGAGCTTCTGTGCACGCAGCAGCCATGACGCGACAACTTAAAGAGCACTGACCGACAGCCGTATCGGCCAGGCATAAACCCCCTGCCGGGCCGAATCTGAAAGAACAAATCGAAAGCCGAGATTGAGCAGGTTTTTGCGCATGCCGCCACCGGATGAGCGCTGGGCGACGCCGCCGCCGCCGGCGCTCACTTGCACGTCACTGTCCAGGCCCTTGACCAGGGCGTGACGCAAAAAGTCGCCCTGATTTTCAAACATCAGCATGTAGCCGTCCTGGGTGTTGCTCTGCACAGTCACTTGGGCGGGGCTCAAAACATCCACATACCCGCGTGCCATGTCAGCCGCCGTGATGACGACCGAGGTGGGCTGGGCCAGCACCTGCAGGCTGGCGTGTTTGCTGACCGTGGCAGAAACCATCAGCTTGGTCTCGCTTGATGCAAGGGCTGCCAGCGGCATGCCCATCCATCCAACAGCCAGTGCAATCAACAGCGCCGCGACTCCGTTCGCCCTGAATGCACGGGGTTGGACGGTAGCGACACCACAGATTGACTTGAAGGCTTGCATGGCTCAAATCCATTAATTGATAATTTCTAAATCACATCTTATCAATTTTGATAAAAATGACAACTTATCAATTTTTTTATTGATTTGATCGGGTAAAGCGCCTCTTGTTTTCAAGCATCAAGGCTTGAGCGCGTGCAACCGACCGCCGCAGGCAATTCAATGGGCAGCGAGCAGCCCCACCCGTCCCTCAAGCAAGGGCAGGAATAGCGACGACAGGAAAGATTGATGCATGCGTGAAATCCATCAAATTGATGAAACTATCAATTTGATGAGATGACGAAAAAATGCGCTTCCAGCCCTGCAACGCCCGGACTTGCGGACTTACAAGGGTGTGACTGACAGCCGTATGGGCCAGGCGTAAACGCCTTGCCGGGCTGCGTCAGCCAGCGCAAAGCGGAACCCCAGATTGAGCGTGACTTTTTGCACGCCTCGGCCGTTGGCGCTCTGGGCGATGCTTCCGCCAAGCGCGTCGAGTTGAACGTCATTGGCCAGGCCCTGCACCCGGGTCTGCTTTATAAACTCGCCCTGGCTTTCAAACGTCAGCAGGTAACCGTCTGCACTGTTGTTTTGCACGGCAACTTCCAGGGCGCCAGGAACATCGACATAGCCCCGGGCAATATCGGCCGCCGTGAGCACAACCGGCCCCGGCTGCGCCAATACCTGAAGACTGGCACGCTTGAGGATGGTGGCGGTGACGGTCAGCTTGGTTCCGTCGGAAATGGTAGTAGAGACCAGCGGCGCGGCCAGCAGGCCGACAGAAATGCCACTGTAGACCATCCTTCTGAAGGCCTTCACCCCTGGCCGGCAGATATCTTTGAGCACGTGGCGCATCATGCGTTCACACCCGATCCGATGGACGAACAATAGGGCGCAAGCCCTCGTTGTTTTGATGTGTTGCCATCGACAATGCCCTTTGCTATTACCTCAAGCATAAGACTTTCGATCACTGGTGTATTTGAATAGCTGCACGAAAGCAGGCTTAAAACTGCTCGTGCGGCGCCAGATAACGCCACTGCCCGATGGGCAAGTGGCCCAGGTTGACGCGGCCAATGCGGACCCGCTTCAGGCCGGTCACAAAAAGCCCGACCTGCTCGCACATGCGGCGAATCTGGCGTTTTTTGCCTTCCTTGAGCACAAAGCGCAACTGCTCGGGGTTTTGCCAGCTGACTTGGGCGGGGCGCAGCGGCTGGCCGTCCAGGCTCAGGCCGTGGCATAGCAGGGCCAGCCTTTCGGGCGGGAAAGCGGCCTGCACATTCACGGCTTCGGCGCCGTAGCTCACCCGCACCAAATACTCCTTTTCGATATCCGAGTCTTCGCCGATGAGTTGGCGCGCGACGCGGCCGTCCTGCGTCAGCACCAGCAGGCCAATCGAGTCGATGTCGAGCCGGCCGGCCGGCGCCAGGCCGCGCAGTTGCTCAAAGCCCCAGCGCATGCGGCTGTTGCATTCGCGCCAGCGGTTTTCCGGCTGCACCAGCACCACGGCGGGCTCATGGCCGTCTTCGGCCTGGCCGCTGACGTAGCCGACCGGCTTGTTGATCAGAATGGTGACTTGCTGGCGCTGCTGCTGCTCGGCTTCGCGCGCCACCACAATCCGCGCATCGGCCGCAACGGGCTGCCCCATCACGGCCGGCGTGCCATTGACGCGCACCCAGCCCCGGGCAATCCAGTCGTCCGCCTCGCGGCGTGAGCACAGGCCGAGGTCGGCCATGCGTTTGTTCAGCCGCACCGTGGGCACGGGCTCACCGGGAGCGGCAGCAGGCGCTTTGGGGACGCGGACCGCAGCGCCGACGGGCACAGGCCCTGTTTCAGGTTTTGAAGAATCTTGCATTTGCTATATATTTTATAGCTTAAAGCCAACGTAAATCATGGGCTAAAGCTACTTTTTGTCTTGAAAAATACTGGACCGCAGGGCGACAAGGTCCAGCACGCGCAGGCCCCCGTACTCCACGCAAATCGTACCCTGCGCCTCCAGCGAGGCGAGCGCTTCATTGACACGCTGGCGCGACAGCCCGACCAGGTAGGCCAGTTCCTGCTGCGTGATGCGCAGGATGTCTCCCACGCCCGGGTAGAGCACCGGGTTGAACAACGCAGCCAGGCTGCGCGCCACCCGCGCGTCCGGGTTGTTCATGCGGTCAATTTCGCGCGCGGCAATGAACTGGCCCAGACGCTCATTGAGCTGGTTCATCACAAAACGGTTAAAGCCAATCGAATGGTCCAGCAGCCAGTGAAAGCTGGTGACCGACAAACCGGCCACCACGCTTTTGCGCAGGGCCTGGACGTTGTAGCGGTAAGACTCCCGCTTGAGCGCCGTGCCTTCGCCAAACCAGCCGCCGGAGGGAACGCCGGAAAAGGTCATGGTCATGCCCTGCGCATTGTCGGCACTCATCTTGAGCAGCCCTTCCACCACGCCAAACCAGTAGGTCACCGGCCGGCCGACGCGGCACACGTAGTCGCCCGCTGCCGCGTCGCCCACCAGCAGCTCCGCCACCGCACGCGCCCGGATCTCGGGCTGCAGCAGGCGCAGCCAGGGAATGCCCTGCAACTCGTCGGGCGTGGGCGTCCTGCGGCGCTGGTGAAGGGTCAGGTCTGTGGACATGGGTGGATTGAAAAGGTCTTGGCCTGGTCTATGTCTGGTAATTGGGCGCCTGTGCGGGCATGTCCGGCTAGGACTTACCCCTAAATTGTCGTCGCAATGACACCATGGCGTCAAACCGGCTTTTACTATTCATGCAAATCAACAGTTCTTCCTCACAGAAGGGCTGCGCTCAATCTGGAGACAAGGAACCGGAATGCAGACTACGTTCCCGCAATTACTGCTTAAGCATGCCGCTGAACGTCCGGGCGATGCGGCCATGCGCGAAAAAGAATACGGCATCTGGCAGGCCCACAGCTGGGCCAGCATGGCCGTGCTGGTGGAGCACATTGCCTGCGGCCTGCGCCAGGCCGGCCTGCAGCGCGGCGAGCACATGGTCGTGATTGGCGCCAACCGCCCGCGCCTGTATGCCACCATGCTGGCGGCCCAGTCGCTGGGCGCCATCCCGATTCCGCTCTACCAGGACGCCGTGGGCGCCGAATGCGTATTCCCCATTACCAACGCCGATGTGCGCTTTGCCATGGTCGAAGACCAGGAGCAGGTCGACAAGCTGCTGGAAATTCGCGACCGCTGCCCGGACCTGGGCCACATTATTTATGACGACCCGCGCGGCCTGCGCAAATACGACGAGCCCGGCCTGGTGTCCATGGACCAGCTGATTGAAGCGGGCCAGGCATTGGCCAAAAACCAACCCGCCTTGTTCAAAACGGAAGTGGACAAAACCCGCCCCGACGACGTGGCCGCGATGTTCTTTACCTCGGGCACCACCGGCAACCCCAAGGGCGTGGTGCACACCCACAACACGCTGCTGGACCGTGCGCAGGCCGGCGCCGAATTCGACAAGCTGACGGCCCACGAGGAAGTGCTGGCCTACCTGCCGCCGGCCTGGATTGGCCAGAACATCTTCAGCTACGC
>NZ_JADMJK010000088.1 GCF_018780625.1 Polaromonas sp. | reverse complement strand
GCCTGTCGAAGGCCGCCTTCCGACGGAGCCTCGTCTTTCAAGCCGGGGCCGCGGGCTGCGGCTCCAAGCCCGCCTGCGCGGGCTTGGACAGCCTGCAGATGCGCCGCCTCTGGCGGCGTGGCGCCCTGCAAGGGCAGCGCATTACACGAAGTGAAAAGCGTGGGGGCCTTTTCGGCCAGCCACTGCTCGTAGCCCTGCAGCCATTGGGCATCGCGCACGCGCAGGTTTTCGTGGCTGATGCGCTGGGAGCGCGTCATCATGGAGTAGAAAAACTGCTCGGCTTGCAGGCCGCTGTAGCGGTCCACGTTTTCAAACCATTCGGTCGAGTTGCGCGCCGCGTTCTGGATCTTCAGCACCTCGACCGAGCGCACGGCTTCGTAGGTTTGCAGCGCCGCATCAAGGGCGGGCTGGCCTGCAAGGCAGCGCGCCAGCTCAATCGCGTCTTCCAGCGCCAGCTTGGTGCCGCTGCCAATCGAAAAATGCGCGGTGTGCGCCGCGTCGCCCATCAGCACAATCGGCACGCGCTTGCCGGCAATTTTTTCATGGTGCACCCAGCGCTCGCACACCACGCGCGGAAAGCGGATCCAGATCGCCGAGCCGCGCACATGGGTGGCGTTGTTCATCAGCGCATGGCCGTCCAGGTACCTGGCAAACAGCCGCTCGCAAAACGCAATGCCGTCCTGCTGGCTCAGCTGGTCCAGGCCATGGGCTTTCCATACCGCCTCGGGCGTTTCAACGATGAAGGTCGAGGTGGTGGCGTCAAACTGGTAGGCGTGGGCGGCAAACCAGCCGTGCTCCGTCTGCTCGAAGGCAAAGGTGAAGGCGTCAAAGGTTTTGTGCGTGCCCAGCCAGACAAAGCGGCAGGCGCGCAGTTCCACATCCGGCTGGTAGGTGGCGGCATAGCGGGTGCGAATTCGGCTGTTCAGGCCGTCGCAGGCAATCACCAGGTCGGCCTGGTACTGGGCGGCGATCGCCTGGTCGTCCTGCACATCGGTGTCAAACACCAGGTCCACGCCCAACGCGATGCAGCGGTCCTGCAAGATATTGAGCAGGCGCTTGCGGCCGATGCCGCAAAACCCGTGGCCGCCCGAGCGCACTGCGGTGCCCCTGAAAAACATCTCGACGTCATCCCAGTGGTTGAAGGCTTCGCCGATCAGCTGCGCGCTGACCGGGTCGGCGGCCTGCAGGTTGTGCAGCGTCTGGTCCGACAGCACGACGCCCCAGCCAAAGGTGTCGAACGGGCGGTTGCGCTCCAGCACCGTCACGCGGGTGGCCGGGTTTTGCAGCGTCATCAACAGCGCGAAATACAGACCTGCGGGACCGCCGCCCAGGCAAAGAATGTGCATGAATGCGTACTCTATGGATTGATCGAGCCTTAATTGTTTAGGTTTAAACTAAATGCGTCAAGCAGGGTTGTCCCGGGTGCTGCGGGTACAAAAAGAAAACGGGGGCTGCGTGACAGCCCCGTCGCTGTCAGGGCGCCTGGAAGCCCGCGGCCCGGTAAGTCAGCACCAGCGTGTCCCTGAAGCCTTGAACGGGCGCGCTTGCGGCCGGGACATCGGCTGGCAATATGGGGGTGGTTTCGTGAATCACCCGCTCGTCGTCCATCAGCAGGGCGGTCAGGGGTTGCTCCATCAAAAAACGCATGCCGTGCGGCCCATGGGCATCAAAGACCCGGGTTTCGCCGCCTTTGACGCCCTGGCGCGCCACCAGCAGCACCACGACAAAGTCGACGCCGTCGCGGTGCGCGCCTTCCGGCGTGGGCCGGCCCACGCCGCCGGTGGTGTCGATGCGGAACTGGTGCGCTTCGATGAACCAGCGCGGCACGGCCTTGACCTGCGTAAACAGCTGCCCCAGGCTGACCAGGAGGTCGGTCCAGGCGGGCGCCTCGACCACGCCAGGCTCGATGGGGTCAAACCAGCGCTCAAAGCCGCCGTGCAGGGCGTTGTAGTCGGTCGGTTGCCAGTGGGCGCGGTGCGGTGTTTGCGTCAGCGTCCCGCTGGGCAGTTCCTGAACAAAGCAGCCATGCCGGCGCCGGCGGTAATGCCCGCCATCGCGCAGGTGGGCATCGGGCGGCAGCCGGTTCCATGAATCGGTCAGCGGCTGCCAGCCCTGCAGCCACTGGGGCATCGGGAGTTGAAGTTCGGTCGTCAGGTCGGCGGGCAGGAGCAGGCTTAGCCCGTCCTGACGAAGTGCCTGGGCGGCCGGTTTTTGAGCGCTTGCAATATTGAACATGCTGCTATTTTGCGTCAGCGCCGGCCGCGCCCGCAGGCCGGGGCGCAGCGCCTGGCCATCAGCGGCAAAAAGAGGTGGACACGACCTACAGACAGGCGGCGCCAGGCTGCTGATAATGGCTTGCACGTTTAACCAGAGGAGTCTTCAATGCTGTACAAATTCAAATCAAAAGATTACGGTGATGTGATCATGCTGGAGCCCAATGGGCGCCGCGTTCTGGAGATTATTGGCAAGGATGCCGGCCCAAAGGGCATCATCCTGCCCGAGCAGATGCCTGCCGCCATTGCGGCCTTGCACGCCGCCGTTGAAGCGGAGGAACTGGCCGAGAAAGAGGCCGGCGTGGTGCAGGGGGACGGCCCGGGCTTGCGCCAGCGCGCCCTGCCTTTCGTTGAGCTGCTGCAGCGCAACCACCGTGCTGGCCACGAGGTGGTCTGGGGCGTGTAGTTTTTCTGCACCCATGCGGATTGAAAAAGCCCCGGACTTCGGGGCTTTTTTGCGGCTGACCGGGCGTGCAGTCAGTCGACTTTGGCGCCCGATGCCTTCACCACCTTGGCCCATTTCTCGTGCTCGGCGTTGATGAAGTCGGTGAACTGCTGGGGCGTGTTGCCGCTGGGAATGGCGCCCTGCGCCAGCATTTTTTCCTTGATGGCGGGGGTGCCCAGCGCCTTGGCGACTTCTTCCTGCATGCGCTTGACGATGTCGGGCGGCGTGCCTGCGGGCGCGAGCAGGCCAAACCATGAACTTGCGTCGAAGCCCTTGAGCGTGGGGCCGCCCGCCTCCGCGATGGTGGGCAGGTCCGGCAGAGCGGCGGAACGCTGGGCGCTGGTCACTGCAAACGCCTTGAGCTTGCCGCCCTTGATCTGCGGCATGGCGGAAGGCAGGTTGTCAAACATCACATCCACATTGCCGGACACCATGGCCATCATGGCGGGGCCCGAGCCCGTGTAGGGAATGTGCGCCATGTAGATGCCGGTCATCGACTTGAACAACTCGCCCGCGAGGTGGATCGAGGTGCCGTTGCCGCTGGAGGCCATGTTGAGTCGACCCGGGTTGGCTTTGGCGTAGCGGATAAAGTCCGGCACGTTGTTGATGCCCAGGGTCTTGGCGGTCTCGGTGTTCATCACCATCACATTGGGCACGCCGGCCACGAGCGTGATGGGGGCGAAGTCTTTTTGCGGGTCGTAGGCCAGGCGGGAATACAGCGACTTGTTGATGCCGTGCGTGCCCACGGTGCCCATCAACACGGTGTAGCCGTCGGGCGCCGACTTGGCCACCAGGTCTGCGCCAATGTTGCCGCCGGCGCCGGCGCGGTTTTCGACGATGAAGGGCTGGCCCAGCGCCTTGGACAATTCAGGTGCCACCGCGCGGGCCAGAATGTCGGTGGTGCCGCCGGGCGCAAAGGGCACCACGATTTTGACGGGCTTGTTGGGCCAGCTGGTTTGTGCTGCCGCCGGAATTACTGCGAAAGTAATAGCTGACAATGCAACGCTGATGAGAGCGGAGCGGCGATTTATCTTGATAAATGAGGTCATGGTGTTCCTGTCGGGCGGGGGGTGCCCGTAAACCCTCAGCTTAGGCGCGTGCCGCGCCCGCTTCCATCGGTGCAATCCCGCACCTGCAACAAAAAAAGCCGCCCGGCTGTGACCGGGCGGCTTGCAAGAAAGCGGGATGGATCAGATCAGTCGGCAAACTTGCCGGCAGCTTCAATCACTGGTTTGAGCTTGGACAGCTCACTGGCCACGAAGGCCTTGTGCATGGCAGGCTCAACACGCTTGTCGGCCACCACCACGGCGCCCAGGCCTTCCTGCTTCTTGATGAACTCGGGGTCCTTGAGCGCCAGCTTGAGTGCCGCGTTGATCTGGGCCAGCACGGCAGGCGGTGTGCCTTTAGGTGCATACAGGCCGTGCCAGATGGTCAGGTCAAAGCCTTTCAGGCCCATTTCCTGCAGAGTTGGCACGTCTTTAAGCAGCTTGTTGGACGACAGCGGCTTGGCGGTCGTTACGGCAAAGACCTTGACGCGGCCTGCCTCGATTTGTCCGCTGGTGTTGGTGGTCTGGTCGCACATCAGGTCGACCTGGCCGCCGACCAGTGCATTCATGGCTGGCGCGGTGCCGCCAAACGGAATGGTCGTCATGGCGTCCTTGGCATTGATGGCCGATTGCCACATCAAGCCGCACAGGTGGGACGCTGAACCCAGACCGGCATGGGCAATGTTGAGTTTGCCGGCGTTGGCGCGGATATAGTTTTCAAAGTCGCGGTAGTTGTTGGCCACCAGCTGGGGTTTGCCAATCAGCGTCATGGGCACTTCGTTGATCATGCCCAGGTATTCAAAGTCGTCCAGGGGCTTGTACTGCAGCTTGCGGTACAGCGCCGGTGCCGAAGCCATGCCGATATGGTGCAGCAGCAAGGTGTGGCCATCAGGTGCTGACTTGGCGACTTTGGTGGCCGCAATGGTGCCGCCTGCGCCGTTCACGTTTTCCACCACAAAGTTGGCGCCGCCGCCCATGGACTTGCGCATGGCTTCAGCCAGGTCGCGTGCCACGCGGTCGGTGGGACCGCCGGCTGCAAAGGGCACCACAAAACTGATGGGCTTGGTGCCCGGGAACGTTTGGGCGTTGGCTGAAAAAAGGCTGACCGCCGCAGCGGCAAGAACTAACAATCGTTTCATGGGGGTCTCCAGATAATGAACGATTTAGTTTAGGACGCGACCGCCAGGTTTCAATTGCGGGAAGTACTTAAGTGCAATCCCTTTACTTCGCTATTTGTAACTTCGTGCGTCTTCAATCACCTTGCCATCGTTGGGCAGGCTGCCCGGCGCGAGAAGCTGGACGGTGGCGCGCAGCTTGGTGACATCGCGGATGGCCTCGCTGATGCGCGGCTCCAGCCCCGCAGGCGCCGAAGCCGCCTCCACCTGAAGCAACATGCTGTCGCTGGCCATCTCGCCGCTGACCACCAGCCGGGCTTTGATCACCTCCGGAAAACGCCGTGCAATCTCGGCCACCTGCCCCGGGTGCACAAACATGCCGCGCACCTTGACGGTCTGGTCCGCGCGGCCCATCCAGCCCTTGATGCGGGTGTTGGTGCGGCCGCTGGGGCAGGTGCCCGGCAACAGCGCCGACAAATCGCCGGTGCCAAAACGGATCAGCGGGTAGTCAGGGTTCAGCGTGGTCACCACCAGCTCGCCGACTTCGCCCTCAAGCACCGGGTCGCCGGTGCCGGGACGGACAATTTCAACGATCACGCCTTCGTCGAGCACCAGCCCTTCGCGCGATTCGGTCTCATAGGCGATCAGGCCCAGGTCGGCCGTGGCATAGCACTGGTAGCCGGCGATGCCGCGATCAATAAACCAGTCGCGCAGGCTGGGCGGAAACGCTTCGCCCGACACCAGCGCCCGCGTGACGGTGGGCAGGGCCACCTTCATCTCGGCGGCTTTCTCAATGATGATTTTGAGAAAGCTTGGCGTGCCGATGTAGCCTGCGGGCCGCAGCTCGGCCATGGCCTGCACCTGCTGCTCGGTCTGTCCGGTGCCGCCCGGAAACACCGTGCAGCCCAGGGCATGCGCGCCGGTTTCCATCATGGAGCCGGCCGGCACGAAGTGGTAGCTGAAACAGTTGTGAATCAGCTCGCCGGGCCGAAACCCGGCGGCGTAGATGGCCCGCGCCATGCGCCAGTAGTCCTTGCGCGTGCCTTCAGGTTCGTAAATGGTGCCGGGGCTGGCAAACACATGCGGCATATGGGCGCCGTAGCGCAGCGCGCTGAAGCCGCCAAAGATGTCGCCGCCGGCCTGGCGTGCCGCCTGCTGGCGTTCCAGCAATTCGTGCTTGCGGGTCACGGGCAGCTGCGCCAGCGCCGCGCGCGAGTTGACGGCGGCGCTGTCGATGCCGGCCAGCAGGGTGGCAAAGGCCGGTGCATGCATTTTTGCGTGGGCGATCTGCCGGGGCAGGGCGGCCATCAGGGCCACTTCGCGTTCGGCTGGGTGGCGGATTTCCAGCGCATCCATGTGGAGTGATGTCATGACAGGGTATTGGGTTGAGAGTTAAAGCAGGCGGGGATGCGGCCAGTGGTGGCCGACGGCTTTTCATGCTTGACTGATGCATGCCGGCTGCCAGGGGAGGGCGGATTCGGGGAGACCCTCATCCCCACCTTCCCCCAGCGGGGGAAGGAGAAAAACCAGGCAAGAAAAGAGGTGTGCATGGCTAGCGCTCTCAAGGAGGAGGCAGCGCAGTACGCAAAGCGACAAGCGTGGGTGCGGAACTCCCCAGCCAGCCGGGGCCGCGGGACTGGCTTCGCCAGACCGCAGGCGCAGCGGCCCCCTCGGGGGGCAGCGAACCACACGCAGTGGGGAGCGTGGGGGCCATCTAGGCCAACCAGCGTTTGCGGCGCTTGTAGCTTTTGACGTCCTTGAAGCTCTTGCGCTCGCCGCCGCCCACGCCAAGGTAAAACTCCTTCACGTCCTCGTTGTTGGCCAGGTCGCTGGCAACGCCGTCCATCACGACGCGGCCGCTCTCCATGATGTAGCCGTAGTCGGCGTATTTCAGGGCCATGTTGGTGTTTTGCTCAGCGATCAGGAAGGTGACTTTTTCCTTCTCGTTCAGATCCTTGACGATGTTGAACACCTCTTCAACAATTTGCGGCGCCAGTCCCATGGACGGCTCGTCCAGCAGCACCATGCTCGGGTTGGCCATGAGCGCGCGGCCAATCGCGCACATCTGCTGCTCGCCGCCCGAGGTGTAGGCCGCCTGGGAAGTGCGCCGGGTTTTCAGGCGCGGGAAATAGTTGTAGACCTTTTCCAGGTTGGCCGCGATCTCGGCCTTGCTGGTGCGCGTGTAGGCGCCGGTCATCAGGTTTTCCTCGATCGTCAGGTGGGCAAAGCAGTGCCGCCCTTCCATGACCTGCACCACGCCGCGCTGAACCAGGTCGGCCGGCGACAGGTTTTCGATGCGCTCGCCGCGCAACTCGATCGAGCCCTTGGTGACTTCGCCGCGCTCGCCCTGGAGCAGGTTGGAGATGGCGCGCAGGGTGGTGGTCTTGCCCGCGCCGTTGCCGCCCAGAATGGCCACGATGCTGCCCTCGGGGACTTGTAGCGAAACGCCCTTGAGCACCAGAATCACATGGTTGTAGATGACCTCGATGCCGTTCACGTTGAGGACAATTTTTTTAGGTTCCATAGGTTTTCTCTGTGTCAGTCGTTGTCTATGCCAGGCGAGAGGTCTGCCGCGCAAGCCTCTCGCCTGGCGGCTCCCGAAGGAGCCGCACAGGGGGTTTATCCGATCAGGACTGGCAGTCCGCTGCGGTGCGGCGCGTCAGCTTCTTGTCGGCCAGGTACTTGTCGGAACCGGACTTGACCAGCGGCTTGATGATCTGGTCGTCAGACTGGTACCAGTCCGATGTCATGTTCCACTTCTTGCCGTCCCAGGTCTGCACACGTGCCCAGGTCGAGCCCATGTGGTCGGCGCAGCTGGTGGAGATCGGGCGCATCACGTCCTTGAAGCCCAGTGCGTCGAGCTTTTTCTGGTCGAGGGCCAGGTTTTCCATGCCCCAGCGCACCTGCTCGCCGGTCATGACCTTGCCCTTGCCAAAACGCTCCTGGGCGCGGCGCACGGATTCAATGCCCAGCATCTGGATGATGGCGCCGCGTGTGTACAGCACCGAGCCCACTTCGTCCTTCGGACCCGTGCCCTGGCCCTTGTCGTGCACCAGCTTGAGGATGTCCTGCATGACCTTGGACTGCTGGCCAGAGCCGTTGAGCGCCAGTGCCTGGTAGCCCTTGGCGCCTTCGCCCACGTCGCGCACGTCGGGCTCGGCGCCGGCCCACCACACGCCATACAGCTTTTCGCGCGGAAAGCCGGTGGCCTGGGCTTCCTTCAGGGCGGTGGAGTTCATCACGCCCCAGCCCCACAGCAGCACATAGTCAGGCTTGGCCTGGCGCACCTGCAGCCAGGTGGCTTTTTGCTCGACGCCAGGCGCCGTCACGGGCAGCAGCTGCAACTCGAAGCCGTGCATTTTGGCGCGCTCCTGCAGCAGCGGAATAGGTTCCTTGCCGAACGGGCTGTCGTGGTAGACCAGCGCAATTTTCTTGCCCTTGAGCTTGTCCATGCCGCCCGCGGTCTTGCCGATGTGCTGGATCAGGATGTCGGCGGCGGTCCAGTAGCTGCCCATCAGCGGGAAGTTCCACTTGAAGGCCATGCCGTCTTGCGCCACCGACAGGCCATAGCCCAGCGTGACCAGCGGGATCTTGTCGATCGGGGCTTTCTCGGTCAGCGCAAAAGTGATGCCGGTCGCTTGCGGATCAAACAGCGCCACGCCGGGCTTGTTCTTCAGGCGCTCGTAGCACTCCACGCCGCGGTCGGTGGCGTAACCCGTTTCGCATTCTTCATAGGTGATCTTGACGCCATTGATGCCGCCGTCGCGGGCATTGATCATCTTGATGTAGTCCTGTTTGCCGTTGGCCCAGGGCGTGCCATTGGGCGCGTAGGGTCCGGTGCGGTAAGACAGCAGCGGGAAAAACTGCTCCTTGGCTTGCGCAAAGGCGCTGGTGGACAGCGATGCTGCCCCAGCGGCGACCACGGTCGCGGCGATCACGAGTTTCGAAAGCTTCATGGATGTCTCCTTGGTATAAAAGTGTTGAAGCACGGTGAAAAAACTTTTTCGGCAGTCAATGCGCTCAATGCGCTTAATGTGGAAATGGCCACAGGCGCATTTTTTGTTTGGCCATGGACCACAGCCGGGCCAGGCCATGCGGCTCGACGATCAGGAACCAGACAATCAGGCCGCCAAAAATCATCAGTTCGGCATGCGACACGCCGGCGGTTGAAATCTCGATGCCGAACAGGCTCATGAAGGCGGGCAAAAAGCGGTTCAGCGCAATCGGCAGCACGACGATGAATGCCGCGCCAAAAAAGCCGCCCATGATCGAACCCAGGCCGCCAATGATCACCATGAACAGCAGGCGAAAGGAAATTTCGACCGAGAATGCGGCCGGCTCCCACGAGCCCAGATGCACAAAGGCCCAGAGCGCGCCGGCCACGCCGATGATGAAGGAACTCACGGCAAAGGCGCTGAGTTTGGCGTACATCGGCCGGATGCCGATGACGGCTGCGGCCACGTCCATGTCGCGAATCGCCATCCATTCGCGGCCAATCGCGCCGCGCACCAGGTTCTTGGCCAGCAGCGCCACCACCAGCAGGATCACCAGGCAAAACAGATACTTGGAGACAGGGCTCTGGATCGGCAGGCCGAACACCTGCAGTTGGTTGACCGACACCGAACCCGACGCAGAGTCGTTGGTCAGCCACTTGATGCGCAAAAACATCCAGTCGCTGAAGAACTGCGCCGCCAGCGTGGCCACGGCCAGGTACAGGCCCTTGACGCGCAGGCTGGGCAGGCCAAACAAGATGCCGAACGACATGGCGCACAGCCCGCCCAGGATCAAGGTCGGGATCAGCGGCATGCCCGGGATGCGCACGAAAAAGTTGTAGGCGCCGTAAGCCCCGACCGCCATGAAGGCGCCCGAGCCGAGCGAAATCTGGCCGCAGTAGCCCACCAGGATGTTCACCCCGATGGCGGCCAGCGACATGATGACCAGCGGAATCAGGATCGAGGCGTAGAAGTAATCGCTGGCCAGCAGCGGCACGGCGATAAAGGCAAAGGCCAGCATCAGGCCAATGGCAATCCGGTCCTGCGTGATCGGGAAGATCTGCTGGTCAGCCCGGTAAGTGGTCTTGAACTGGCCGTTTTCGCGGTAGAGCATGGTGTTTCCTTATTCTTCTTATGGCTTAAACGCGATCGATGATCTTCTCGCCGAACAGGCCTTGCGGACGGAACAGCAAAAACACCAAGGCCAGCACATAGGCAAACCAGATCTCGATGCCGCCGCCGACAAACGGGCCGAGGTAGACCTCGGACAGCTTCTCGCCGACGCCGATGATCAGGCCGCCGATGATTGCGCCAGGCACCGAGGTCAGCCCGCCCAGAATCACTACCGGCAGGGCGCGCAGCGCAATCGTGGTCAGCGAGAACTGCACGCCCAGCTTGGAGCCCCAGATCATTCCGGACACCAGCGCCACGACGCCAGCCACGCACCAGACGATGACCCAGATGCGGTTCAGCGGAATGCCGATGGACTGCGCGGCCTGGTGGTCGTCGGCCACGGCGCGCAGGGCGCGGCCGGTGGTGGTTTTCTGAAAGAAGATGCTCAGCAAGATGACCAACGCGGCGGCAATCGCGGCGGCAATCACGTCTTCCTTGTTGATCAAGATGCCGCCCGGAAACACCGAGTCCAGCATGAAGATCGGGTCTTTTGGCATGCCGATGTCGATCTTGTAGATGTCGCTGCCAAACAGGGTCTGGCCCAGACCTTCAAGGAAATAGGCAATGCCCAGCGTGGCCATCAGGAGCGTCGCGCCTTCCTGGTTCACCAGGTGGCGCAGCACCAGCCGCTCGATCAGCCAGGCCACGACGAACATCAGCACGGCGGCAATCGCAAACGCGATCAGGTTGGCGACAAACAGGTTGTCAATGCCGGTCCACTTCGGAATCCACTCCGAAAACCGGGCCATCGCCAGCGCTGCGAACAGCACCATCGCACCCTGCGCAAAGTTGAATACGCCCGACGCCTTGTAGATCAGCACGAAGCCGAGCGCCACCAGCGAATACAGCATGCCGGCCATCAGGCCGCCAATCAGTGTTTCCAAGAAAAAAGCCATGATTATTGGCTCCCCCCTGTTGCGGACTCGCTGCGCGTAGCCGCTTCTCCCCCTCCGGGGGACGCCGCTTGCGGCCCGGCAAAGCCGGTTCCGCTGCGGCCGCTGGCTGAGGCCGCAGTCATTCGCACTGTGTTTTTCATAGCTTTCCTGCTTTTGCGATTCATGATTAATGCCCCACGCCAAGGTAGGCGCTGATCACGTCCGGGTTGTTGCGGACCTCTTCGGGCTCGCCGTCGCCGATTTTCTTGCCGTAGTCGAGCACCACCACGCGGTCGGAAATGTCCATCACCACGCCCATGTCGTGCTCGATCAGTACGATGGTGGTGCCGAACTCCTCGTTCACGTCCAGGATGAAGCGGCACATGTCCTGCTTTTCCTCGACGTTCATGCCGGCCATCGGTTCGTCGAGCAGCAGCACCTGCGGCTCCATCGCCAGCGCCCGGCCCAGATCGACCCGCTTTTGCAGGCCGTAGGGCAACTGGCCGACCGGGGTTTTGCGAAAGGCCTGGATTTCCAGGAAGTCGATGATGCCTTCGACAAATTCGCGGTGGCGGATTTCCTCGCGCTCGGCCGGGCCGATGCGCAGCGCCTGCAAAAACAAGTTGCTTTTGATCTTCAGGTTGCGCCCGGTCATGATGTTGTCGATCACGCTCATGCCCTTGAACAGCGCCAGGTTCTGGAAAGTGCGGGCCACGCCCATTTCCGCCACCTGGCGCGAGTTCATGTGGTCGAACTTCTTGCCGCGAAAAGTGATCGAGCCTTCCTGCGGCGTGTAGAC
>NZ_JADMJK010000046.1 GCF_018780625.1 Polaromonas sp. | reverse complement strand
GCGTCAACAAAGGCACGATCTGCAAGGCCATCAAGGAAAAAGGCCTGTTCACGCTCGACGAGGTGCGCAAGCACACCAAGGCCAGCGCCAGCTGCGGCTCCTGCACCGGCCTGGTGGAACAGATCTTGATGGCCACTGCCGGCGGCGACTACTCGGCCACACCCAAGCTCAAGGCCCTGTGCAGCTGCACCGACCACGGCCACCAGGCGGTGCGCGACGCGATTCGCGACAACAAGCTGCTGACCATTGCAGACGTTTACAAATTCATGGAATGGCGCACGCCCAACGGCTGCTCCAGCTGCCGCCCGGCCATCAACTACTACGTCACCAGCAGCTGGCCCAAAGAGGCCAAAGACGACCCGCAAAGCAGGTACATCAACGAGCGCAGCCACGCCAACATCCAGAAAGACGGCACCTACAGCGTGATTCCGCGCATGTGGGGCGGCGAAACCTCGGCCAGCGAACTGCGCCGCATCGCCGACGCGGTGGACAAGTACCAGATTCCGACCGTCAAGGTCACGGGCGGGCAGCGCATCGACCTGCTGGGCGTCAAAAAGGAAGACTTGGTGAACGTCTGGAAAGACATCGGCATGCCCAGCGGCCACGCCTACGCCAAGGCGCTGCGCACCGTCAAGACCTGCGTCGGCAGCGAATGGTGCCGCATGGGCACGCAGGACAGCACGCAAATGGGCAAGGACCTGGAGCGTGCGATGTGGCGCATGTACGCGCCGCACAAGGTCAAGTTCGCGGTCAGCGGCTGCCCGCGCAACTGCGCCGAAGCCGGCATCAAGGACGTCGGCATCATCGGCGTGGACAGCGGCTGGGAGATGTACATCGCCGGCAACGGCGGCATCAAGACCGAGGTGGCGCACTTTTTCGTCAAGGTCAAGACGGCGGCCGAAGTGCTGGAATATACCGGCGCGTTTTGCGAGCTGTACCGCCAGGAAGGCTGGTACCTGGAGCGCACCGTGCACTTCGTCAACCGCGTGGGCCTGGACTACGTGAAGAAAAAAATCCTGGAGGACCATGACGGCCGCAAGGCACTGTGGGAGCGGCTGCAGTTTGCGCTCGACGGCGAGCCCGATCCGTGGTTTGACTTCAAGGAAGCCGCCGTCGACACCCGCCAGTTCTCCGCCATTTCAGCCTGATTTCCGCTTGAGGAGCCCATGATGACCACGACCTTTGCCCCAGCCTTTTCCCGCCGCCGCTTTTGCGCCGCCACCCTGGCCCTGGCCGCCGCCGGCAGCCAGGCGCAAGTGAGCAACCTGGGCGACGCCATCAACAAGGCCGGCCGCCAGCGCATGCTGTCCCAGCGCATGGGCAAGGCCTGGATGGGGCTGGGCCAGGGCGTCGAGGTGGAATCGGCACGCCGCGTGCTGGACCAGTCGATGGCGCTGTTTGACCGCCAGCTGACCGAACTCAAGGCTTTTGCGCCAGCTGGCGACACCCGCGACACCTATGTGCAGCTGGAGTCGGCCTGGTCAGGCTACAAAGCCTTGCTGGTGGGCGCCGCGCCGTCGCAAGGCCAGGGCAAGCCGCTACTGGACCAGGCCGGCAAGGTGCTGGCCCTGGCGCACAAAGGCACGGGGCTGTACGAGCAGCAATCGGGCAAGCCCGGCGCCAAGCTGGTCAATGTGGCCGGCCGGCAGCGCATGCTGTCGCAGCGCATGGCCCAGTTTTACCTGGCCAGCGCCTGGAATGTGGACAGCCTGGCCAGCCAGCAGGAAATCACCAAGGCCAGGGATGAATTCATTCCGGCACTGGAACTGCTGCGCAACGCCCCGGAGGCCACCGCCGAGGTCAAGCAGGCGCTGGCGCTGGCCGATACCCAGTGGCTGTTTTTTGACAATGCCCTGAAGGCGCGGGTCAGCAGTGCCAAGGCCGCCTCCGATGTGTTTGTGACCAGCGAAAACCTGCTGCAGGTGATGGACCGCGTGACCAGCCTGTACGCGCGCATTCTTGGATAACCGGAAAAGTGGAGAACCGACATGAACGAATGGAAAAAAATCTGCCTGGTCAATGACATTCCGGTGCTGGGCGCGCGCCGGGTCGCGCGATTGCAGGGCATCGCCGTGGCTGTGTTTCGCAGCAGCGAAGACAAGGTCTTCGCCCTGCTCGACCGCTGCCCGCACAAGGGCGGTCCGCTGAGCCAGGGCATGGTGTTTGGCGAAACCGTGGCCTGTCCGCTGCACAACATGACCATAGGCCTGGCCGACGGCTGCGCCAAGGCGCCCGATGAAGGCTGCACACCCAAATTTTCCTGCAAGGTCGATGCCGGCGAGGTGTTTCTGGATGCCGTCGAGCTGGCCACGCTGGCGCTTGATCTGCAGGCGCCCCGGGCCGGGCCGGGCGGCCAGAACTGTGCCGTGCAGGCGCCGCAGAGCGCGTGAAAGTACCCTCGCCCACTGGAGCCCCCATGACTGAAACCCGATCCACCTGCCCTTATTGCGGCGTCGGCTGCGGCGTGATGATTCAATCGCAGGCTGGCCAGATCACCGGCGTCAGGGGCGACCCGGATCACCCGGCCAACTTCGGTCGGCTGTGCACCAAGGGCTCGACGCTGGCGCTGACCGCGTCCAGCGCCGTCACGCAGCACACCCGGCTGCTGCACCCGATGCAGCGCCTGCGCCGCCGCGATGCGGCCCAGCGCATCAGCTGGGACAGCGCACTGGGTTTTGCCAGCGCAAGCTTTGCCCGCATCATCGGTGCGCACGGCCCCGATGCCGTGGGTTTTTACATTTCTGGCCAACTGCTGACCGAGGACTATTACGTCTTCAACAAGCTGGCCAAGGGCCTGATTGGCACCAACAACATCGACAGCAACTCGCGCCTGTGCATGAGCAGCGCCGTGGCCGGCTACAAGCAGACTTTTGGAGCAGACGCGCCGCCGACCTGCTACGACGACGTGAAGCATGCGCAGTGCATCTTCATTGTTGGCAGCAACACGGCCACCGCGCACCCGATACTTTTCAGGCGCATTGAAGACGCCAAGGCCGCCAACCCCGCGCTCAAAATCATTTTTTGCGACCCGCGCCGCACCGACACCGCCGAAATCGCCGACCTCTACCTGCCCATCTTGCCGGGCACCGATGTGTCGCTGTTTAACGGCCTGCTGCACATCATGCTGTGGGAAGGCTGGACCGACAACGCCTACATCGCCGCCCACACCAGCGGCTTTGAAGCCCTGAAAGCCACCGTGCGCGACTACACGCCGGACCTGGTGGCCAACACCTGCGGCCTGAAAAAAGAAGACCTGTTCACCGCCGCCCGGCTGTTTGCCACGTCGAGCGCCACGCTGAGCCTGTACTGCCAGGGCCTGAACCAGTCCAGCAGCGGCACCGCCAAAAACGCCGCGCTGATCAACCTGCACCTGGCCACCGCGCAGATCGGAAAACCGGGCGCCGGGCCGTTTTCACTGACCGGCCAGCCCAATGCCATGGGCGGTCGTGAAGTCGGCGGCATGGCCAACCTGATGAGCGGCCACCGCGACCTGGACAACCCGGCGCACCGCGCCGAAGTCGCCGCGCTCTGGGGCGTGCCCAGCGTGCCCTCAACGCCGGGCAAGACTGCCGTTGAAATGTTCCAGGCCGCCGCCGACGGCGAGATCAAGGCGCTCTGGATTACCTGCACCAACCCGGCACAGTCCATGCCCGACCAGGCCTTGGTGCGCCGCGCGCTCGAACGTGCCGAACTGGTGATCGTGCAGGAAGCGTTTGCCACCACCGCCACCTGCGATTTTGCCGACCTGCTGCTGCCCGCCACTACCTGGGGCGAAAAGACCGGCACCGTGACCAACAGCGAACGCCGCATCAGCCGGGTGCGGCCGGCGGTGGCCGCGCCCGGCGAAACGCGCCACGACTGGTCGATTGCCACGGCGTTTGCGCAGCGGCTGGAGGCTTTACTCCCTCCCCCTCTGGGGGAGGGCCGGGGTGGGGGCAGCACCGCCAACACGGCCAGCCAGCCCCCATCCCAGCCTTCCCCCAAAGGGGGAAGGAGCAACACCCTGTTCCATTACGCAAGCGCCGAAGCCATCTGGAACGAGCACCGTGAATCAACACGCGGCCGCGACCTGGACATTACCGGCATGCGCTATGCCCTGCTGGAAGAGGCGCCGCAGCAATGGCCACTCAAGGAAGGCGAGACCACCGGCAAGGTCAGGCTTTATGAAGACGGCATTTTCCCCACGCCGGACGGCAAAGCCCGCTTCGTCAACACCGTCTACAAGCCCGTGGCCGAGCCGCGCGAATCGCGCTTTCCGTTTTCGCTGACCACCGGCCGCCTGCGCGACCAGTGGCATGGCATGAGCCGCACCGGCACGCTGGGCCGGCTGTTTGGCCATGTGGCCGAGCCCGCGCTCCAGATGAACGCGCAGGACATGGCCAGGCGGCAGCTCTTGGAGGGCGACCTGGTGCATGTCACGTCCAAACGCGGCTCCATCGTGGTGCCGGTGCAGGCCTCACCCGAGGTCGGCATGAGCCAGGCCTTCATGGCGATGCACTGGGGCGGCGAATATTTAAGCGGCCAGTCCAGCAGCGGCGCGCCGCTGGCGGGCGTCAACGCGCTCACCACCTCGGCCTTTTGCCCGAGTTCGAAGCAACCCGAACTCAAGCATGCGGCAGTCAAGATCCTGAAAGCCGAGTTGCCGTGGTCGCTGCTGGCCATGGCCTGGCTGCCCGAAGGCGAGGCGCTGGCGGCCCGCGAACAGCTCAAACCGTTGATGGCGGCGTTTCCCTTTGCCAGCTGCGTGCCGTTTTCAAACAACACCCCGCTGGCCGACCGCAGCGGCGAGCGCACGGGCGTGCTGTTTCGCGCGGCGGGCCACGAAGCGCCGGCCGACGACCTGCTGGCCACGCTGGAGCGCGCCCTGGGCCTGGGCGGCGCGGACACCCTGCGCTACGCCGACAGGAAAAAGGGCCAGCGCCGCACGGCACGGCTGGTGCGGGCCGGCGAGCAGACCACCTTGGCCGGCTTCCTGCTCGCGGGCGACACCAGCGCAGAGGCCTGGATCAGCACCTTGTTGAAGGACGAGCTTCCCGCGCAGGCCTACGGCCGCATGCTACTGCTGCCGGGCGCCAAACCGCCGGTGGCCGTGCAGTCGCGCGGCACGGTGGTGTGCAGCTGCCTCAACGTGACCGACCTGGCGATTGACCAGCATCTGTCGCTGGTGCGCGAAGGCGGCAGCACGATGGGCTACCTCGGCACGGACGAGCAGCGGCTGGCGTCGCTGCAGCAAACCCTGAAATGCGGCACCCAGTGCGGTTCGTGCGTGCCCGAGCTCAAACGCCGGGTGCGTTCTGCGCCCAGCGCCCAGTCGGCGCAAACGCTGCCGCCGCGCCGCGTCATTCCCATCCAGCCGCGGGCTTAAGCTCATAACAAGCAGTTATCTGCATTCGCGGACAATCGCCAAAATGAGCATCAGCCACTACATCAAGGAAATCGGGCGCGGCAAAGACGGCGCGCGCCCCCTGCCCCGCGCGCAGGCCGCCGACTTGCTGGGCCAGGTGCTGGACGGCACCGTGACCGACCTGGAAGTGGGCGCTTTTTGCCTGGCCATGCGCATCAAGGGGGAAACGCCCGAAGAGATGGCGGGCTTTCTGGACGCCGTGGAACAGCGCATGAACCGCCTGCCCGCCAGCGCCCGCCCCATCGTGGTGCTTCCGAGCTACAACGGCGCGCGCAAACTGCCGCTGCTCACGCCGCTGCTGGCGCTGCTGCTGGCCCGCGAAGGGCTGCCGGTGGTGATTCATGGAACGCCCACCGAATCGACCCGGCTTTTTGTATCAGAAGTGCTGCTGGCGCTTGGTATGCCTGCGCAGACAGCTATTAAAGCCATAGCTCCCGGCGCGCTTGCGTTTGTGCCGACCGAGCTGCTGTGCCCGGCGCTCAAGCGCCTGCTCGATGTGCGGCGCGTGGTCGGGCTGCGCAACCCGGCGCACAGCCTGGTCAAGATCATGAACCCGTGCCAAGGCAAAAGCCTGGTGCTCAGCAGCTACACCCATCCGGAATACGCGCTTTCCATGGCGCAAACCTTTGAGCTGACCCACGCCAACGCGCTGCTGCTGCGCGGCACCGAAGGCGAAGTGGTGGCCGACGCGCGCCGCACGCCCAAAATGGAAGCCTTCGTGAACGGGCAGCGCCGGCTGCTGCAGGAGGCGCAGAGCGGAACGCTGGCCTCGCTACCGGATCTACCGCAATCGGTGGACGCAGCCGGCACGGCGGCCTATATTAGGTCGGTCATGGCGGGTGAGCGGCCCGTGCCCGCGTCGATTGCGCGGCAGGTGGAACACATCTTGCATCTGGTCCAGGAATTATGAACAACGGCAAAGACATCCCAGGCACGAACGGAAAATGCACGCTGGTGGGCGCAGGCCCCGGCGACCCGGAACTGCTCACCCTCAAGGCGCTCAAGGCCATCCAGCGCGCCACCGTGCTGTTCGTCGACGACCTGGTCAGCGACGAGATCGTGGCGTTTGCCGCGCCGGACGCCCGCATCGTGCATGTCGGCAAACGCGGCGGCTGCAAGTCCACGCCGCAGGCCTTCATTGAAAAGCTCATGCTCATGGCCGCCCGCGAAGGCGAAAACGTCGTGCGGCTCAAGGGCGGTGACCCCTTCATTTTTGGCCGGGGCGGCGAGGAAGTCGAGCACCTGCGCGCCGCCGGGGTGGACGTCGAGGTCGTCAACGGCATCACGGCCGGGCTGGCCGCCGTGACCTCGCTGGGCGTGCCGCTGACGCACCGCGAACATGCGCACGGCGTGGTGTTTGTCACCGGCCACGCCAAGCCCGGCGACGCGGGCACGGACTGGCCCGCGCTGGCGGCAACCGCCCACAGCGCCCGCCTGACGCTGGTGATCTACATGGGTGTCAGCGGCGCCGGGCGCATCCAGACCGAGCTGCTGACCGGCCTGCCTGCAGCCACGCCGGTAGCCGTGATCCAGAACGCATCGCTGCCCACGCAGCGCCACATCACCACCACGCTGGGTGCGCTGGCCGACGCGATTCAGGCGGGTGGCCTGGCCAGCCCATCCATCATCGTGGTGGGCGACGTGATCGGCAGCCTGGCGCTGGCTGCCGCGCACCCGGCAACGGTTCGCGCCGCCTGAGCGGCGCGGCTACACTTCCACGTTCAAAAAGACGCGGCTCCCGGGCCCCGGTTGAAGCACTATGCTTTTTATAGCTGCTCATGCTCGTCTTGTATGGACCAGAGGTTGATTTGACGCATAAATTTGATGTCGTAGTGGTGGGTGCCGGTGCCGCCGGCCTGTTTTGCGCCGGCCAGGCTGGCCAGCGGGGCCTGAAGGTATTGCTGCTGGACCACAGCGAGAAGGTGGCTGAAAAAATCCGCATCTCGGGCGGCGGCCGCTGCAACTTCACCAACCGGGACGTGGGTCCGGCCAACTTCCTGAGCGAGAACCCGCACTTTTGCCGCTCAGCCCTGTCGCGCTACACCCCGCAAGACTTCATGGGCCTGCTGCAGCGCTACGACGTGCCGTTTCACGAGAAGCACAAGGGCCAGCTTTTTTGCGACCGTTCGGCCGAAGACATCATCAACCTGCTGCTGGCCGAGTGCGCCAGGGGTGAGGTCACGCGCTGGCAGCCTTGCAGCATCAAGCGCATCACGGGCGGCCCTGACGGCGCCGACGGCTACCAGATCGAAAGCGACCGGGGGCAGATTGAAGCGCAGCAGGTGGTGATTGCCACCGGCGGGCTGTCGATCCCGAAAATCGGCGCCACCGACTTTGGCTACCGCATCGCCAGGCAGTTCGGCCTGCGCCTGATTGAGCCGCGCGCCGCGCTGGTGCCGCTGACTTTTGACGGCGAAGCCTGGGCCCCTTATGCGCAACTAAGCGGCCTGGCGCTGCCGGTGCAAATTGAAAGCACACCGGCCGATGCCAGCGCCAAACAGCGCAAAAAGGCTACGGTGTTCTCGGAAGACCTGCTGTTCACGCACCGGGGCCTGAGCGGCCCGGCGGTGCTGCAAATCTCCAGCTTCTGGCGCGAAGGCCAGCCGATTCGCGTCAACCTGACGCCGGGCGTGGATTTGCCCGCCCTGCTGCTGCGCGCCAAGGCCACCTCCAAAAAACTGATTGCCAACGAACTGGCCAGCCTGGTGCCCAGCCGCCTGGCGGACGCCTGGGTCAGCCAGGACCCGGCCCTGCAGCGCCCCATCAGCGACGCCACCGACAAGGCCCTGCTAGACCTGGCGCAGCGCCTGGCCGACTGGGAACTGACGCCCACCGGATCGGAAGGCTACAAGAAGGCCGAAGTCACTTTGGGCGGCGTCGACACCCGGGACTTGTCGTCCCAAACCATGGAGTCCAGGCAAGCGGGCCTGTACTTCATCGGGGAAGTCGTTGACGTCACCGGCTGGCTGGGCGGCTACAACTTTCAGTGGGCCTGGGCGTCAGGATTTGCGTGCGCACAAGCGCTGGCGGCGCGGCATTTTGCGCGGCCTGTATGATCTATGTCAAGCACCGTTTTACGGACTGCTATAATCTTAGGCTTTGCTAGCAAACCCGCACCAGACCTGATCCTGATCAGATCACTCACGGTGCATATTTCGGATCAACTCATCAATGACCACCATTCGCGTAAAAGATAACGAACCCTTCGACGTCGCGCTGCGCCGCTTCAAACGCACCATCGAAAAACTCGGTCTGCTGACCGACCTGCGTGCCCGCGAGTTCTACGAAAAGCCAACCGCCGAGCGCAAGCGCAAGAAGGCTGCTGCCGTCAAGCGCAACTACAAGCGCATTCGCGCCATGCAGTTGCCCAAGAAACTGTACTAATCGGTACCAGCTTCCCTTGCCTTTTGGCAGGCAGCTCACAAGCCCGCAAGAGGACGCTCTGCGGGCTTTTTCATTTTTCAGCCCATCCACACGATCCACCCCGCTTTTTCAGGAGCCTGCAATGTCACTCAAAGAACAAATCACCGAAGACATGAAGAACGCCATGCGCGCCAAAGACAGCGAGCGCCTGGGCACCATCCGCCTGCTGCTGGCCGCCATCAAGCAAAAAGAAATCGATGAACGCGTGGTGCTCGACGATGTGGCGGTGGTCGCCATCGTCGACAAGCTGATCAAGCAGCGCAAGGATTCAATCGAGGCGTTTGAAAAAGCCGAGCGCAAGGACCTGGCCGACAAGGAAGCCGCCGAGTTGCTGGTGCTGCAGGCCTACCTCCCTGCCCGCCTGAGCGCAGAGGAAGTCACGGCTGAAGTCAAGACCATCGCCGCGGCACTGGCCGCTGAACTGGGCCGCGCGGTAGGCCCGGCCGACATGGGCAAGCTGATGGGCGCGGTGAAAGCCCAATTGGCGGGTAAGGCCGACATGGGCCAGGTGTCAGCAGCGGTAAAAGCCGCCCTGGCGGGTTAATCCCGGTTTACTCCACGCGCACCGACGTGGAGACCGCCTCAGCCATCGTTTTCCCCGGATTGAGGTTGTCCATGAAATCGAGCTTCAGGACATAAGCACCCGATGGCGGCGCCAGCCGGGCCTCGGTCTGGCCGTTGGCGAAATCCATCTCGACCGGCTTGCCGCCACTTTTGGGCGTCACCGTCAGCCTGAAGTGCCCCGTGTCCTTTTCCTTCTGGCTCAGATGGGCCACGTTGAGCCCTGACGCCTGAAATTGCACGGTAAACGGTGGCTTGAGCCTGGCATCGGGCGCCAGGTTCGGAAGACTGATTCCCTTGGTGACCAGGGTCTTTGGATCAAGGTTCTTGTTTTTCCCCGTGACCGTGACCTTGATGGGCTTGCTGAACACGAAATGCGGCAGGTGCTTGTCGTCAGCCAGCAGCAAACGCAGGGTATAGGTGCCGGGCTCCAGCGTCAGCACCGTTTCCATCTGGCCTTTGCCAAAGTGAATGTACTGGTCGTTAAAAGGCAAGGCCTTCTTGAAGTCGAGCGGGAGATCGCGGTTGACCAGCAGATGATGGTGGCCGCTCTTTCCCCCCATGGGTGCACTGATAGGAGCCAGCCCCCAGCCACTGGTAAGGCCAAAAGTGGCACGAAAGGGGGTTTCGATCTTCGCGTTGTCCTGCAAGTTGGTGAAATAAGCTTCAGCCGCCAACTTGGCTGGCGCGGCCTGCCAGACGTCGAGCGCCTGATCGCCCGGCTGCGCCATGCAAATCATTGAAAAAAAGCCGGCAAGATTTGCGGCCAGTATGTGCTTTATCGCCAATTAAAACTCCCTCTGCTCGCCAATATGGGCAGAAAGAGCTTAATTTTTTTACCTGAAAACTGTTGACAATAAAAACATGCACTTACAGTTCAACAGGAAACTTCAACCGCCCCGGATTATTTCCTGAAGATGTGCTTTGGTGCCATAGCGCCTGAAAACAGCCGGCAATCTCAAATCTCAGGTGCCGGCAACTTTCATCCGGTTCACCAGAATCGAGCCCACCGTCTTGGCGCCGTAGTTGTAGGCATCGGCGCCCACGGCCTCTATGCCCATCAGCATGTTCTTGAGGTTGCCCGCAATGGTGATCTCTTCGACCGGAAACGCGATCTGGCCGTTTTCGACCCAAAAGCCCGAGGCGCCGCGGGAGTAATCACCCGTCACGTAGTTCACGCCCTGCCCCATCAATTCCGTCACAAACAGCCCCCGGCCCAGCTTGCGCAGCATGGCGTCCAGATCGTCGCCCGCGCGGGTGTGCCGGCTGGTGAGTGTCAGGTTGTGCGAACCACCGGCATTGCCGGTGGTTCGCATGCCCAGCTTGCGGGCTGAATAAGTACTCAGGAAATAGCCCTCGACCCGTCCCGCATCCACCACCTTGCGCGCACTGGTTTTCACGCCTTCTTCATCAAACGGCGCGCTGCCCTTGCCCTTGCGCACGTGCGGGTCCTCAAAAATGTCGATGTGCTTGCGAAACGCCTGCTTGCCCAGACTGTTGAGCAAAAACGTGCTCTTGCGGTACAGCGCCCCGCCGCTGATGGCCTGCACGAAGCCGCCCAGCAGGCCTGACGCCAGCGGCGACTCAAACAGCACCGGGCACTCGGTGGTCGGGATTTTCCGGCCTTTCAGGCGGGCCAGCGCGCGCTCGGCGGCATAGCGGCCGACCGCTTCAGGGCTGGCAAGGTCAGCGGCATCGCGCATCGAGCTGTACCAGGCATCACGCTGCATGTGGCTCCCCTTGCCGGCAATGGGCGCCACGGAAATGCTGTGGCGCGAAGCCGAGTAGCCGCCGCGAAAGCCCTGGGTGTGGGCGCTGAAAAAATGGCTTTGCTGGGCTGATACGCCCGCCCCTTCGCTGTTGGTGATCAGGCGGGAGGTAGCGGTGGCAGCGGCTTCGCACTTCAGCGCCATCTGGGCCGCTTCTTCCGACGTGATGGCCCAGGGGTGGAACAGGTCGAGTTCCGGGTGCTCGTGAGCAATGTCCTGCTCGTCGGGCAGGCCCGAGGTCTCGTCTTCTGCCGTGAAGCGGGCAATGTCGTAGGCCGCCTTCACGGTTTGCTCAATCGCGGCTTTGGAAAAATCGCTGGTGGCCGCGTTGCCGCGCTTTTTGCCGATGTAGACCGTCACGCCCAGCGACTTGTCGCGGTTGCGCTCCACGGTTTCCAGTTCACCCTTGCGCACGCTGACCGACAGGCCGCTGCCCTCGGACGCTTCGGCTGCCGCGTTGGTGGCGCCCAGCTTTTTGGCGTGGGCCAGGGCTTTGTCGACCAGGCCCTCAAAAAAGTCGCGATGGTAGCTGAAACCCGCCTCGGGCTGGGGGGTCTTTGCGCGAGAAGAATTCTTGACTGAACGAGCAGGTGATTTTTGAGTCATATGGGTCGCTATGATACTGACTGCTATGAACATCAAGACTACCAAGGCTATCAAGAGCCCCATCAAAGGCTACTGGTCCAACGGCCGCTTCGTGAAACCCGAAGAAATCGCACTCGAAGAAGTGGGACCGCCCAGCAAAACCCAGCTCAAGGCCGAGGCCGACGAGAAGCAGGCGCTCGGCGAGGCGCTGCTGACCCTGCGCGCCGACCTGATGGCGCGCCTGGACCTGCCCGACAAGCTGCTCGACGCGCTGG
The DNA here is from genome assembly GCF_018780625.1 of Polaromonas sp. GTDB lineage: Bacteria > Pseudomonadota > Gammaproteobacteria > Burkholderiales > Burkholderiaceae_C > Polaromonas. The sequence goes on along the minus strand of NZ_JADMJK010000046.1, from coordinate 41,138 downwards.
CTCAAGCCAAACGCATCACCAACTTCGAGGGCCGGCGCCGGCAAATGCAATTCATCGGAAAGCTGATGCGCCCGCTGGACACGGAACCGATCCGCGCCGCCATTGACGAGCAGGCCAACGGCTCGGCCGACCTGACGCTGGCCCTGCACCTGGCAGAGCAGTGGCGCGACAAGCTGATCGCCTCGGACGACGCGCTGGGCCAGTGGATCACGCAATACCCCGGCACCGATTCGCAGCAGCTGCGCGCCCTGATCCGCCAGGCCCGCAAGGACATTGCCAAGCCCGAGACACCAGGCGAGGCACCGCGCCACGGCAAGTCTTATCGCGAGATTTTCCAGCTGGTCAAGCAGACGATGAAGCAGGAGCCCGAGGCATGAGCACCCCGTGCGACGCCATCAAGGTGGGCATCGTGTCGGTCAGCGACCGCGCCTCGGCAGGCATCTACGAGGACAAAGGCCTGCCCGCCCTGAAGGACTGGCTGACACGCGCGCTGCGCAACCCGGTCACCTTTGAAGAACGGCTGATTCCGGACGAGCAGGCGGGCATCAGTGCCACGCTGATCGAGCTGGTCGATGCCGGCTGCTGCCTGGTGCTGACCACGGGCGGCACCGGCCCGGCGCTGCGCGACGTGACGCCCGAGGCCACGCGGGCCGTGGCGCACAAGGAAATGCCGGGTTTTGGCGAGCAGATGCGGCAGATCAGCCTGAAATTTGTGCCAACCGCCATCCTGTCGCGCCAGATTGCCGTGATTCGCGACCAGAGCCTGATCCTGAACCTGCCCGGCCAGCCCAAGGCCATTGCCGAAACGCTGGAAGGGCTGCGAAACGAGGCGGGCGAGTCCGTCATGCCCGGCATCTTTGCCGCTGTGCCCTACTGCATCGACCTGATAGGCGGGCCTTACCTTGAAACCGACCCGTTGGTTTGCAAGGCTTTTAGGCCCAAACACGCCATTCGCGCGGTATAAAAGCCAACGCCCCGTATTCGTAGCGATGAATACAGGGGGAAAGGCCAGACCGCAAGGCACTGGCATCTTCTGTTTGGTTTTTTACCTGAGTCAACACATGCACGCTTCTTTCCGAACCAGCCTTTCCATCATTGCCTTGGCTGTGGCCTCTTTGACCCTGCCTTCGCTGGCGCACGCCAAACGCATGGGTGGCGGCTTTAAGGCCAAGCCGGCCACGGCGGCCCCCGCCAAAGCACCTGCAGCCGCGGCTCCGGCACCTGCCGCTGCAGCAGCACCTGCAGCAGCGGGGTCCGGCATGATGGGCACCATGGGTGCGGTTGCCGTCGGTGCGGTTGTTGGTTCCATGGCTGGCAACGCGATGGCCGCGCCTGCAACCCCCGAAGAAAAAGAAAAGGCTGCGGCAAAGAAGGCCGCGGCAGAAAAAGCGGCCGCCCCCGCCGCGACGCCCGCCAAGTAACGGCATCGCCGCCCGCAAGCCATCCGGGGCCAAATATTCAATAGCACCCAGCGCCTGAAGCGCCTACTTGCCCACCAGCTGGTTCAGCTTGTCGGCTTCAAAGGTTTCCTGTAGTGCCGCATCCTTGGGCACGCAGTCATGGGTGGTGCTGTTGGGCAGGCACGACAGCTTTTCAATCGCCTGCCAGAGCAGGGCAATCTGGTGCTCTTGCCCGGCGGCGTTGTCAATCAGGCCGCGCATCGCCAGCGACAGCGGATCGTCGCCTTGCGAGATGCCGTAGGCTGAAAATCCCATCTGGCTGGCCGTCTGCTCGCGCTTCACGTCGGCACCGGCCTCAATCACACGGGCCGGGTTGCCCACCGCCGTGGCGCCCGCAGGAACCGGCTTGACCACCACGGCGTTAGAGCCAATCCGCGCGCCGTCGCCCACCGTGAAGCCGCCCAGCACCTGCGCGCCCGCGCCCACCACCACACCCCGGCCCAGCGTCGGGTGGCGCTTGGTGCCCTTGTAGAGAGACGTGCCACCCAGGGTCACGCCCTGGTAAATCGTGCAGCCATCGCCAATTTCGGCGGTTTCGCCCACCACCACGCCCATCGCGTGGTCAAAAAACACGCACCGGCCAATTTTGGCGCCAGGGTGGATTTCAATGCCCGTCAGCCCGCGCGCCAGGTGCGAGATAAAGCGACCCAGCCACTTGAAGCCGTGGTTCCAGCACCAGTGCGCGCGGCGGTACAGGATCAGCGCATGCAGGCCGGGGTAGCAGGTCAGCACCTCCCAGGCGGTGCGCGCGGCGGGGTCGCGTTCAAGGATGCAATGAATGTCGGAGCGGATTCTGGAAAACATGGAAGGAGTCTACTGTTCGGCTGGCGGGTTCGCTTACGCGGACGTTTTGCCCGCCGCGCGCAAAGCTTTTTGCGACATGGCCTTGGCCACGCCGCGCAGGATGTGGATTTCCTCTGGGCTAAGTTGTGCGCGGTTAAAGAGCTGATTCAGGCGCGGCATGAGTTTTTTGGGCGATGCCGGGTCCAGAAAACCGATGTCGGTCAGCGCCTCTTCCCAGTGCCGGAGCATGCCCGCCACGGCGGCAGCATCCGCCAGCTGGGGCTCGGCCGTGGCCGACTGCACCGCAAAGCCGCCCAGCGCCTCGCGCCAGTCGTAGGCAATCAGCTGCACCGCAGCGGCCAGGTTGAGCGAGCCAAACTGCGGGTCGCTCGGAATGCTCAGGGCCACATGGCAGCGGTACACATCTTCGTTTTGCATGCCAAAACGCTCGGAACCGAATAAAAAAGCAATTGAATCCGGCTTTAGCCCTTGTTCTACGGATTCAATATGCTCTTTTTTTAATAGTAAATCAGGCACACCCAGCAATTCGGCAAAATGAGCACGCGGCGAGCGGGTGGGCGGGCCGAAGTCGCGCGGCGTCATGGCGGTGGCGCACAAATGCGCCACGCCGTCCAGCGCTTCATCCAGTGTTTCAACAATCCGCGCATTGTTCAATACGTCGAGCGCGCCGCTGGCCCGCTGAATGGTTTCTTCGCGCCTGAGCACATTGGCCCAACGCGGTGCGACCAGCACCAGGTCGTCAAAGCCCATGGTTTTCATGGCGCGGGCCGTGCCGCCCACATTGCCGGCGTGGCTGGTGTTGATCAGAATAAAGCGGGTTTTCATGGATAAAAAAGGCCTCAGGCGCTGCCCGCACCCCAAGTTTCGCGGCAATTACGCTTGACTCGGAGGGGAAGCCGGTAAAATGAATCTATTGTCGCCTGCCCCCGGTTACCGGTTTGCAGCCCCTGCCCGCTCTTTCATACCCTCTATGTCCAGCAATCTACACCCCATGCTCAACGTGGCCGTCAAGGCTGCGCGCGCCGCCGGCGCCCTCATCAACCGCGCTGCACTTGATGTTGAGGCGGTCCGCGTTTCAGCCAAGCAGACCAACGACTTCGTCACCGAAGTGGACCATGCCGCCGAGGCCGCGATCATCGAAACGCTGCTGACCGCCTACCCCGGCCACGGTATTCTGGCCGAAGAGTCGGGCTCCGAACACGGCGCCAAGGACTCCGAATTCGTGTGGATCATCGACCCGCTGGACGGCACCACCAACTTTATCCACGGCTTTCCGTTTTACTGCGTCAGCATTGCACTGGCCGTGCGCGGCAAGGTCGAGCAGGCCGTGGTCTACGACCCCACCCGCAACGACATCTACAGCGCCAGCAAAGGCCGCGGCGCCTACGTCAACGACCGCCGCATCCGCGTCGGCAAGCGCGCCCGCCTGCAGGAATGCCTGATTTCCACCGGCTTTCCCTACCGCCCCGGTGACAAGCTCAAACCCTACCTCAACATGCTCGGCGAAGTCATGAGCCAGTGCGCGGGCGTTCGCCGCCCGGGTGCTGCAGCCCTTGACCTGGCCTATGTGGCGGCAGGCCACAGCGACGGCTTTTTTGAAACCGGACTCCAGCCCTGGGACGTGGCTGCGGGCTCGCTGCTGATCACCGAGGCGGGCGGCCTGATCGGAAACTTCACCGGCGAGTCCGAATTCCTGGACCAGGGCGAATGCGTGGCCGGCAACCCGCGCATTTACGGCCAGTTGGTAGCCACGCTGGGTAAATACAGCAAGTTCGCCGGTGCGGGCGACAAGGCCACCGTACGCCAGGCCCTGCAGGATTCACGAACGCAAGCCAGCGCGGACGAAAGCACCGACGGCGGCCCCAAAACAGCCTCTGCAGCCAGCGAAAAACCCAAGCTCAAGGCAAAACGAATCCAGCCGGCGGTTGCACGCGACACCAGCACCCCGGACGCCCCTGTCTAAGCCGGCGTTGGCGGTTCAACCGCCTCCCTGCAAGCTCCGTTTTGGAAACGCCTCGGCTAAAATCACAAGCTTTGGCGCACCTGCGCTGAAGTTGGGCAATCTGCCATTTACCCACTATTGAGCGATCCTCTTCTATGTCCGAACTGCCCCTCCAAGCTTTGTCCACACCGGCTGACGCGGCCCTGCTGCTTGAAGTCGCCGAACTGGTGGTGAGCGCCCTGAACCTGGAAGTTGCTGCCGCCAACGTGCAGGCGGACGAGCCACTGTATGGCGACGGACTGGGCCTTGACTCCATCGATATTCTTGAAATTGCGCTCGTGGTCTCCAAACGCTATGGCCTTCAGCTCCGCGCAGACCATGACGACAACCACGCCATTTTTCATTCGCTGCGCAGCCTGAGCGACCATATCGCGGCGCAACGTACCAAGTGACAAGCCAGCTGGCGACGCGGTTGCTCCAAGCCTGTCGCTGGGGATTTATCGGCCTTCTGGCCGTTGGTTACGCGGTGCTTTCCCATTTCACCGCCACGTCGACAACGCATGCGCTCCTGGGTGCCCTGGTCGCCGTGACGCCCATGCTGGTGCTGTCATTCCTGCTGGCCTGGCGCTCGGTCCGGCGCGCGCGCATGCTGACCCTCTGGCTGGTGGTCTGTGCCCTGCTCTATGGCAGCAAGAACTGGCTGATTGCCCATTACAACTGGGTTTTCCTGCTGGAGCATGCCGGCACCTATTTAATGCTCTGCGCCACTTTCGGCCTGAGCTTGCGCCACGGCGAAACCCCGATGATTTCGCGCTTTGCCCATATCGTGCATGGCGGCATGTCGACCGCGCTCATCCGTTACACACGATCTGCCACTTGGGCCTGGACCCTGTATTTTGGCGGTATTGCGGGCATCTCCCTGCTGCTGTTCTGGCTGGCCCCCGTTAACGTCTGGTCGGCGTTTGCCTACCTCCTGGGCATTCCCTTGCTGGTGCTGATGTTCATGGGGGAATATGCTGCGCGTTGTTACCTGCTGCCGGCGGCCGAACGGGCCGGGCCGCTGGAGTCCATTCGCGCCTACCGAAAGGCTTCAACAGAGGGCTCTGCGCAGCCTGGCAGCCACCCATGATCACCTTTCCGCTCATCACGCATGCGCATGCCCAGGACGTCATCGCCTACGGCCCTGACCAGCCCATTACTGCGGCGCATTTTCTGGCGGACGTCCGGCAACTTGCAGCCGCATTGCCAGCGGGCAAGCATGTGCTCAATGTCTGCAGTGACCGTTACAGGTTTGCCGTCGGCATGGCCGCGGCCCTGCTGGCCGACAAGATCAGCCTGCTGCCACCCACGCTCACGCCGGAGATGGTGCGTCAGGTCAAGGACTTTGCACCCGATGTGTTTTGCCTGACGGACCAGCCGCAAGCCATCGCCCTGCCTCAATTTTCATGGGTGGACACCTTGACAGCGCCCTCCCCGGCCAGGGCTGGCAAGCAAACTGAAAACCTGGACATTCCAGAGATTTCCGGCTCACGCACGGCCGCCATCGTGTTCACTTCGGGCTCGACCGGCGCACCTGTGGCGCACCGCAAAAGCTGGGGCGGACTGGTTCATAGTGTGCGCGCTGAAGCGGGCCGCCTGGGTCTGCTCGACGGGCAGCGCCACAGCATCGTGGCCACGGTGCCGCCGCAGCACATGTTTGGCTTTGAATCCTCGGTGCTGATTGCCCTGCAAAGCGGTGCTGCCATGTGCGTGGCGCATCCGTTTTACCCGGCCGACATCTGCTCAACACTGGCGGAGGCGCCCCGCCCCCGTATGCTGGTCACCACCCCGGTGCACCTGAAGGTGTTGCTGGCATCGGGCCTGGACATTCCCTTGCCCGATCTGGTTCTTTCGGCGACCGCGCCCTTGTCGCCCCAGTTGGCAACGGCTGCCGAGGCGCGCTTGCAGGCACCGGTTTTTGAGATTTACGGTTCGACCGAAACGGGCCAGATAGCCTACCGCCGCACGACGCAAGCCACCGAGTGGACGCTTTTCCCGGAAATCATGCTCAGTTCCACGCAGGGCCGCGTCTGGGCTTCGGGCGGTCACCTTGAGCAGGCCACACCCCTGGGAGACGAACTCGAACTGCTGGATGGCGAGCACTTTCTTCTGCATGGCCGCACCGCCGATCTGATCAACATCGCGGGCAAACGCAGCTCGCTCGGCTACCTGAACCATCAGCTCAACGCCGTAGCGGGCGTGATCGATGGCGCGTTTTTTATGCCAGACGAGGAGGAGGATGTCACGGTGACGCGCCTGACGGCCTTTGCAGTAGCCCCCCACATGACGGCGCCCGCGCTGCTGGCGGCCCTGCGCGAGCGTATTGACGCCGTTTTCATCCCGAGGCCATTGGTGCTGCTGGAATCACTGCCACGCAACAGCACCGGCAAACTACCCCGGGAAACGCTTCAGGCGCTGGCGCGCGAGCACCGTAAAAAGGTAGCCCATGCAAAGTGAAGCAACGCTCTTCATTGCGCCGGACCATCCGGCTTTTGCCGGGCATTTTCCGGGAAGGCCGATTTTTCCCGGCGTGCTGTTGCTCGACGCCGCTGTTCACACCGCGCGGCAGGCCATGCACGCTTCCTCATCCAGCGACAGAGGCGAAGACGGCGCAAAAGATATCTGCCAGATCAGCGCTGCCAAATTCCTCAGTCCGGTCAGTCCGGGCGAGACCTTGACTATTTCCTGCACCACCTCGGCCTCGGGCAGCATGCGCTTTGACATTTCAAGCGGAAGCCGAAAAGTGGCCACGGGCACGCTGGTGTTGGCACCGGCGCCATGAAAAAGGAAGGCGATACCGCGGCAATGGGAAGCGCTCAATGGCAACAAAATCCTGAGCGCAGCAACCTGTTCATGCTGCGGGTGATGACCTGGATCTCGTTGCGCCTGGGCCGAAGCGCGAGCCGCATTGTCCTGTACGGGATTGCGGCCTACTTTCTGGCCTTTGCACCTGCGGCCCGCCGCACCTCCCGCAATTATCTGCGCCGTGTGCTCAAGCTGCCATCGGCTGCAGCCGTTGGCTGGCGACATCTGTTCCGGCATTTCCTGAGTTTCGCGTCGGCCATCCACGACCGTGTTTATCTGCTCAACGACCGCTTTGATCTGTTCGATATTCGCGTTCACAACCAGGCGCTTATCGACAAGATCGTGGCCGATGGCCAGGGCGTGTTCCTGATCGGTGCCCACATGGGCAGCTTCGAAGTGCTGCGGGCCATTGGCCGCAGGCAACCCGGGCTGCGCGTGGCGATGGTGATGTACGAAGAAAATGCGCGCAAGATCAATGCGGCACTGTGCGCCATCAACCCGAAAGCGCAGCAGGACATCATTGCCCTCGGTCACATTGACTCGATGATCCAGGTGCATGAACTGCTGGCCCAAGGCACCGTAGTCGGCATGCTGGCCGACCGTTCGCTTGGCAGCGACGACACGCGTCCCGTTGAGTTTCTGGGCGATACGGCCGAACTGCCGCTAGGTCCCTTTCGCATGGCCGCCATCCTGAAGCGACCCGTCGTCTTCATGACAGGCTTGTACCGCAGCGGCAACCGCTACGACATTCACTTTGAGACCCTGGCCGATTTTTCGGCACTCCCGCCGCGCGGTCGTACCCTGGCGGTTGAGGCAGCCATGAGCCGTTATGCTGCACTGATGGCGCAATACTGTTACGTCGCCCCCTACAACTGGTTCAATTTTTTTGACTTTTGGCGCGCCCCCATGCCGCGAAAAGCAGGACACTCCGCAGAAATCACCTGACACCATGATGCCCTTCCTTCACCACCCGATATTTGCGATCCGCTGGGCGCGCTCCCCGGCATCCCTGGCGATTGGCTTGTTGCTGGCCGCAATAGGACAGTCAGCCTTCGCCGCCTGGGACCTCCAGCAGCTGATGGATACGCTGGCACAAAACAAGTCCGGCCACACCACCTTCGTCGAAAAAAAATATATAGCCATGCTCGACAAACCCGTCGAGTCATCGGGGGAGCTTGTTTACACCGCGCCGGACGGGCTCGAAAAACGCACAATCAAACCCAAACCCGAATCCATGGTGATCAACGGCGGGGAGTTGTTTATTGAACGCGGGCAGCAAAAACACCGCCTGCAGTTACAGGCTTACCCGGAACTGGCCGCCTTCATCGACAGTATTCGCGGCACCCTGGCTGGCGACCGCAAGGCACTGGAACGCAGCTACCGACTGAGCCTGGAAGGCACAGCCGAGCACTGGACGCTGCAACTGCTGCCGCTGAATGAAAAAATGCTGGCCGTCATCAAGCGCATCAGCATCACCGGTGTGCGCGACCAGGTCCGCAGCATTGAAATTACCCAGGCCGACGGTGACAGCTCCCTGATGACCATCGAAAAATCGGCAACACCGTGATGACGCCAATGCGCCGCCGGGGCATGACCGCTATCGCGCTGTGGCTGGCGTTCCTGCTGGCGTGCAGCGTCATCATCAGCCGCAGCCACTTCACCACGGACCTGTCGGCATTTTTGCCGAGCAATCCCACACCCGAACAGCAATTGCTGATGGATCAGTTGAAGGAGGGATTGACTTCACGCCTTATTCTGGTGGGCATTGAAGGCGCAGATGCACCCGCGCGTGCCGGAATTTCCAGGCAGGTCGCCCAGCGCCTGCGCGCCGATCCGGCTTTCGTCACCATCAACAATGGCGAACCCGTCAACACCGAGCGCGACCGCGCTTTCCTGTTCAACAACCGCTACCTGTTGAGCCCTGCAGTCACACCCGCGCGCTTCACGGAAGAAGGCCTGCATGCCGCCCTGAGCGACAGTATCGATCTGCTCGCCTCGCCTGCCGGCCTGCTGGTCAAATCCATGCTGCCACGCGATCCGACCGGCGAGATGATGCAACTGCTTGACCAGTTCAACAGCGGCAGTCGCCCCCATCTGGTGGATGGCGCATGGGCCTCACGCGACGGCGCGCGTGCCTTGATGCTGATACAAACGCGCGCCGCAGGCTCCGATACAGACGCCCAGCAGCGCGCCATGGCGTCCATCCAGCAAGCGTTTGACACGGCAGCCGCCGCAAGCCCTGGCGCCAAACTGGTGATGACAGGGCCCGGCGTGTTTTCGGTGACCTCGCGGGACACCATCAAAAGTCAGGTTAGCCGCCTCTCCATCATCAGCGTCGTCCTCATTGCGACGCTTTTACTGCTGGTTTATCGTTCCTTCACTGCACTTGCCCTGGGCTATTTGCCGGTCATCAGCGGCGTTCTGGCAGGCATCGCCGCCGTCAGCCTGGGCTTTGGGTCGGTGCATGGCATCACCCTCGGATTTGGCACTGCGTTGATCGGCGAGGCGGTGGATTATTCCATCTACCTGTTCGTGCAATCCGAACAGGATGGCGCAGACCAGCAAAACTGGATCAAGCGCTTCTGGCCCACGATCCGGCTCGGCGTTCTGACGTCTATATTCGGTTTTGCTTCACTGCTGTTGTCCGGCTTTCCGGGGCTGGCACAACTCGGCCTGTATTCGATTGCCGGGTTGGTCAGCGCCGCCACCGTCACACGTTTCGTGCTGCCGCATCTGCTGCCGGCGAAGTTTCGAATCCATGATGTATCGGCCATTGGACGCGTACTGGCCCAACTGGCAGGGCGCGCCGCGTCGCTGCGCTGGCCGGCGGCCATGCTGTTGCTGGCGGCGTGCATCGTCCTGGTCAATAACCGCGCCAGCTTGCTGAATGACAAGATATCGTCCTTGAGCCCGGTATCGCAAGCCGATGTAGCGCTCGATGAGCGCCTGCGCGCCGATATGGGCGCACCCGATGTGCGCTATCTGGTGGTGGTATCCGGCACCAGCCGGGAAGCTGTATTGCGCTCTTCCGAGCAAGTCTCAACACTGCTGCAAGTGCATGTCGACCAGGGAGAACTGGCCAGATTCGAGAGCCCTGGCCGTTACCTTCCAAGCGCCGAGACGCAGCGCGCACGCCAGGCCAGTCTGCCAACACCCGCCCAGCTCGAAACACAGCTTGCAAAAGCGGTTCAGGGCCTGCCGGTGCGGGCAAACCTGTTTACGCCGTTTCTGGCGGATGTCGCCGCCGCCCGCAGCCAGCCTCTGCTGCAGGCAGTCGACGTCGAGAAGACCTCCATGGCCATGGCGATAGACGCCCTGCTCATACAGCAGGATAAGCAATGGCGCGCCTTGTTACCGCTGACCGCACCCGAAGGAATCGACATCAATGCCGGTCGTATTCGCGCAGCATTGCATGCAAGCGGTTTGCCCGACGTTCTGTTTGTCGACATGAAAGCCGAATCAGATCGCCTGTACTCCGGCTACCTGCATGAAGTCGTCCTGCTGTCGCTAGGCGGAGTGATTGCCATCGTTGCACTGCTGTTGCTGGTTTTTCGCTCGCCCATGCGTGTGCTCCGGATCGTCGTTCCGATCGTCGCCGCAGTCATTACCGTCATGGCGGGATTGGCTGTTTTCGGACAGCAATTGATTATTCTGCACCTGGTCGGTTTTTTGCTGGTGGTCGCTATCGGCTCCAATTACGCGCTGTTCTTTGACCGGCCTGATCCGCGCACACCGATCGCGCCCCGTACGCTGGTCTCGATGTTGTTTGCCAACCTCACCACCGTTGCAGGTTTTGGTCTGCTGGCATTTTCCAATGTCTCCATATTGCAGGCCATGGGCGCCACCGTGGCACCGGGCGTCATACTGGCGCTGATGTATTCAGCCATTTTTTCCAGGCAAGCCAATGCCTGAGTCACGCTGGCAACCCACGCTGCTGATACGCGCCTCTGTGGCCCTGCATGTGCTGGCATTCCTCACCGTCATCGCGCTACCCGGGCAATGGCGCTGGGTGCTCGCGGCGGTCCTTATCAATCACCTGCTGATAGCCGGCATGGGCCTGTGGCCGCGCAGCCACTGGCTGGGACCGAACTGGACCCGGCTGCCCGCCGCCGCAACCGCCAGAAATGAAATTGCCCTGACCATTGATGACGGCCCCGACCCGGCTGTCACTCCGCAACTGCTCGATATCCTGGATCGGTATGCGGCGCAGGCCACCTTTTTTTGTATCGGCGAGAAAGCTGCCCGGTATCCCGATTTGTGCCGGGAGATCGTTCGCCGCGGCCATGCCGTCGAAAACCATAGCCAGCATCATTGGCACCATTTCTCGCTGATGGGGCCGCGCGCCATGAGGCGTGAATTGCAGGCCGCCCAGGACACGTTCACGTCCATTTCCGGTCAGCGCCCCCTGTTCTTTCGCGCCCCCGCCGGCTTGCGCAACCCTTTTCTCGACCCGGTGCTTCATCGACTCGGGCTCACCCTCGCAAGTTGGTCGGTTCGTGGCTTCGATACCCGGGTCGGCGACGCTGGACGCGTAAAAAACAAGCTATTGCGGGGCCTGCACGCGGGCGCCATTTTGCTGCTTCACGATGGCAATGCAGCGCGCACAGCCGGAGGCATCCCGGTCATTCTCGAAGTGCTGCCGGCTTTACTGGAGTCCGCTGCGGCCGCACAATTGCGCACCGTGACCTTGCGGCAGGCGCTTTCATGAACGCCAGGCGAGTTGATGCCGAGCCATGGTATCGGCAAGCTGCAAAGCTCATTCCCAAACATATCTATCTGAAGAGTATCGGCACGACACTCTTCATCAGCCTGTTTTTCTTCGCTTATTTCTACGTACTCAAAAATCCGGCCTACCCGATCACGGTGATGCCAACCACCTTGCTGGACAGCCTGATCGACTTTCAACCGCTGGCCTTGCCGGTGTACCTGTCGCTGTGGGTCTATGTCTCACTACCCCCCATATTTCTTGCCACACGAGGCGAACTCTATCGCTACGGGATGGCAGCCGCCCTGACCTGCCTCGCAGGGCTGACTGTTTTTTATTTCTGGCCCACAACGGCACCAGTGGCCGATATCGACTGGGCCCGGTATCCGGAGATGCTGTTTCTTAAGAACATGGACGCCTCGGGCAATGCCTTCCCTTCCCTACATGTGGCCACAGCCGTTTTTTCTGGCATCTGGTTACATCACTTGCTGCGTCGGCTGGGGGGGCCGTGGTGGATACTCTCGATCAATGGCCTGTGGTGTATCGGCATCGTCTATTCCACTTTGGCCACACGCCAGCATGTTGCCGTGGACATGTGGGCCGGCGTCGCGCTCGGCGGGCTAACCGCCGGGCTGTCCTTGCGACATCACCTGAAGACGACAGTTGCCATTAAAGTCAGCCAGCCGCTCATTTGATGCAGGCCGACTCCCTTAATTTGCTAAATTACAGCCCTACTTAGATTGGTGTTTTCTCTGTACCCGCTCTGGCTTTCCCATTTCACCGCGACCAGCAGTATCGGTCGCGGCCTTCAGCAGACCCTTGCCGCACTGCGCCAGCGCCACAGTGGCCTGGTGCCTTGCGCGTTTGACACCGTGGATTTGCCCACTTTTGTGGGCGAGGTTGCGGGGGTGGATGCCGTGCAACTCCCCGCGCATCTGGCCGCCTTTGATTGCCGCAATAACCGGCTGGCCTTGCTGGGCTTGATGCAGGACGGCTTTTCCGAAGCCGTAGCGGCCGCCGCCCGAAAATATGGCGCGCAGCGCGTTGGCGTATTTATTGGCACCAGCACCTCCGGCATTCTGCAGACGGAGCTGGCCTATCGCAGGCGCGACCCGGCGAGCGGAGCCCTCCCTGCCGATTTCATTTACAACACCACGCACAATACTTTTTCGGTCGCCGATTTCACGCGTCATTATTTTGGCTTGACCGGTCCGGCCGCCGTGGTGTCATCGGCGTGCTCATCCAGCGCCAAGGTATTTGCCTCGGCCCGCCGCATGATAGCCGCAGGACTGATAGACGCGGCGGTGGTGGGCGGCGTGGATTCGCTGTGCCTGACCACCTTGTATGGCTTCAATTCCCTTGGCCTGATGTCTGCGCAGCCCTGCCGACCGTTCGACGCCGCACGGGACGGCATTTCCATCGGCGAGGCGGCAGCATTTGCCCTGCTGGAACGCGTTCCGGGCTCGCTGGATGAGGATGCCGTGTTGCTGCTCGGGGTGGGCGAATCCAGCGATGCATATCACATGTCCTCGCCCCACCCTGAGGGCCTGGGCGCCCGCATGGCCATGCAGGCTGCGCTGGAAATGGCGCATCTTCATGCAGCCGATATTGACTACATCAACCTGCATGGCACCGCCACCCCAAGCAACGACGCGTCCGAAGCCAAGGCCGTGGCCGCGCTGTTCGGGTCAAGCACACCCTGCAGTTCGACCAAAGGCGCAACCGGCCACACCCTGGGCGCTGCCGGCGGCCTGGAGGCGGTGATCTGCGCGCTGGCACTGCAACACGGGCTGATGCCGGGTGGCGTGAATACGCAGAAGCTTGACCCCGCGCTGCCCCTCAATTACCTGCTCGACAACCGTGAGCAAGCGGTTTCGTATGTGCTCAGCAACTCCTTCGGCTTTGGCGGCACCAACTGCAGCCTGGTGCTTGGACGAGGCAAGGGAGGCATCCACTAACATGCAGACACTCACCGCCTACATCGAGGGCATCGGTCTGTCAGGACCGGGCCTGAACGGCTGGCCAGGCAGCCTGGCCATTTTCACCGGGCAGCAGCCTTACCAGTTCAGCCCGACGCTGTTGCCACCGCCGCTAAGCCTGCCCGCGGCAGAACGCCGGCGCAGCAGCAGCATCGTCAAACTGACCCTGGCCACCGGCCTGGAAGCAGTTGCCGCAGCCGGGCTAGACGTGAGCCAACTGCCGATGGTGTTTTCCGCATCCAGCAGCGATGGCTACAACTGCCACGAAATCTGCCAGATGCTGGCCTCCGACGATCGCCAGATATCCCCCACCCGCTTTCACAATTCGGTCCACAACGCAGCGGCCGGCTACTGGGGCATCGCCACTGGCGCCATGGCTGCATCGTCGGTCTTGTGCGCGTTTGACGCGAGCTTCGGCGCTGGTTTGCTGGAGACGCTGGCCCAGGTCGTCGCTGACAACAAAGCTTGCCTGCTGCTGGCCTGCGACACGCCTTATCCTGAGCCCATGCATAGCATCCGTCCCCTGCCAGACGCATTTGGCGTTGCCATGGTGCTGGCGCCCCGGCAGAGCGACCGTTCATTGGCAAAAGTCAGCGTCAGCCTTGGCGATGCAGCCGCAGAGCAACTTGACGACAGCGCACTGGAAGCCTTGCGCAAGGCGATTCCTGCTGCACGCAGCCTGCCCTTGTTGCGCCTTGTTGCGAAGCGCGAGACGGCCCATGTGGTGCTGGACTATCTCGATACCGCGCGTCTGTCCGTAGACATAAGCCCATGCTAGACCACGCCTGGATTGCCGGTCATATTCCGCATCAGGGGACCATGTGTCTGCTCGACCGCGTGGTGCATTGGGATAGCCAGCGGATCCATTGCCGTGCCAGCAGCCACCGTAGCGCCGACAACCCGCTGCGTTCACGCGATCAGCTCAGCGCTGCCTGCGGCATTGAGTATGCAGCGCAGGCCATGGCGGTGCACGGTGCACTTCAGGCCCCTGCCGGCAGCAAACGCCCGGCTGCAGGCTTCCTGGTCAGTGTGCGCGGCACGAATATGCATGTACCGCGGCTGGACGACATCGATGCCGATCTCGACATCGAAGCCGTGTGCATGAGCAGCAGCGGCGACCATATCCTCTACCAGTTCAGCCTCCACGCAGCCGGGCGCCTGCTGATAGATGGCCGTGCAGCCGTGGTTGTCAACGCGGAAAGTATCGCCCAGGCGCCACAACAATCAGGAGACACACCATGAAACACGCGCTGGTCACAGGCGGCAGCGGCGGCATCGGCTCCGCCGTCTGTCGGCGCTTGGCAGCTGATGGTTGCCATGTTTTCATCCACGCCCACCGCGGCGCCGACGCGGCGCATGCACTGGCGGACGAGATCACCGCACAGGGTGGCAGCGCGCAGGTGCTGATGTTCGATGTGACGGACAGAACGGCGACGGCGGACGCACTCAAGCCGCTGCTGGAGCAAAACCCCATCCAGATCCTGGTCAACAATGCCGGCATCCATGACGACGCGGTATTCCCCGGAATGCGGGCCGAGCAATGGCACCGTGTGATCGACGTGTCACTGCATGGTTTTTTCAACGTTACCCAGCCCCTGATGATGCCGATGATCCGCACACGTTGGGGACGCATCATCAACGTCACATCGGTCGCAGCTGTGGCCGGCAACCGCGGTCAGGTCAACTACTCGGCCGCCAAGGGCGCGCTGCACTCCGCCACCAAATCGCTCTCACTCGAGGTGGCCAGCCGCGGCATCACCGTCAATGCCGTGGCACCCGGCATCATCGCCACGCCCATGAGCCAGGACACCTTTGATGCACCCACCATTGCCCAGCTGGTTCCCATGAAGCGCGCTGGCCGGCCCGAAGAAGTGGCGGACCTCGTCAGTTTTCTGGCCTCGGAACGCGCCGCGTACATCAGCGGCCAGATCATTTCAATCAACGGCGGCATGATTTAAGAAAATCTGCATGAAAGCCGATGAACCGACTGCCGGGATGCATGCACCTCATGGCCCGCATTCCCGGCGTGAGTCGCTCGTTCACGGCAAGCTTTCCATTTCAACCCGAAATCACCCTGGCGACAAACCGTTTGGGGCCAGGGCGGCGCTGTCCGGCCTGACCGATTGCTCGAAAAATCCATGACCACAGCCATTAACAGCGCCACCCACGCAACCGAAGCGCTGCTCTTTTTTACCCTGCTGCAACTCACCGTGATCGTGCTCGCCGCGCGTATCGGCGGCGGGATCGCGTTGCGTATGGGGCAATCGGCCGTGGTCGGTGAAATCGTGATCGGCATCCTGCTGGGGCCTTCACTGTTCGGGCTGCTGGCCCCCGATGTATTTCAATATGTGTTTCACTCCGGCGCACCAGAGCCGATGCAGATGCTGTCGCAAATCGGCCTGGTGCTGCTGATGTTTCAGATTGGCCTGGAATTCGATTTCGCACACCTGGCCGAGCGCCGCAATCGCCGCGTCGTGATGTGGGTGGCAGGTGCCAGCCTGGTGGTGCCGTTTGCACTGGGTTTTGCCGTCGGCCAGGTCAGCGCGCCCGTGCTCTCTCCCGGCGCACATCCGCTGGGGTCTGCGCTCTTTGTGGCGACTGCCTTCTCGATTACGGCATTGCCGATACTCGGACGCATCATGATGGAATTCAACATGACACGCACACCGATTGGCGTCATCGCCATCAGCGCGGCGGCGATTAATGACGTCATCGGCTGGCTGCTGCTGGCGCTCATCACCACACTCACCCTGTCGGCGTTCGATGCTGCCAGCTTTGCGGTCAAAGTGGTACTGGTGCTGGGGTTTTTCCTGTTCAGCTGGTTTGGCGTGCGCCCTGTCATGAAACGCATCCTGCATCGTTGCGATGCAGGCTCGGGGGCGCTCTCGCACAACCTGCTCGGTATCGTGCTGGCGGCCATTTTCCTGTCCGCCATGAGCACTTACCAGCTCGGCATTTTCGCCATCTTTGGCGGCTTCATGATGGGCGTGTTGCTGTATGACGAACATGCTTTTGTGCGCACCTGGAAGGCGCGCATCAGCCCGTTTGTCATGGTGTTTTTCCTGCCCATCTTTTTTACCTATACCGGCCTGCGCACCAATATCGGCAGCCTCGACAGTGCGGCGGCGTGGGGCTGGTGCGCGCTCATCGTCTTTCTCGCGACAGTGGGAAAGTACGGCGGCGCCTACGCGGCGGCACGTGTGGCGGGGATGAACCACTTTGAGGGCAAGGTCATGGGCATCATGATGAACACCCGCGCGCTGATGGAATTGATCGTGATCAATGTCGGCTACGACCTGGGCGTGATCTCGCAACAGATGTTTACCATCCTGGTGATCATGGCGATATTCAGTACCGTCATCACCAGCCCGCTGTTGCGGCGCTGGCTGCCGCGTATCGGTATTCCGGTGCCGCCGCGTTCAAAAGCGGCCGAGCGCGCGGCGCATGAGCAGCACGGGTAAGCGCAGCACAAATCCGGCCAGGAGACGCGAATGCATCCAGGTGAGCAGCAGGTTGTCGCGCAGGTAGTTGAAATGCGAGACGCCGCCTTCATCGGCACGAAAGTAGCGCACCGTCGCAGGCAGATTGACGGGTTTGACGCCGCGCCAGCACATGCGCACCACGGCTTCGGGGTCAAAATCAAAGCGGCGCATCCAGCGCTGGTCGCGCATGACGCTGCGCAGCGGCTCGATCGGGTAGACGCGAAAACCGAACAGCGAATCGCCAATCCCGGCCCACAGCGTTTCCAGATTGGCCCACCAGTTCGACACCTTGCGGCCGTTGACACGCAGGCGCGGCGCGTCGGCCGCGAACACCGGCACACCCAGCACCATGGCAGCGGGCTGCGCGCTTGACGCGGCCATGAAGTCGGGGATCAGGTGGGCCGGGTGCTGGCCATCGGAGTCCATGGTCAGCACATGCGTGAAACCTTGCGCTGCGGCCAGGTCCAGCCCGTGCAACACGGCAGCGCCCTTGCCGACGTTGTGCGGCAGCACGAGCACCCGCAAACCTTCATCCTGCGCCGCCATCGCCTGCAGTCCTGCTGCGCTGGCGTCGGTGCTGCCATCCACCACGACCCAGACCGGCGTCCATTGCGCGCGTGCCGAGCGCACCGTTTCATACACCTTGGGGCCGGGGTTGTAGCTGGGAATCAGCACAAGATGCGTGCGGGACGCGTTAGATGGGAAAGCATTCATCGGCATCAAACCTGAGCAAAAAAAGAAAACAGGCCCGGCTCAGGCCGGCGGCGCCGAGACAGGAAAATCGGGTAACTGCGCATGCGCCAGTTCGGACTGGAAGTACTGCTCGAGTTCGCTCGCAAATTGCGCGGTGTGCCGCGGCGGATCAAAGCGCTTGCCGAGGCGGATTCGGTAAGTGATGGGCATTTTCGGCCGCCACAACACCGACCAGCCTTTGCCCAGAAAGCCCGAATTGGTTTCAATAAAAACCGTCTGCACCGGCACGCGCGCATGTTTGGCGATCAGTCCGGCGGTCCCCTGCACCGGGCCGACAGGGAACCGGGTGGTGCGAGTGCCCTCGGGAAACAACAGCAAATGGCTACCCTGGCGCAGGTCGGCAACCGCCAATTGCACCATGGCGCGCAACGGCGTGTTCGGAATGTATCCCGTCAGCCGGGCGCCCGCACCGAAAAAGACGCTGTCGACGATATCGGCTTTGACGATGCAGGCCGCATTGGGCAGGCGCGACAAAATCATCACGGCATCGAGCAGCGACGGATGGTTGGGCGCGATGACCATGGCCGGGCCGTCCTGCAGCGCATCAAGCTCTGCCAGCTCGAAGCGACAGGCGCCCATAAAAACCAGCAGGCGCAGATAGCCCCGGAACATGGCGGCGACGAGCTTGCGGCCGATCCGCTTGCTCAGCACGCGCGGCAAAGCCGCGCGCAGCGGGAAGGCCAACAGCGTGACGGCGAGGCAGATCACGCCCAACGCCACAAAGCCTAGGTGCAGCCTGATGGTTTCATGCAATGCCCGGCGAACGGCGTTCAGCGTCACGTGCTTGTTCAGAACGGTATTTCGCTTGTTTTCCATAAAGTCAGTGCGTGCGGCGGCCTTTTAACGTGCCGCCGGCTCTGAGCCCTCAACGACGCGAATGTTGGCCTTGCGCAAGCGCATGGCCTGCCACGAGCGCCTGAAGTTCCAGGCGGAGGCAATGTAAAAAATACCCTTGAGCGCCGCGATCGAGCGCCAGATCGGTGTTTTTCCAAAAATATCGCCGGCCAGCATCGACAGCA
Organism: Polaromonas sp.; assembly: GCF_018780625.1. Lineage (GTDB taxonomy): Bacteria > Pseudomonadota > Gammaproteobacteria > Burkholderiales > Burkholderiaceae_C > Polaromonas. The sequence continues at coordinate 22,150 of NZ_JADMJK010000046.1, read as the reverse complement.
GCGCTTCCTTCACGCGCCAGACATTGCTCGGCGCCATGAACATGTCGCGCATGGCCGGGTTCGTCACCCGATAAATAAACCACGAAAACTCCTTGGGCCCCAGCCGGACCTGCCGGTCAAAATGCGCCAGCGCCGACACGGCTTTTTCGGGTTCCCGCAGGCAGGCATCCACCGTCTCGGCCGCTACAAAGCCGCCCTGCATGGCCAGCATGACGCCTGACGAAAACACCGGGTCAATGAAGGTGAAGGCATCGCCAATCAGCAGGTAGTTGGGTCCGTGCGTTTGCTCGCAGGCGTACGAGAAATTGCCGGTCGCGGCCACATCGGACGACAGCGTGGCGTGGACCAGCCGCTCGGCCAGCGCAGGGCACATGGCAATCGTGTCAAGGAAAAAATCCTTGACCGGCTTGCTCCGACTCTTCAGGTAATGCGGCCACACCACGGCACCGATGCTGGTGCTGCCGTCGGCCAGCGGGATCAGCCAGAACCAGCCGTGCTCGAACCAGAAAATCGTGATGTTGCCTTCGTCCTGGCCCGGATGACGCGTGGCACCTGTGAAGTGGGCATACAGCGCCGAGCTGTTGTGCCTGGGGTTGCGGCGCTTGGTGTCGAACTGCTTGCCCAGCAACGTGTCGCGGCCCGAAGCGTCCACCACAAAGCGCGCGCGCCAGCGCTCGGAGCGTCCATCGTCGTGCTCGGCATGAACCGTGGCGCCGCTGTGGTCAGGCGCAAAAGCCACATCGCGAACCCGGCAGCCTTCAATCACTTCAGCGCCCAATCTGGCGGCATTGCGGATCAGGATTTCGTCGAACTCGGAACGCCGCACCTGGTAGGAAAACGGCATGGATTTGTCCCAGGCGTCGCCAAACTTGAAAGTCTGGGTCTTGCTGTCATGCCAGGGCGAGACAAATTCGGCGCCCCATTTCTCCATGCCGATGGCCTTGACGGCCTCTGCCACCCCGAGTTTTTCAAGCAGCGGCAAGTTGGCCGGCAACAGCGACTCGCCAATGTGAAAGCGCGGATGGTGTTCTTTTTCAAGGACCACGACCTTGTGCCCCCGTTGCGCCAGCAGCGCCCCAACCGTGGAACCCGCCGGGCCACCGCCAATCACCAATACATCGCACTCAGTCGGGGCGGCAGGGGATGCGGGGGTCGTTGAGCGCTGCTCGGTCATTTAGTGTCCTTCGCCGGGGCGTTTTTCGGGCCTGCAGCAAACCTGTGGCATCAGTCTGGGCATTGTTGTTAAGCATTTCGAGCCTCAGGTCAATGATTTTACTTCGGGGTACGACAAGTTTCGGTGAATTGCTGCAGTTCCATCCGCCCCGTGGTCTTTACTGCAAATAGCGCGCCTCAAGCATCACCACGCGTTGATGCCCAGCGTCAGAAATTCCTGGTTCTCGCCGCGTCAGGCATCCCGGCAAGTGCTATTATTTTCCTGGTCATGCTGCATCTCCATGCGGTCACCCTGAGTTCACCCGTGTATTCAGCCTTTTACCGCCACCGCCTGAAATCCCAGTGAACCCTCCTGCTTCCTTTCTCGATATCGCCGATCTGCCCGCCGCCGCCGGGAACGGAAAACACACGCCGATGATGGCCCAGTACTGGGGCATCAAGGCAGAGTACCCCGACACGCTGGTGTTCTACCGCATGGGCGACTTCTACGAGGTCTTTTATGCCGACGCCGAAAAAGCCGCGCGCCTGCTCGACATCACGCTGACGCGGCGCGGCCAGTCGGCGGGCGAGCCGGTGGTGATGGCCGGCGTGCCGTTTCATTCGCTTGAAAACTACCTGGCCAAGCTCATCAAGCTCGGTGAGTCGGTGGCGATTTGCGAGCAGGTCGGCGACGTGGCCACTGCCAAAGGGCCGGTGGAGCGCAAGGTGGTGCGCGTGGTGACACCCGGCACGCTGACCGACACCGCACTGCTGAATGACAAGACCGAAGCCATCCTGCTGGCCGTGCACCAGGGCACGGGCGCCCGCAAAAACAGCTGCGGCCTGGCCTGGCTCAGCGTCACCCAGGGCGAGATCCATCTGGCGCAATGCCCCGCTGACGAGCTGGACGCCTGGCTGGCCCGCATCAACCCGAGTGAGTTGCTGTACAACGTCGATGCCGCGCCCGCCTTTGAGCAGCGCCTGAAAGCCCAGCGCTGCGCCGCCAGCGCCCGCCCGGCCTGGCAGTTTGATGCTGCGCTGGGCGCGCGCCGCCTGCTGGAGCAACTCCAGGTCGCCTCGCTGGCCGCCTGGAACGCCGAAGGCCTGAATGAAGCGCATGCCGCCGCATCGGCACTGCTCGGTTACGCCGAACACACGCAGGGCCGGGCCCTGCCGCATGTGCAGGGGCTGCAGGTGGTGCGATCGGGCGAACTGATCGACTTGCCCTTGAGTACACGGCGCAACCTCGAACTGACGCAAACCCTGCGCGGCGAAGATTCGCCCACGCTGTTTTCACTGTTAGATACCTGCACCACCGGCATGGGCAGCCGGGCGCTGAAAAGCTGGCTGCTGAGCCCGCGCCGCGACCGCGCGCAGGCCGCCAGCCGGCTCGAAGCGATTGCGCAGCTGCGCCAGGGCGCGCAGCAAACCCTGCGCGCCAAACTCAAGGGTTGCAGCGATGTGGAGCGCATCACGGCCCGCATTGCGCTGCGCCAGGTGCGGCCGCGCGAGTTGGTGGCGCTGCAGCTGACGCTACAAAAAGCAGAGCTACTAACACCCGTGGATACTAAGATTTCAGCACTTTTGACCACTATTTTCGAGGATTTGCAGCCGCCCGCCGGCTGCGCCGCACTGCTGGGCCGCTACGTGCTGGACGAGCCCGCCGCGCTGATTCGCGACGGCGGCGTCATCAACCACGGCTGCGACGCCGACCTGGACGAGCTGCGCGCGATCCAGACCAACTGCGACGGCTTTCTGCTGGACCTCGAAGGCCGCGAAAAAGCCCGCACCGGCATTGCCAACCTGCGCGTGCAGTTCAACAAGGTGCATGGCTTTTACATCGAAGTCACGCAAGGCCAGCTGGACAAGGTGCCCGACAACTACCGGCGCCGCCAGACCCTGAAAAACGCCGAGCGCTACATCACGCCCGAACTCAAGGCCTTTGAGGACAAGGCCCTGTCGGCGCAGGAACGGGCGCTGGCGCGCGAGAAATGGCTTTACGAGCAGCTGCTCGACCAGTTGCAGGGCTTTGTGCCAAGCCTGAGCCGGCTGGCGCGCGCGCTGGCCTCGCTCGATGCGCTGTGCGCGCTGGCCGAGCGCTCGCTGACGCTGAACTGGTGCGCGCCCCAGTTTGTGGTCGCGCCGTGCATAGACATCTCCGAAGGCCGGCATCCGGTGGTCGAAGCCCGCCTGGCCGAAACCGGCGGCACGGCCTTCATCGCCAACGACTGCAGCCTGACCGGAAAAAGCCGCATGCAGGTCATCACCGGCCCCAACATGGGCGGCAAGTCCACCTATATGCGCCAGGTGGCGCTGATTGTGCTGCTGGCCAGCGTGGGCTCTTACGTGCCCGCCAGCCGCTGCCGGCTCGGGCCTATTGACGCCATCCACACCCGCATTGGCGCGGCCGACGACGTGGCCAACGCGCAGTCGACCTTCATGCTCGAAATGCTGGAGGCCGCGCAAATTTTGCATGCTGCCACCCCGCATTCTCTGGTGCTGATGGACGAGATCGGGCGCGGCACCTCCACCTTTGACGGCCTGGCGCTGGCCGGCGGCATTGCGGCCCACCTGCACAACAAGTCGCAGGCCTTCACGCTGTTTGCCACGCATTACTTTGAACTGACCGAGTTTCCGGCGCAGCACTACGGGGCGATCAATGTGCATGTCAGCGCGGTCGAGTCGGGCGCCGACATCGTTTTCCTGCACCACATCGAGCCCGGCCCCGCGAGCAAGAGCTACGGCATTGCGGTGGCCAAGCTGGCCGGCGTGCCGGCCGCCGTGGTCAACCATGCCCGGCATGCGCTCACCGCGCTGGAAGCCCAGCAGAACGAATCGCGCTCGCAGATCGACCTGTTTGCGGCCCCGCCGCAGGCACCCGAGCCTGACGAAAGCGCCGCCTTGGTGGCATTGGGTACGATAGACCCCGACGCACTGACACCGCGTGAAGCGCTGGAAGCGCTTTACCGGCTGAAAAAGCTGGCAGCCAACGCCTGAAGCGGCGAATCCCCGAGCCCCTGAATTCCCATTCGTCAATCTTTTCGAGCCCTCTCATGACCTATTGCGTCGCCGCCAAACTCAATGCCGGCCTGGTGTTTCTGTCAGACTCCCGCACCAACGCGGGCCTGGACAACATCAGCACTTTTCGCAAGATGATCGTCTACGAAAAAGCCGGCGACCGCTTCATGGTGCTGCTGTCAGCGGGCAATCTGTCCATTTCGCAATCGGTGCGCGAGATCTTGCAGATTGAACAGCTCAAGGACCCTGAGGGCGGCGAGCCGATCACGATCTGGAACGCCAAAAGCATGTTTGACGCAGCCCGCGTGCTGGGCTCGGCGATTCGCCGTGTCCACGAGCGCGACGGCGACGCCCTGCGAAAGGCCGACCTCGATTTCAATGTAGCGCTGGTGCTGGGCGGGCAAATTCGCGGCGAAGCGATGCGCCTTTTTCAGGTCTATTCCGCCGGCAATTTCATCGAAGCGACCGACGAGACGCCTTACTTCCAGCTTGGCGAATCAAAGTACGGCAAGCCGGTGCTGGATCGAGTGCTGACGCCCGAAACACCGCTGGCCGAAGCCGCCAAATGCGTGCTGGTGTCGATGGACTCGACCATCAAGTCCAACCTGTCGGTTGGCCTGCCGCTGGACCTGGTGGTCTATGAAGCGGACAGCTTCAAGACCGACAAGATTGTCTGCATTGACCACGACAACCCCTACTACCAGATGATGCACAACAACTGGGGCCGAAAGCTGCGCGAGGTGTTCGACAGCATCGAGGACCCGGTGTGGGACGACGCGCACACCGACATTCCCATCAAGATGCCGGCCGCCCGCCACGACATGCTCAAGAAAATCAGCACGCCGCATGAAAAGCTGATTTAGCCCTGTTCCTCCGATTCACCTCACCCCGGGGGTCATCCCGCAGCCAGCGCTGCGGAGCCCTTCAATACCTGTGCCCTCCAGCTCCAAACCCCTCATCATTTTTTCCCACGGAAACAGCTTTCCGGCCAGCACCTACGGCGTGCTGTTCCATAGCCTCAAGGCGAGGGGCTTTCAGGTCAAGGCGATTGAAAAGTTTGGCCACGACCCGCGCTACCCGGTCACCAGCAACTGGCCGAATCTGGTGCAGCAACTGGCCGACTTCACCGCCAGGGAAGTCGAGAAATCGGGCCAGCCGGCATTTCTGGTCGGCCACTCGCTGGGCGGGTTTTTAAGCCTGATGTGTGCCGCAGAGCACCCGGTGCTGGGCGGCCAGCCGGTGCGCGGCGTGCTGATGCTTGACTCGCCGATTCTGGGCGGCTGGCGCGCCACTGCGCTGAGCGTGGCCAAGCGCGCGCAGCTGGTGGGCTCGATCTCGCCCGGCGCCATCAGCCGCAAGCGCCGGCAGCAGTGGCTAGGCCGCGATGAAGTACTGGCGCATTTCCGCAGCAAAAAAGCCTTTGCCCGCTGGGACGAGCAGGTGCTGCGCGACTACATTGAGCACGGCACGCATGATGAAACCAGCTCGGGCCAGGGCCAGCGCCTGCTGAGCTTTGACCGCGACGTGGAAACTGCCATTTACAACACCCTGCCCGACAACCTGGAGCGCCTGCTCAAAGCCAACCCACTCAAATGCCCCGTCAGCTTCATTGGCGGGCGCCAGTCGTCCGAGATGAAGCAAGTGGGCATGGCCATGACCGAAAAAGTCACCAAAGGGCGCATCATGATGCTGGACGGCAGCCACCTGTTTCCGATGGAAAAACCGCTGGCCACGGCCGCCGCCATGGAGGCCGCGCTGCTGAACATGATGGGCTGAGCCACGCCGGCAAGGCCCCGGTCAATTCAGCCGGCGCAACCGGCTAACCCGGCTAAAACGCTTCAGTCGGCCCAGACCACCAGGCCGCTCCAGGCAGTGGCCAGCACCACGACGCCAAACACGATGCGGTACCAGGCAAAGGGCACAAAGCTGTGGGTCGCGATATAGCGCAGCAGCCAGCGAATGCACAGCCAGGCGCTGATAAACGAAAACAGCAGCCCGACCCCGAACATCGGTGCGTCGGCCAAGGACAGCAGCGCGCGGTCTTTGTACAGGCTGTAGGCGCCGGCCCCCATCAGGGTGGGAATTGCCAGGTAGAAAGAAAAATCAATCGCCGCCTGACGCGACAGCCCCAGCAGCATGCCGCCAATGATGGTGGCGCCACTGCGGCTGGTGCCCGGAATCATGGCCAGGCACTGCACCAGCCCCACCTTGAGCGCGTCCATGGTCGTCATGGCCTCGACCGTGTGAATGCGTGTGACCGCCGGGTTGCGCAGCTGCCGCCGTTCAGCCCACAAAATGATGAAGCCGCCAATGATGAAGGTGCTGGCCACCACCACTGGCGTGAACAGGTGCGCCTTGATGGCCTTGCCAAACAGCAGCCCCAGCAGCACGGCGGGGATAAACGCCACCAACACATTCAGCGCAAACTGCTGCGCCTGCTTTTCATTAGGCAAGGCGATCAGCGTGGCACGGATTTTTTGCCAATACACCAGAATCACCGCAAAAATGGCACCGGTCTGGATGGCGATGTCGAACACCTTGGCCTTGTCATCGTCAAAGCCCAGCAGCGCGCCCGTCAAAATCAAATGCCCGGTGGAAGAAATGGGAAGAAACTCGGTCAAACCCTCCACAATGCCCATGATGGCGGCTTTGATCAACAGTGCAATATCCACGCTGGCTCCTTAAATTGGGCTTGATTATCGCCGCCGCTGATCGGGCTCACCCGAAAAACACACGCCATAGCCAGATCAGGGAAATTGGCACGTCAGGGCCAGCGAGCCATGATCGAGTCATGGCCGAAGCAGTTGATGTTTGTCAAAAACGTCCGCCGGCTGCGCGCGCACAGTCAGGCCTGTGTTTGCGCCAGCAATGGTCGTCGCCGTCAACAAGGAGGATGCCGTGAACAAGATCGTATCGAAGCTTCTGGGTTGCGCACTGCTCGGCAGCGCCGCGCTGGGCATGGCGGCCGAGATCGATGTCATGACCCAGAACCAGTATCTGGGTGCGGATCTGACGCCCGTCCTCAGTGCAGCAACGGCCAACCCGTTCAACCCGGAGGTGTTCAACGCCGCCGTCGTCATGACCCTGCAGAAGATCGCTGCGGCACGGCCGGTGGAACGGGCAAAGGCGCTGGCAGCGCAGATTGCACAGCGCAGTCCCGACGTGGTCGGCCTTCAGGAGGCCACCCGGTTCGCCTGCCTGCCCCATCCCGGCGTGCCCGAGGTACCAGGCAAGGGATGCGACGATCCCGCCGTCAAGGGGGCGTTCAATGACCAGTTGCAAAACACCGAAGCGGCGCTGCGCGGCAGGTATGTCGTCGCCGGCAAAGTCACGAACCTGAAGGTGGATGCGATCCCGTTTGTGGTGAACGGCTATCCAGCCATCCTGCAGGTGGCCGACCGGGACGCGATCCTTGTGCGCAGCGGGCTGACGGCCAGCTGGGTCAACTTCGCGCCGATCGCACTGTGCCGCATCTCGCACGAAGGCTGCAATTTCACGACCCGGCCGCCGCAATTCACAACACCGCTGGGGCCCATCGCGATCGAGCGCGGCTTCCTCGCGGTGGACGTGACGGTGAAGGGCCAGTCTTACCGCATCTTCAACACGCACCTTGAGCAGCGCCTGCTGGCCCCCAACCTGCCCGAGACCCGCCTGCTGCAGGTCGGCCAGGCCTCCGAGGTCCTGGCTACCGCATTAGGCACCTGGGACGGCCAGCGCAAGCTGCTCGTCGTCGGCGACATCAACTCGGCACCACAGGACACGATCCCCGGCGCACCCACGCCCTACCAGGTCTTCACGCGCAACGGGTTCACCGACGCCTGGATGATGCGGCCTCAAGCCGACGATGGCCTGAGCTGCTGCCAGTCGGAAAGCCTGACCAACCGCAAGTCCGAGTTGTACGAGCGCATCGACATGATCTTCACGCTCACGCAGTTACCGCTTGTGCTCGACATGAAACTGCTCGGCAACACGATGGGCGACAAGACCCACCCGGCTGGCAACGGCGGACTGTGGGCTTCGGATCACGCGGCCGTGGCGGCGAAACTGCGCCTGGACTGATCCTCCACGCTGCGCAGTAACGTGAAGCTAGCGGTGCCGCCACGCGCTCGCCGGATGAAACTGGCCGCGACCCTGCGCCACGCGTCGAAGGGGCCAAAGTGGCGTTGCAGGCGCTCCCTATGCTTCATGGCCTGGTAGTCGTTGCACAAAGGCGTATGGTGGATGGTTAGTAGTGGATGCCCGTCAGCATCAAGGCGAAAATCCAGGCTGCTCTATTGCCGTCCCGACCTTGATCGTGCGGGCAAAAAACCAACAACAAGGAAATCATGAGCCTGATTCAACCGCTTCCCGCCGGGCCACTGGACATCGTGGGCGACATCCATGGCGAATATGACGCCCTGCGCAGCCTGATGGGACACCTGGGCTATGACCAGCAAGGCAACCATCCCGACGACCGCACCCTGGTTTTTGTGGGGGACTTCTGCGACCGGGGGCCGGACAGCCCGGCGGTGCTTGCCCTGGCGCAGGAGCTGGTGGAATCCGGGCGGGCCGTGGCGGTGCTGGGCAATCACGAAATCAACTTGCTGCGCGAAGACGTCAAGGACGGCTCAGGCTGGTTTTTTGATGCGCGCGTAGGCAGCGACCATGAAAAGTACGCGCCCTACCAGCGACCGGACCCCGCGGCACGGGAACGAATCGTGCGTTTCTTATCCATGCTCCCGATCGGGCTGGAACGGGCGGATCTGCGGGTCATCCATGCAGCATGGCAGGACGAGCAGATCGAAGTCGCCAGGACACTGCCCCTGGGCAGCGTTCGGCAGCATTATGACAAATGGGAACAGGCGGCGAGGCAGGAAGCGATCGAAACCGAACTGGAACAGCAGATGACTGCGGAGCTTGAACGCTGGGAGCATGGCGTGGAAAATATTCACCGGGAGCCGCCGTTCCTGCACGCCCATGCGCAATTCGAGTCAAGCAAACAGATGAAAAATCCACTCAAGGTGCTGACCTCAGGCGTGGAACGCAAGGGAACGGTCCCGTTCTATGCGAGCGGCAAATGGCGGTTCGTTAAAAGGGTGCAGTGGTGGGACGAGTACGAGGACCCGATTCCCGTGGTCGTTGGCCACTACTGGCGGCGCCTGAACAAGATCGACCACAGCACGGGGGAGCAAGGCGAGCCCAACCTGTTTGACAACACCTCGCCGCTCGCGTGGCACGGCAAGCACCGCAATGTGTTCTGCGTGGATTTCTCTGCAGGTGGCCGCTGGACGGAGCGCAAGGCCGGAACCGTGGTGGGGCAGGACTTCAAGCTGGCGGCGCTGCGCTGGCCCGAGCGGATCGTCCAATTCGACGATGGGCGCCATGAGATGACACACCATACGGCTCCGCTGACCGACTGAATCGGTCTTGCTCCATCGTAGCTGGGCTCCAATTCGGCCGAAAAGTAAGCTTCCCCCCTCTGCCAGGGTTCCTTGAATGCAGGCGGCTGATCGGTCGCCTCTGCCCGACCAACTCACAATCACAACCTGCCGACCGACCAATTTTACCCCGGCGGCAACATCATTGCGATGCGCTCGCTCAAGCCATCGGCTCTTTCCGATCCCGCAATTTCCTCCACCTTCACAATGATGTCGCGAGCAATAGCCACCATGGATTCGCGGTCACGCGCTTGTCGCAGTTGATCCCGGTATTGTTGGGCCAATGTGGGCGCCTTTTTGGAAAACATTCGCTCGCAAATATCAAACAGGAACATTCGGGTGGTCGCCAAGGAGCGCTTGCCGTCGAATTTGTCGCTGGACGATCCGGGCGACGTGACAGTGTCAGGGAGAAGCTGAAGCGCTGGAGCCACCTCTTTAGTGTCAGGAGCCAATGCACGGTTGCCGCTTGCCTGAAGGCGGACCAGATACCCGTCTGAAATCAGTTTTTGCAAGATGCTGCCATCATCCCGCAGCAATACCTGCATTTCATCCTGCGTTTTACAACCATCTGCGAGGAAAAGTGCACCCCGCTCGCGAAGATTGAGAACACGCTGCCTGGAGTTGAGTTCGAGCCTGGCCTTTTCTGATTTGTGGAGGTGCATGCGCGGCGCCTACTTTTTGCTTGTAATGAAGCGTGCATCGTAGAAGTTTTCCGTGTCTTATTTATGACGATTGAGCCCACGACCGGCGACATCACCAAATCCTTGGCCACCAATCAGCTTGTGGTGCGCAATGACCCCCGCCATCACTGCTGATTCCGTGGTGGCGAGGATCGTAGCGGGCTACACAAGCCTGGTCTCGCCGCTGGCCAACAGCCTCATCGGCGCCATTACCGCCGACCTGCCCAATACCCGGTACGCCACGCATCAATCAATCGTGTCGGCACTGGCATCACCTGCCCAGGCTACGCCAACGTCAACCCGTGAGAACGCAGCGACAGGCGGATGGAATTTTTTTAAAGAGCATCACCCTGCTGCTGGCCCTTGGCCTGCTGGCAGTCGCGGCATTCAGCATGGTCTGCCTGGCGATGTCTTGCGATGACTCCAGCAACTGACTTACCGTTTGATCAGTAGCGAAAACCAAGGACGACGCCTGGAAGATAAAAAGGAAACTTTCGAATCCCGGAGTTGAGCGGGGTACTTGCTGGGGCCATGTCGATCGAGCCTCGCCTTTACTCAGAGCAGCACAGCCAACATCTTTTTCTCGTAATAGGCCAGATCGGGTGTGGCCTTGTTCGCAACCTTAGCCAGGTCGTCATACCGGCGAAGGCGCACGGCCTCCTCCGCAAAAGGCTGAGCCATGAATGTGGCCAACTCGTCTTCTGAGTAAGCACCGCCCTGCAACTCAAGGCTGCGCTGGGAGGCGGGCGACAGAGTCGCCCAGTAACTCTGCTCGGCGCCACACAGATAACGCTTGGCATCTACGTGCAAACGTATGGGCTCGAGCACGGCAACAGGAAGCAAGCCGCGCAAAAATGGCAGTGCGATGTACTGATGCAAGTCGTCACACTCTTGCGTATCATCCGGCTGACCACGTTTTTCAGCGCCAATCAGATGTCCCACGTCGTGCAGCAGCGCCGCCACGATGGTCTCATCGGTTTCACCGGCATTCTCGGCAAGCTGGGCGCACTGCAATGCGTGCTCTAGCTGGCTGACCGCTTCACGGCCGTACTGACTGCTGGCCCGTGTTTCAAACAGACGGATGATTTCAGCGGATGTGAGCGCCATGATCATTCTTTCTTAAACCAGAACTTTGCGGATGCGGGCAGAGACCACGTCAATCACGCTGACTGTCCCCACAATGATGATCATGACAGCGCAGGTTTCTGCGTACTGGAAGCCGCGAATGATGTCCCACAACACCACGCCAATGCCGCCGGCACCGACCATACCCACCACGGACGCCGAGCGCACATTGCTTTCAAACCGGTACAGGGTGAACGAAATCCACAGAGGCATGACCTGTGGAATCACTCCGTACACAATCTCATGCAGGGCGCTGGCGCCAGTGGATCGGATGCCTTCGATTGGCTGGGGGTCAATTGCTTCCACCGCTTCAGAGAACAGTTTGGCAAGAACGCCCGTGGTGTGAATCCAGAGCGCCAGCACACCAGCAAACGGCCCCAGGCCCACCGCCACTACAAACAGCATGGCAAACACCATCTCGTTGATGGCTCGGCTGGCATCCATCAAGCGGCGCATGGGCTGGTACACCCACCATGGCACCAGATTGGCAGAAGCCATCAACGCCATGGGAACGGCTGTGATGACGGCCAGCGCAGTGCCCCATAAGGCAATTTGAAGCGTGACGACCATTTCCTGCACATACATTCGCCACTGGCCGAAGTTGGGCGGAAAAAATTCGGCCATATAAGCAGCCATATTGCCGGAGTCACGCAGCAGGTCCAGCGGCCGCATGTCGGCGCCTCCCCACGATGCACCCAACAACAGCAAAAGCAATCCCCAGGAGACATGCCAGGCCAGGCTACGCTTTGGAATGACTGCCAATTGCATGGCAGGGGTGGTAGAGGACAGAGTTGGGTGCATGGCGAGGGTGCTTAATTTTCAGGCGTTATCGGCAAATCAATTCAACGCAGCGAGTTGCTTGTCGATGTCGGCCAAGCGGGTGTTCTTGTCCGCATCGCTCATGGACGTGTCCGCTTGAGCCTTGTTGCGCTGACTGAACAACTCAAGCTGGCGGATGGGCAGCAACTGGCGGTTGGTGGACTCTTTGAAGCCCGAGAGCTTGGAAATCTTCATCAACACTTCCTTCTCGCGCGCATCGGTCTTCCCGTAGTTGTAGAAGAAAGCCTTCAGTTTGGCCTTGTTGGCCTCCGACAAGTCTTTGCGCATCACCAGTGGGTCCAGCGGTATCAACGGCGAAGTCCAGACGATCTTGATGCTCTTGAACTTGTCCGGATAGCGCTGCTGGATCTTGTCGAGGTTTTCGCTGTTGTTGGTGGCAACATCGACCTGTTTGTTGGCAACTGCCAGCGCATTGGCTTCATGATTGGCACCACGAGTGATCTTGAAATGGGTCTTGGCGTCAATCTTGTTTTGGGCAAACACATAAAAGCCAGGCACCAGGTAACCGGACGTGGAGTTGGGGTCCCCATTGCCAAAACTCAGGCTCTTGCCGTTTTTGAGCACGTCTTCCAGCGTTTTGTAGGGGCTGTCCGCGTTGACGATCAAGTGCGAATAGTAGCCTTGGGTGCCATCAGCATTGACCATCTGAGCGAAGACTTCACCATTGGCGCGGTCAACAGCCTCCATGGCCGACTTGTTGCCCAGCCAGGCAATCTGCACCTTGTTGAAGCGCATGCCTTCAATGATGCCAGCATAGTCAGGCGCAAAGAATGCAGTGACATTAAAGCCGGTCTGGCGCTTCATGTCTTCGATCAATGGCACCCAATCCTGCTTCAGGTTTTGCGTAGCTTCGGTCGAGATGATCCCAAAGTTGATGTCCTGGGCGATCGAACTGGCGCTTGCCAGGCCCAAAGCCAAGGTTGCGGCCGTGGTGGCCAACAGCTGTTTAAGCATAAGAAAAACTCCTGTAAAGGGACAAAAAATTCAGGCAGCCTGCACGAGCGGTGCAGACCAGGAAGGCGGGTGCGGATGAACTTGCGCTGGCGCAGCGACCGCAGGGGTGGAATCAGCCAAAATTTCATTGGCATCGACGCCATACAACTCGCGCAGCAGCCCAGGTGTCAGCAAGGAAGAAGACCCATCAAACACCACGCGGCCTTTATGCAAGGCAATTACACGAGGACAATATTTAAGAGCCATCTCCACCTGGTGCAGCGACACAATGACGGTGCAGCGGTCTTCACGATTGATGCGGGCCAGTATTTCCATGACATTGCGCGAGGACTCGGGGTCCAGCGAGGCAATGGGCTCATCGGCCAGCACCACCTTGGCACCCTGCACCAATGTGCGGGCAATGGCGGCGCGCTGCTGCTGCCCGCCAGAAAGGGTAGATGCGCGCTGTGCGTGGCAGTCCGCAATACCCACACGCCTCAAGGCATCCAGCGCATGGGATCTCTCCTGCGCACTGAAAAATCGGAACAGGCTGCGCCACCAGGGCATGCGGTGCAGTTGCCCCACCAGGACGTTAACCAGCACTGGCAGGCGGTCCACCAGGTTGAACTGCTGGAACACAAAGCCCACCTGCGAACGCACACGGCGAATATCGCGGTGAATGCGCCCGCTTTGCTGCACACAGCAGCCATCAATCTCGATCAGCGAGTCCGAGTGGCCATCGGCAGCAACCAGGCCGGCCATATGTCGCATCAAGGTGGACTTGCCCGAACCGGAGGCGCCAATCAAGGCCACCATTTCGCCTTTTCCCACTGACAGATTGATGTCACACAAGGCATGTTTTCCATTGGCAAAGTGCTTGTTGAGCTTGTGAACTCGAAGTGCTGTTTCCATCATGGCCTCTAAAGTTATCTATACAGGTTTAGTTTCAATGACGTGCATGACGCTTTGATGAAGGTTCAGGGAAGTTTGCGTGACACTTGGCGCATCAGACTCACAGCACACGACGGCCTTCACGCCACACGGCGCGCACCACGGCATGGCGGGCCCCATCGGGCAACACAGCCATGCGGACCTGGATCAGATCGGCGCGCAAGCCCACAGCCAGGGCCCCCCTGTCCGCCAAACCGGTTGCCAGTGCTGGCGTGCGGGTCACAGTGGCAATGGCCTGAGGCAAGGTCAGTACTTCGTCGTTCACCAGCCGAACCGCTGCACTGAGCATGCTGCCAGGCACATAATCCGAAGAGAGAATGTCCAGCAAGCCCAGGCGTGCCAGCTCCTGGGCAGCCACATTGCCCGAGTGCGAGCCACCGCGAACCACATTGGGCCCACCCATGACAGTGCACAGACCGCGCGCATGGGCCTCACGGGCGGCGGCCACCGTTGTGGGGAACTCCGACATGCTCGCGCCCTCTTCGTGGGCTTGCTGCACATGGGCCACGGTGGTGTCGTCATGGCTGGCCAGCGCGATGCCGTGGGTGCGGCAATAATCCACAAAGTAGTGACGATGGGGGTGGGCATATTCGGCCTGCAGGACGTGGGCGTGGGCCACCTGGCGCTCAAACTTTTCCTGGCTCCAGCCCTTTTTTCCGGTGTAGTACACGCGGGCATGCTCAATGTTTTCCCATTGCCGCTGCCCGGGCGTATGGTCCATGAGTGAGATCAGGGACAGACGCGGGTGCTCATGAAAAGGTGCAAACAGCTCTATCGTGTTCGGGGCTGGCAGCTCGCAGCGCACATGCAAATGATGGTCCGCCCGCAGCAGGCCCTGCTTGGTGCAGGTATCGAGTGTCTTCAGCACGCCTGTCCAGGCGCTGCCGCGCAGGCTCTCGACATCGGCCTCACCCACACCCAGGGCATCGAACACGGTGGTAATACCCGCAGCGGCAATCTCGGCGTCATGCGCCAGCAGTGCCGGCAACTCGGCCCAGTACACTTTGGGCCGGGGCATGAGGTGGCGCTCAAGGTTATCGGTGTGCATTTCCACGAGGCCTGGCAGTAAATAGTCGCCCTCCAGGTCCAGCGCGCCCATGGCAGAGGTGTTGCCGCTGTCGATGTGGGCTATGCGGCCATCCGCAGAAGTCAGGCTGCCCAGCACCACTTCATCCGGCATTACCATGCGTGCGTTTTTGAACGTGATCGAGGTGTTCATGCAGGGTTCCTGAAGTTGGCGACATTCACGCGCCGGGTCGCCACGGCGTCGCCTACATGCGCGTCATGAAAAATCCCCACAATGGCGGCTCCGCGCGCGGTGGCTTCGCAGATCAGGTCGATCACGGTCTGGGTGTTAGCCGCATCCAGCGAAGCGGTGGGCTCGTCGAGCAGCAACAAAGGACGTGCCTTGATCATGTTGCGTGCAATGTTGATACGCTGCTGCTCACCGCCCGAGAAGGTGGCTGGCGGCAAGTGCCATAAGCGCTCAGGAATGCGCAGACGGGTGAGTAAGGCACGGGCCTGTTCGCGAGCAGATTCCAGGATCTCGGGGGAATCGCCCGCGTCCTCCATCAACGGCTCAGCCACGACGTCCAGAGCGGACACACGCGGTATGACGCGCAAGAACTGGCTGACATAGCCAATGGTGTCCTTGCGCAACTGCACCAGTTCGCGCGGCGTGGCTTGGCTCACTTCCAGCGGCGCCCTCCCCGGCAGCGCCACGGCAATGCTGCCCGCGCTGGTGCAGTAATTAGCGTAAATCATCTTGAGCAAGGTACTTTTTCCCATGCCGGATGGGCCATCCAGCACCACGCATTCACCGGCGCTCACGCTCAGGTTGGCGTTGGTCAGCACAGACAGCTCAATGCCGTTCTGGTTGTGCAGGGTGAAGCGCTTGGCCACACCGGTTAATTGAAGCAAGGGTGTGGTCATGGCTGTAGTACCGAAGAAACAAGGAGTTGGGTGTAAGGGTGCTGCGGGTCGTCCAGCACCTGGTCGGTGAGGCCAACCTCGACTACCTTCCCGCGTTGCATGACGATCATGCGATGGGCCAGCAGGCGCGCCACCGCGAGGTCATGGGTCACGATGACAGCGGCGAGTTGCATCTTGCGGGTGAGTTGGCGCAGCAGGTCAAGCAACCTTGCCTGCACCGAAACATCGAGCCCGGAGGTTGGTTCGTCCATAAAGATCAACCGGGGCTGGGTGACCAGGTTTCGGGCAATCTGCAAGCGCTGGCGCATGCCTCCAGAGAAGGTGCGGGGCGCATCATCGATGCGGGCGGGCTCGATCTCTACCCGTGCCAGCCACTCGACGGCCGTGGCGCGCAAGCGGCCATAGTTGCGCTCACCCAGGCCCATCAGGCGCTCTCCCACATTAGCGCCGGCAGACACATCCATACGCAGGCCGTCAGCGGCGTTCTGATGCACGAAGCCCCAGTCGGTCCGGGCCAGCAGGCGCTGCTGCGCCTCGGTCATGGCAAACACCTCTTGCAGGCCAGCATGGCGGGTCAGGAACTGCACACTGCCAGCATCTGGCTGGCTGCGGGCGGCAATGGCATTGAGCAAGGTTGACTTGCCGGAGCCGGACTCGCCCACCACGGCAAGCACTTCGCCCGGCCACAAATCAAACGACACGTCCTGCAGTGCCACGCGGTCGCCGTAGCGTTTGCTCACGCCACGAACCTGCAGCAAGGGAGGATGAGAAATAATAAAGGTCATGTCAGGGTTCAATCACAAAACTCAGGCCATGCTGGACAAAGCCGAGGGATTCATAAAACGCATGCGCCTGGGTACGTTTGCGGTTGGAGGAAAGGGCAAGCTTGTAGCAACCGGCACTGCGTGCCTCGCTCAAGGCGTGGGCCATCATTCGGCGGCCAATACCCTGACCCTGGCTGGCGCGTGCCACCACTACATCTTCTGCAATCGCAGACGGAGTGCCGCAGTGGGCCAGGTTATGCATGATGAGCAGCGCGTAGCTACCGACCACCGCGCCGTCCTCGATGGCGACAAACAGACGATAGTTCGGGTAGCGAGAAAACTGCACATACACCTGCTGGGCAGCATCGTCATCGAGCACCTTCCCGTCGTCAAGACTGGGCTGGGCGTACAAGGCCAGCACGGCTGGAATATCCGCAGGCAAGGCCCGGCGCATGTCAATGGTCATGATCGCTTTCCCTGCGCTGCCTCGTCAGCAGGCTGCCGGGACTGACAGTAGTCCGAGTCCGAGCACACATGCATGCGGGTGCCGCTGTCATCCGTGATGACCTCATCCAGGAAGCTGTCGTCGGCGCCACATAAGGCACAAACAGCATCCCAGCGCTGCACCTCAAACGGATGGTCTTCAAACCCAAGGCTCTCAACCGAGGTATAGGGCGGCACGGCATAGATGCGCTTTTCCCGGCCTGCGCCAAACAGCTGCAATGCCGGGTTCATGTGCATCTTGGGGTTGTCAAACTTCGGAATGGGCGAAGGAGACATGATGTAGCGGTCATTGACCAGCACGGGGTAGTCGTAGGTGGTGGCAATGTGGCCGTAGCGGGCAATGTCCTCATACAGCTTCACGTGCATCAGGCCGTATTCAGCCAGGCCATGAAGGGTGCGAGTTTCGGTCTCGCGTGGCTCCAGACGCTGCATGGGCTCGGGCACCGGTACCTGGTACACGATGACCTGCCCTTCAGCCAGCGCAATTTCAGGAATCCGGTGGCGAGTCTGGATCAGCGTGGCATCCGTCGTATGGGTTGTGGTTTGCACACCCGTGGTGCGCTGGAAAAAGCGCCGGATGTTGACGGCGTTGACAGTGTCGTCCGAGCCCTGGTCGATGATTTTCAGCACATCATCAGGGCCGATGACCGAGGCTGTGACCTGAATGCCACCCGTGCCCCACCCGTAAGGCAATGGCATCTCACGCGAGCCAAACGGAACCTGGTAGCCGGGAATGGCCACTGCCTTGAGGATCGCGCGGCGGATCATGCGCTTGGTGCGCTCGTCCAGGTAGGCAAAGTTGTAATGTGCCTGCACATCCGGGGCGCCAGGATAGGCCTGGTCGGCGATAGCAGTCGGTGGCGTTGAAATTTCAAGAGGGGCGTTCATGGATTCACCTCGGCAGTGGCGCGCATTTTTCGGATCAGGTCCAGCTCAGCCTGGAAGTCCACGTAGTGCGGCAGCTTCAAGTGCTGGACAAAGCCGGAAGCCTCCAGGCTGTCGCTGTGCGAGAGCACAAACTCCTGCATCTGCGCGGGCGACTCAATGGACTCGCCCAGTTCGTCGGCACGAAGCGCCCGATCCACCAGGCTCATGGCCATGGCTTTGCGTTCGCTGTGGCCAAAGGCCAGCCCATAACCCCGCGTGAACTGCGGGGGCTCTGTCTTGCTTCCGGCAAACTGGTTGACCATCTCGCATTCGGTAATTTCAATGTCGCCAATCGAGATGGCAAAACCCAGTTCCTCGGGCTCAACCTCCAGCGCCACACTACCCAGGCGAACCTCGCCGACAAACGGGTGGCTGTGGGAGTAGCCACGCTGGGTGGAATAGGCCATGGCCAACAAAAACCCTTCGTCGCCACGCGCCAGGTTTTGTAGACGGGTGGCCCGTGCAGCCGGAAAACGCAGCGGCTCGCGGGTGAGGTCCACAGGCGCGGGATCGCCGGGCGGGATGGGGCGAGTTTCGATCAGCCTCTCGTGGTTCAGGAGGTCCACCACGCGTGGCGTCACGGCGCTGGCCTGTTCTGCCGGCACTGTTGGGGCTGGCGCTGCAAACGGTTTGGCTTGAGCGTCCGCTTGGGCCAGCAGGGTGAAGTCCAGCAGGCGCTGGGTGTAGTCATAGGTGGGGCCTAGCACCTGCCCGCCGGGCAGATCCTTGAAGGTGGCGGAGATCCGGCGGTCCAACTGCATGCGTTCCGTATGCAGCGGCAACGTCGTGCCCAGTCGCGGCAAAGTGGCACGGTAGGCGCGCAGCAAAAAGATGGCCTCCACCAGATCGCCGGACGCCTGCTTGATCGCGAGCGCGGCCAGTTCGGGATCAAACACGGAGCCCTCATTCATCACGCGGTCCACGGCCAGCTTGAGCTGCGCCTGGATTTGCGCCACGGTCAGCTCGGGTAATGCGCTGTCGCCCCGGCGTTGCTCGGCGAGGAGCGCATAGCTATTGAGAATGGCGGTTTCACCGCCCTTGACGGCAACATACATACTCAGCTTCCCTTGGTAAGTTCAATGTTGGTGGTGCGCGGCAGGCTTGCCATCTGCTGGTGCGTGGTCAAAAAGACGTCTACACCGCGCGGAAAGCGCGCATGGTTTGCGGCCCATTGCGTCAAGAAATCAGGTGCCAGGCCTTCGGCTTTCAGCTCGATGCTGCCGCTGATGCCAGGCCCCGTGAGCGTCCAGCCTGTGGCGTCATGGCCACCGGACTGGAGGGCCAGGACATCAAGCACACAGGTCGCCGATTGATCCGGAAAGGCATCGGTGCCTTGCGCAAAAGTGTCAAGAGCCGGGCTGGCATCGCCAGCTGCCACCCAAGCGAACTGGGCTTGCGTGAAATCGTCCACCAGGCGACAGCCGGTGTGAAAGTGCAGCCATACCGCAGCGTCGGAATGCGCGAGTTTGGGGGACAGCCAGAGCGTGCAATCGGCATCCAGCAGTGCCAGCATCAGCGCCGCTGACGCTGGGTGACCGCTCTTGGGTGCCTGTGCGTCGTGGTTCAAATGAATGCAGCGACCCGGATGTGACATAGACTGCAGCGCCGTGCGAAACACGGCCTGGCTGCCCAGCGCTTCATTGGAGAAACCCGCGCCGAGGGCGGACAAGTCATGGGGATTCATTGGCTTTCCTCGTCATCGCCTGTGTCGCCGGCTTCACGGGCCACAGTAAAAAATTCGACCTTGGTACTTTGGGCACGAGCATGCCGCTGACCACTCTGCAGCGCCAGATGCTTGCGTATTGGATTGAGCAAGGTGGTTTCCAGCAGGGCATGCTGCGCCCCGTCTTGCAGCAGGGCATCGGCCACAGCGGCCAGCCGCGCCAGGCGGTGCGAGCGACCCAGCACATACGCCACGCCCACCAGGGTGGCATCGCGTTCGGCACCGGACAGTCGCAAGGCACAGCGTGTCACGGTGACCTCCCCCAGATTGAAACGCTCCCCCGTAGCACCCGCACGACCCTGAACCATCATCAACCCCGTCTCTGGTGCCCGGAGCCAATGGGGGGCGGCGACCAGATGAGTGACAAGGGCGCACTCCAATAGGTCCGGTGGCGCGCGGGACAACAACGCCATCCAGTCGGCGCGGCCCAAAGCCTTGTTTGGCGCCAGATTGTCAAATGCATGAAACATTGCAGTGTTACCCTGAAAGTTGTATAGACAAATTAATAATCTACGCCAAGCTTATCGAACAGGTATGTAAGTTTTATGACATCACTCACTTCTTCTGCCCACCCCCTTGAGCGCGCTCCCAGAGAGAGTTTCTGGACGCGCATTGCCTCTGACATTGCCGAATCCATC
The DNA here is from genome assembly GCF_018780625.1 of Polaromonas sp. Taxonomy (GTDB): domain Bacteria; phylum Pseudomonadota; class Gammaproteobacteria; order Burkholderiales; family Burkholderiaceae_C; genus Polaromonas. The sequence continues at coordinate 1,546 of NZ_JADMJK010000046.1, read as the reverse complement.
AGCCGCGGTACTTACCCACCTGGCGAACGCCTGCCCTCTGAACACGCGCTGGCGGAGCTGTTTGGCGTCAACCGCCACACCATCCGAAAATCGCTGGCCAGCCTGTCCAGCCAAGGCCTGGTGCGGGTTGCGCAGGGCAGCGGAACTTACGTGGAAGAATTTGCGGTGGACCTGATGCTGGCAAAACGTACCCGGCACCATCAGAGCTTGAGTCAAGCTGGTTTGCGAGGCGGCCTGCAAGTGCTTACTACCCGCACACAACGCGCGGCGGTAGCGCAGGCGTCAGCACTCAAGGTTGCACTGCGCAGCAAACTTCTCTGTCTGCAGGTGCTGGGAGAAGCGCAAGGGCAGCCGCTGCATGTAAGCGAGCGTTATTTCCCGCTGCCTCGGTTTGCAGGGCTGGATGCGATCGTGGGTGAAACAGGGTCGATAACCGCCGCATTTGCAACCCTCGGCGTCGCCGACTACACGCGGCAGGAAAGTCGGATCACTGCGCAGATGCCGGACGCGACCATCGCCGCTCACCTGCGACAACCAGTAAGCCGACCCATACTTCAAGTCAAAAGCGTGAACGTGGACACTGCCGGCCTTCCGATTGAATTTGCCACCACGTGGTTCGCCGGCGACCGGGTCAAGCTGACGGTGACCCATGATGACTGACACGCCCACCTACCGCTACGCCATTTACTTCGCGCCGCTCCCAGATACCCCCTGGTGGCAGGCCGGGAGCGCCTGGCTGGGCCGGTGCGCCGCCGGCCAGGCGGTTCGGCCACAACCGGTCATTGCAGGCGTGTCCGAGACCGAATTGCTGGCGCTGACGGCCGCTCCCCGCCGCTATGGCTGGCATGCCACGCTCAAAGCCCCATTTACGCTGAGAAACGGAGTCAATCTCCAGACCCTGCGTGAAGCCGTGCAAAGCCTTGCCCAGGAGCTGGCTGGATTTGACATGCCGCAACTGCAAGCTACCTGCCTGGATGATTTTCTGGCCCTGGTCCCGCAGGGTAACTGCGATGCCCTTAACGCCGTGGCCCAAGCCTGTGTAACGGAGCTTCACCCCCTGGCTGCGCCGCTCTCACCGGCTGAGTTGCAGCGGCGCCGCAAGGCCAATTTATCGCCTGAACAGGATGCGCTGCTTGTGCGTTGGGGCTACCCCTATGTAATGGAATACTATCGCTTCCACTGCTCGCTGACAGGCTCGCTGCGAAGCGTGAAAGCACAGCAAGTTCAAGCCTTGCAGGATGCAGCGCAGGCATGGTTTGGCACCCTGCCCCGCTGCCGGTTCGACTCATTGGCATTGTTTGCAGAACCCACGCCAGGTGCTGACATGGTTCTGGTGGAACAGATGCGGCTAAAGTCATGAGCCAAAAGCTGATCTACACAATGGGGCCCTCAGGTGCAGGAAAAGACAGCCTGCTGGCCTGGCTGAAAACCAGACTCCACCCACAAGCCCCCATACACTTTGCCCGCCGCACTATTGACCGGCCCGTGCAGCGTAAGCGGGTGGCAAAGTCATCTTGAACAAGGAGCCTGTCCGCCCGACGATGGT
>NZ_JADMJK010000230.1 GCF_018780625.1 Polaromonas sp. | reverse complement strand
CCGCCACGGCCTGGCCGATACGGGTCGTTTCGGGGTTGGCCAGCGCGCTGGAGACTGGCCGGTCCACTTCGCTGGGCAGAGACGCGCAGCCCGAAACCCAAAAACCGAGCAGCAACAGGCACATCCAGCGCGGCGCAAGGCGGCCTGCGGGCAAGGTATTCAATGAAGCGGCGGGCTGCGCGAAAAAGGTCTGCATAGTGCGCACCACTGTAGCCTAAGCACTGTGGTTTTGGCTCCCAATGCCGGGCCGTTCCGCCTACTGTGCCTGTAGGCGCCCGGCCTGACTGCACGGCTTGGGTGGCCGCATCACTATGTCACTACGCCATCAGCGGCGCTTCCTGCATGGCCTCGGTCTGGGCCTCCAGCATGTCGACCTGGCCTTTCCAGTAGTCGCTGGAGCCAAACCAGGGGAAGTTGATCGGGAAAATCGGGTCGTGCCAGCGCTGCGCCAGCCAGGCGCTGTAATGCACCAGGCGCAGCGTGCGCAGCGGCTCGATCAGCGCCAGCTCGCGCCGGTCAAATTCGCGGAACTCCTCGTAGCCGTCCACCAGCGCGCCCAGTTGCCGGGTGCTTTGCGCCCGGTCGCCCGACAGCAGCATCCACAGGTCCTGCACGGCCGGGCCGCTGCGCGCGTCGTCCAGGTCCACAAAATGCGGACCGGCGCCCGGCAGCCCCTCGGGCGTCCACAAAATGTTGCCGGGGTGGCAGTCGCCATGCAGGCGCAGTTGCCGCACATCGCCCACGCCGGCAAACACGCCCTGGGCCACCACCATCGCCTCGTCAAAGGCGCGGCGCCAGCGCGACTCCATGTCCAGCGGCAGGTAGCCGCCCGCCAGCAGCCGCTCGGCCGATGCGGCGCCAAAGGTGTCCAGGTTCAGCGCCGGGCGGTGTGTGAAAGGCCGGGCCGCGCCCACGGTGTGGATGCGCGCCAGAAAGCGGCCTATCCACTCCAGCACCTCGAAATTTTCAAGCTCGGGCCGGCGGCCGCCCCGGCTGGGCGAGACGCTAAAGCCAAAGCCGTTGAAGTGGTTCAGCGTGCTGCCGTTCAGTTCCAGCGGGCCGACCACCGGGATTTCCGCCGCCATCAGTTCGGCGGCAAACGCATGCTCTTCCAGAATCTGCGCATCGCTCCAGCGGTCTGGCCGGTAGAACTTGGCCACCACCACGTCGCCGGCCAAATCGCCCGCGCCCGCAGGCGTTTCAAGGTGCAGCTGGTAGACCCGGTTTTCGTAGCTCGACAGCGCCATCAGGCGCCCGTCGCCCATCAGGCCGACACTGGCCAGCGCGTCCAGCACCACATCGGGCGTCAGGGATTCATAGGCATGGACGGCGTCGCGCGCTGGCGCGGCCTTGTTGTGTTCAGTCATGCCCGATTGTCGGCCCAGATCAGTGGTCGGGCGAGAGGCGGTTTTTCGTGGACTAGATTGATAGAAAAAAGTGCCTCCAGTGCATATGGAACGGGCGCAATACGCTATTAAAAAGAGAGTGCTTGCCGGCCGCGCAGCGCGGCCCTATTTCAGCGTGATGCGCACATCGATGTTGCCGCGCGTGGCGTTGGAATAAGGGCACACCTGGTGGGCCGCATCGACCAGCTCCCGGGCCGCCGCACGGTCCATGCCGGGCAGGCTGATGTCCAGGCGCACCGCAATGCCGTAGCCGGGCGGGATTTTGCCCAGGTCCACGCTCGCGTCAATCGACAGGTCCGCAGGGACGTCGATCTTCTTCATGCCCGCCACCGCCTTGATGGCGCCAATGAAGCAGGCCGAATAGCCGGCTGCAAACAGCTGCTCGGGGTTGGTGCCGGTGCCCGACGTGCCGGGCGAGCTCAGCGTCACATTCAGGCGGCCGTCATCGGTTTTGGACTGGCCGTCACGGCCGCCCGTGGTGTGGGCGTGGGCGGTGTACAGCACTTTGTCGAGTTGGGTGGTCATGGTGTTTCCTTTGAATAAGCCTGCGAATCGAGGCGGGGGTGAAAAGCAAAAAGGGGAAAGTGGCTATTTCGGCAGGCCGGCGCTGACCAGCCGCTGGCGCAAGGCCTGCACCTGGCCGGTCAGCGCCATCAAATCGGGCAGGGCGCATTGGGCGGCGCTGATGATGCAGCCCGGAATTTTGGCGGCCCGGGCTTTCAGTTGCCGGCCTGCTGGTGTCAGCGTGACGTGAACGCGGCGCTCGTCCTGCACGGCGCGGTTGCGCAGCACCAGCCCGGCCGTCGCCAGGCGCTTGAGCAGCGGCGTCAGCGTGCCCGAATCGAGGTAAAGCCGCTCGCCGAGTTCAGACACCATCAAGCCGTCTTGTTCCCACAACACCAGCATCACCAGGTACTGTGGGTAAGTCAGCCCCAGTTCTTCCAGCAGCGGCTTGTACAGTTTGGTCATGGCCAGCGACGCGGAATACAGCGCAAAGCAAAGCTGGTGGTCCAGCTTCAGCAGGTCGTCGGTGGGGGTGTTGGGCGTCGGCATGGCTGAACTATAGTGAACAATTAAATTGTGTGCAATGAAATTTCTCAAAGACCCTTGCTGCAGCGGTGCGCCAGGGCGGGGCGGCCCGCCACTAAACTGGAGGGCTCATGCAAAACCACAGCACTCCCCGGCCCGGCAAACCCACCCGCAAGGCCAGCGGCCCCACCCCGGCCACGCCGCAGGTCATTGACGAGCTGCGCCCCGGCCAGTCGATTGAACTGCTCAAGGCCCTGCACATCCTCACGCGCGAAGGCAAGCTCAACCAGGACACCCGGCGCAAGCTCAAGCAGGTCTACCACCTGTACCAGTTCATTGCGCCGCTGCTTGAAGAAGCTGCGGGCCACCCGCAGGGCTTCACCCTGGCCGACCACGGCGCGGGCAAGTCCTACCTCGGTTTCATCCTGTACGACCTGTTCTTCAACGTGGCGCACCAGGGCCAAAAGCCCGGCGGCCACATTTACGGCATAGAAACCCGCGCCGAACTGGTCGACAAATCCCGCGCGCTGGCCGCCCAGCTGGGCTTTGCGCAGATGTCGTTCCTGAACCTGCTGGTGGCAGATGCCACCCGCTCGGCCGAGTTGCCCGATACCGTGGACATCGTGACCGCCCTGCATGCCTGCGACACCGCCACCGACGACGCGATTGCCTTTGGCCTGGCCAAGCAGGCCCGCCACATGGTGCTGGTGCCCTGCTGCCAGGCCGAAGTGGCCAGCGTGCTAAAGAAAAGCCGGGCCTTGAATCTGGCCAAGACCCCGCTGGCCGAACTTTGGCGCCACCCGCTGCACACCCGCGAATTCGGCAGCCAGATCACCAACGTGCTGCGCTGCCTGCAGCTCGAAGCCCACGGCTACCAGGTCACCGTGACCGAACTGGTCGGCTGGGAGCATTCAATGAAAAACGAGCTGATCCTGGCCAGCCGCCCGGACACGCCCAATGCAGCCAAAACCCGCACCGCGCAAACGCGTCTGCAGCAGGTGCTGGCCGAACTGGGGCTGGGCGAATTGAGCGCGCGCTTTGCGTTGCCGGCACCTGCGGAGCATTCTATTTAACTGATAGATGGAATAATGGTCGTTCAAATAAATCGAACGATTTCGTCAATTAATTTGAATCTCAAGCGCAAAAACGGTTTCTATACTTCGTGGAACTTTGAATGTTCCACCCAAGTGACCTGAATTGTTTTTGCCATGACGCCCGCCCTTTCCACTGCTGCTTCCCCCCGCTACCACGGCGTTTCCATGGCGCTGCACTGGGTGCTGGGGCTGGCGTTGGCCGCCATGTTCGGTGTTGGCCTCTACATGGCCGACCTGCCGTTTTCACCGCTGCGCCTGAAACTCTACAACTGGCACAAGTGGGCCGGCGTGGTGATCCTGTCGCTGTCGCTGGCCCGTCTGCTGTGGCGGCTTACGCACCGCCCACCGGCCTTGCCCCGCACGGTTGAAGCTGCCATGCCAGCGTGGCAGCTGCGGGCTTACCACGCCACCCATGGCCTGCTGTATGCGCTGTTTTTTGCCGTGCCCCTGATCGGCTGGGCCTACAGCTCGGCGGCCGGGTTTTCGATGGTGCTGTTTGGCGTGCTGCCGCTGCCTGACTTTGTGCCGGTCGACAAGGCCCTGGCCGCGCTGATCAAGCCCTGGCACGAGTGGTCGGCCTTCACGCTGGCCGGGCTGGTGGCGCTGCATGTAGCTGCCGCGCTCAAGCACCACTGGGTGGACCGCGACGGCCTGCTCCAGCGCATGCTGCCCGGCCGCCGTTGAAGCCCGCCTGCGGCATCTTTTCACCTACGTCAATACAACGAATGAACACTCTTTCTTCTGCCTTGCGCACCGCCAGCCTCATCCTGGCCGGCGCACTCCTTGCCGTGTCCGCCCAGGCGCAGCAAAAGCTGGTTCCGGCGCAAAGCGAAATTGCCTTTGCCAGCAAGCAAATGGGCGTGTCGGTCGATGGCCACTTCAAGAAGTTTGACGCGCAAATCGCGTTCGACCCGGCCAAACCCGAAGCCAGCAAGATCGCCTTTGCCATCGACATGGGCAGCGCCACGCTGGGCGCGCCCGAGTCCGATGCCGAACTGCCCAAGCCCAACTGGTTCAACGTCCCCAAGTTCCCCCAGGCCATGTTCCAGTCCGGCGCCGTCAAAAAGCTCAGTCCGGGCAAGTACGAGGTGGCCGGCAAGCTGAGCATCAAGGGCCAGGTGCGCGATGTCGTGGTGCCCGTGGCGCTGAGCCAGGCCGGCGCCGTCACCACCGCCATCGGCGCTTTTGCCATCAAGCGCCTGGCCTTCAAGATCGGTGAAAACGAGTGGGCCGACACCTCCATGGTGGCCGACGACGTGCAGGTCAAATTCAAGCTCGCGCTGACCGGCGTGGGCAAGTTCTGAATCTTTTCTTTTTTAACCCTCTTCTGGAGCCACACCCATGCGTAAATCAATTTTGACCCTGGCCGCTGCAACCATGCTAATGGCCGGCGTCGCCCATGCCGAAACCGCCAGCTACGCGATCGACCCGACGCATACTTTCGCCACGTTCGAAATCAGCCACTTTGGCGCCAGCACCAACCGCGGCCGCTTCGACAAAAAAGAAGGCTCGGTGCAGCTGGACCGCGCCGCCAGGACCGGCAAGGTCGAGGTCACGATTGACATCACCTCCGTCAACACCGGCACCGCCGCGTTTGACAAGCACCTGCAAAGCCCCGATTTGTTTGACGCCGCCAAGTACCCCACGATCAAGTTCGTTTCCGACAAGTTCAGCTTCAACGGCGACAAGGTCTCTGAAGTTACCGGCAACCTGACCCTGTTGGGAAAAACCCTGCCCGTCACACTCAAAGCCAGCCAGTTCAACTGCTACACCAGCCCCATGCTCAAGCGCGAAGTGTGCGGCGGCGACTTTGAAACCACGATTGACCGCACCGCCTTTGGCATGAACTACGGGGTCGACTGGGGTTTCCAGAAAAACGTCCGCCTGGTGATCCAGGTCGAAGCCGTCAAGCAGTAATCGCCTTCACGCAGGCAACCCTGCATTGCCTGCCAAAGCCCCGCCAGTCGGCTGACTGCGGGGCTTTTTTGATGGGCTGTCGGCCATGGCGCGCGTGGACGGTACTGGTGTCTGGGTGCAGCGTCAAGTTTGATGGATAGTTTAAAAATGCTATAAAATAAGTAGCAATTAGTGTCCACCCATATTGAGCCGTGGCTATTATTTACTTGGTATTTTCCATTGCGGCCACGCAAGCTCTCGCTTGGTGCGGGAGTTCCGGGTATCTGAAATAGCTGTAAATAATTGTTAGCGTTGGATTAAGATTCTCTGAAATATAGGTTTCAGGGAGAACGCAATCATGTCGGACGCACTGGCCCACTCTGGCGGGCATTCGCTAGCCGCGCACCTGCAGTCCGTGGCTACCATAGCCGCTGATTTTTCAAGCGCGTTTGAACCCGCAACCGCCGCGCAACGGTGGGCCTATGTGGCGGGCCTGTGGCACGACCTGGGCAAATACAGACCGGGGTTCCAGCGCTATTTGAGGCAGTCGGATGACCCGAATGCGCACATTGAAGGCAAGGTCGGCGGGCGCGAAAAAACGCACTCGGCCGCTGGCGCACTTTGGGCCATAGAAACGCTTGAAAAAACGCACGGTGCCAACGGCAAACTGGCCGCCCGTGTACTGGCCTACCTGATTGCGGGCCATCACGCGGGGCTTGCCGATTGGGACGGCGGCCTCAGCGAACGTCTGGCGCTAGCCGATTGCCAGACCGAACTACAAGAAGCCAAGGACGCCAGGCCCCCGGCCAGTATTCTTGATTCGGGTGACTTTGTCCCCGACCTGCGCCAAATTCCGGGTGGCGCAGCCGGCTTCGCGTTGTGGGTTCGCTTGCTGTTCTCCTGCCTGGTGGACGCCGATTTCCTGGACACCGAGGCCCACTTTGACGCGGGCAAGCCTGCCCGGCGTGACGGTTTCCCGACACTGGATCAAATGCGGTCCACGCTGGACGAACATATGAGCGCCAAGGCCGCCAGTGCTGCGCCATCCAACGTCAATACTTTGCGCGCCGACATCCTGCGCCAGTGCCGCGACAAGGCGGCGCTGCCCGCCGGCATCTTTTCACTCACGGTTCCGACAGGCGGCGGCAAGACCTTGTCCAGCCTGGCATTTGCGCTGAATCACGCGCAAGCGCACGGCAAGCGCCGCGTGATCTACGCCATTCCCTACACCAGCATCATCGAACAGACGGCCGACGTGTTTCGGGGCGTGTTTAAAGTATTGGGTGATGAAGTTCTGATTGAGCACCACAGCCAGGCTGATGCGTCTGAAAAAGACGAAACTGCCCGCAGCCGCCTGGCCTGCGAAAACTGGGATGCGCCGCTGGTCGTCACCACCAACGTGCAGTTGTTCGAGTCGCTGTTTGCCGGTAAAACGTCTCGCTGCCGCAAGCTGCACAACATTGTGAACAGCATCATCGTGTTGGACGAAGCGCAGCAACTGCCGCCCGAGTTTTTGCAGCCCATTCTGGATGCGCTGAACCTGCTGGTGAAACACTATGGCGTAACCGTGGTGCTGTGTACCGCTACCCAGCCCGCACTGAACACGACCGACTACTTCGACAAGAGCAACAACCTGCGCGGGCTGGAGAACGTGCACGAAATCATCGACCACCCCGACGCCTTGTTTGATGCGCTCAAACGGGTGGAAGTTGAACTGCCCCTGGACTGGAACACTTCCACGCCGTGGGCCGAAATGGCCGAGAAAATTGCCGCCGAGGACTGCGTTCTGGCCATCGTCAGTACCCGGAAAGCCGCCCGCGCGTTGCATCGCTTGCTGCCGCATGGCACCTTGCATCTGTCAGCTCTCATGTGCGGCGCGCATCGAAAAATAGTCATCGACCAGATCAAGGCGCGCCTCAAAGCCAAGCGTGAGGGGAATGACCTGCAGCCGTTGTGCGTGGTCAGCACCCAGTTGGTCGAGGCTGGGGTGGACATTGATTTTCCCGTGGTCTATCGCGCTTTGGCTGGGCTGGACTCTATTGCGCAGGCTGCAGGGCGCTGTAACCGCGAAGGGCGACTGGACGGGAAGGGCCGGGTAGTGGTTTTTGTGCCGCCCGAGCCGCCGCCCTTGGGGCACTTGCGCAAAGCGGCGCAAGCATGCATCAGCACCTTGCATGGTCAGCAAGCCGACCCGCTGGCGCGCGCCCTGTTTGCCACCTACTTTCGGCAGTTCTATAGCACCGTCGATCTGGATGGGAAAAAGATAGTTCCCATGCTCAAGGTAGAGCCCAAAACGTTGCATGTGCGATTCCGTTCAGCAGCCGACGCTTTTCGCCTGATTGACGACAAAGATTCGGCCACGGTCGTGGTGCGCTACGCGGAACATAGTGATGAGATTGAAAAACTGCTCGGCATGCTGGCTGCAGAAGGCCCGGCTCGCTGGCTCATGCGAAAGCTGCAGCGCTACACCGTCAGTATTCACAAGCGCATAGCCGACAAGATGCTGGCGCAGGGCGACTTGACGCTGCCCATGCCGGGGCTTTATGCGCAAGTAAATGCAGAAAACCTGTACGACCCGGTGCTCGGCTTGAAGCTGGATGATGACATTTACAACCCTGGCGGCTTTACTGTTTGAAGGAAAACCATGCCCAGTTTCTGCCTCGAAGTCTCAGGCCAGTTCGCCTGTTTTACCCGTCCTGAAATGAAGGTTGAGCGCGTCTCGTATGACGTGATGACACCGTCTGCCGCACGTTCCATTTTTGAAGCCATTTTGTGGAAGCCTGCTATTCGCTGGCGGGTGCATCGCATTGAAGTGCTTAAACCCATTCGCTGGATTAACTTGCGGCGCAATGAGGTCAGCGCCGTGGTGTCCACCCGCAATGTGCAGCAGGCGATGACGGCGGGCAGTGGTCAGCTGGGGCTCTACATCGAAGACGAACGCCAGCAACGCGCTGGCTACTTTTTGCGCGATGTGGCTTACCGCATTCACGCTGATTTGTCGCTGGCACCGGGACGGTCTGCCGAGCCGTTGATGAAATACACCGAGATGTTCGCTCGCCGCGCCACCAAGGGGCAATGCGTGAACCAGCCGTATTTAGGTTGCCGGGAATTCGCTGCCGCCTTCAGCTTGATGGCTTCAGATGCACCCGCCGTGACCCCCATCGGTGAGACCCGCGAATTGGGCTGGATGCTGCACGACCTGGATTTCACTCACCCTTCAGATCCGCAGCCACGCTTTTTCAACGCCAGGATGCTGGCTGGCGTGATTGAAGTTCCCCCGCTTGAGGAGGCACGCGGATGATTCTCCAGGCACTCAATGACTACTACCGCCGCAAATGCGACGATGCCGACCCAGCGCAGCGCTTGCCAGTTTTTGGACTGGAGCAAAAAGAAATCCCATTTGTGCTGGAGATCACGACCGAGGGCGAACTGGTTCAGTTGCTCGATACCCGTACCTTGAACGAGAAGAAGAAAAAAGCGGCACAAACATTTCGCGTCCCGCAGGGGGTCAAAAAAACCTCCGGTGTGGCCGCGAATTTACTGTGGGACACGCTCGAATACGTGCTGGGCGTGGACACTAAAGGCAAACCCGAGCGAGTGGCAGAACAGCACACTCATTTTGTGACCCGCATTGAAGCCCTGCCACAAAGCGCCCGCGACGACGCAGGCATCCAGGCTATTTTTAAATTCTTTGCGTGTTTCAATTTGCCTCAACTTGAAGCGCAACCCACTTGGGCGCAAGCATTAGAAACCAATGCGGTAATGAGCTTTCGCCTGCATGGTGATGTTGATCTGGTCTGCCAACGCCCCGCCGTTGTCAAAGCTGTGCTGAATGTGACAACTGATGAGGATGCGCGGCTAGCCATGTGTCTGGTCACTGGTGACGATGCGCCAGTGCAACGCCTGCATGCTTCCATCAAAGGCGTGTGGGGTGCGCAATCGTCAGGCGCCAACATCGTATCGTTCAACGCCCGCGCCTTCGAGTCCTACGGCAAAACAGAGCGCCAAGGTGAAAACGCCCCGGTGAGCCAAGCCGCCGCGTTTGGGTACACCACAGCCTTGAACCACTTGCTGCGCAAAGACTCAGACCAGCGTATCCAGGTGGGCGATGCCTCCACCGTGTTTTGGTCAGACCGGGATTCAGAATTTGAATCTGTCGCCGCCGACATTTTTGGCGACCCACCCAAGGACGACCCCGACCGGAGCGCGCACGCCGTGCAAGCCCTGTTCGCAGCCATCCAGTCGGGCAAGCAGGGCGGATTGGATGAGGGCAACCGCTTTCATGTACTGGGCCTGGCCCCCAACGCCGCCCGTATCAGCATTCGCTTTTATCACTGCCTGCCGCTGGCTGAACTGGGCGAGTGTATCCGCCAGCATTTCACAGACCTCGAAATAGCGCGTGGCCCCTATGACCCACAGTACCCGAGTCTGAAGCGGTTGCTGCAAGCCGTGTGCCTGGCCACCAGCAGCCAACCCCAGGGCGATATTGAACGGGTGCCGCCGAATCTGGGCGGTGCCATCGTCGATGCGGTCTTTGCCGGACCAGACACGCCTTACCCCAGCTTGTGGCTCAACGCCGCCGTGGGGCGCTGCCGGGCTGAGAAAAACGTTAACTATTACCGCGCAGCCGCCATCAAAGCCTGCCTCAATCGGCACATTCGCCGCTCATCTGTCACACCTACCAACCAGCCCCCCGAGAAGGAGTTTTTGCCCATGCTTGACCTTACCAATACCAATCCTGCCTACCGGCTGGGGCGGCTTTTTGCCGTCCTGGAGCGGATTCAGGAAGCGTCCGCGGGCGGGCCGGGCAAGCTCAATTCAACCATTCGGGACCGCTACTACGGCGCGGCATCAAGCACACCCGTCGCAGTGTTCACCACCTTGCTGAGATTGAAGAATTCTCACCTGAAGAAATTACCTATCGGTCAAGCGGCATGGTTTGAAAAACTATTGGGCGAAATCCTGGATTCTGTGACCGACTTTCCCAAACATTTACCGCTGCCAGACCAGGGCCGCTTTGCGCTGGGTTATTACCACCAGCGCCAAGATTTTTTCACTAGAAAACCTGACGACTCAAACCCTATCACCGAAGGAAACCCATCATGAATCTCGCCAATCGCTACGACTTCGTTCTCATTTTTGACGTGAAAGACGGCAACCCCAACGGCGACCCGGACGCCGGCAACATGCCGCGCATGGATGCGGAGTCGGGCCATGGGTTGGTGACGGACGTGTCGCTTAAACGCAAGATTCGTAATTTTGTCGGGCTGGTCAAGGATCAGGATGTACGCGAACCCGAACCGGGTGAAAAGCGCTTTGAGATTTATGTCCGGGAAAAAGCCATTCTGAACCATCAGAATCAGCGCGCCTATGCTGCTTTGAAGCTGGATGCAGTTGAATTACCGGATGAAGTTTCCGCTGAAGACAATATGTTTGTCGCCGCAGAAACAGCCGATGCCAAAAAGAAAAAACCCGCCAAAGAAAAGCGCAAAGGTGGTGCTGACGACGTTGGCAGTGCGAGGCAATGGATGTGCCAAAACTTCTTTGACGTGCGTACTTTTGGTGCTGTCATGTCAACCAAAATCAACTGCGGCCAAGTTCGTGGCCCCGTGCAACTCACTTTTGCCCGCTCGGTCGAGCCCATCGTCGCGCTGGAGCACTCCATCACCCGCATGGCGGTTGCCACAGAAGCCGAAGCAGAAAAGCAGCAGGGCGACAACCGCACCATGGGCCGCAAGCACACCGTGCCCTATGGCGTGTATGTGGCCCACGGCTTTGTCTCCTCCTTTCTTGCCAAGCAGACCGGGTTTGGCGACGACGACCTTGAGCTGGTGTTCCAGGCGCTGGCGCAAATGTTTGAGCACGACCGCTCTGCCGCCCGTGGCGAAATGTCCACGCGCGGGCTGTATGTGTTCAAGCACGATAGCGAACTCGGCAACGCCCCGGCGCACGCCTTGTTCGACCGCCTGCAAGTCAAGCCCAAAGAAGAGGGCGCAGTCGCCCGTAGTTTTGATGCGTATTCGGTTTTGTTTGACGATCAAAGCTTGTCGGTTGGGCAATCAGTCCAGCCCGCACCGGGCGTGACCCTGACCAGAAGATGCTGAAACACAAGGTCTTGAAAGGCGCCCAAAATGAAAATCTTGCCCACTGAATTCGACGGTCAGTCCATCCGCCGCGTGTACGACGAAGCCACTGAAATATGGTGGTTTTCGGTGATTGACGTGGTGCAGGTGCTGACGCAGCAGCCCGACTATCAGACCGCGCGTAAATACTGGAACAAGCTCAAAGAGCGACTGAGAAAGGAAGGCAGCGAGTCGGTGACAAACTGTCACCGACTGAAATTGCCTGCCGCTGACGGAAAAAACTACCTCACCGACGTCGCCTCCGCCGAAACCCTGCTGCGTCTGGTGCAGTCCGTCCCCAGTCCCAAGGCCGAGCCCATCAAACTCTGGCTCGCCAAGGTCGGCTATGAGCGCATGCA
>NZ_JADMJK010000204.1 GCF_018780625.1 Polaromonas sp. | reverse complement strand
AAACGTCCGCCTGGTGATCCAGGTCGAAGCCGTCAAGCAGTAATCGCCTTCACGCTTGCAACCCTGCGTTGCATCCGAAAGCCCCGCCAGTCGGCTGACTGCGGGGCTTTTTTGTCTGTCAGCCATGACCCGCGCCGGTGTCTGGCTGTCACACTTGGCAAAACTCCGAAGATGAAAATCCTGCCCACTGAATTCGACGGCAAGTCCATCCGCCGCGTGTACGACGAAGACAATGAAATCAACTTAAGCGCCGACTCGGCATTGAGGGGCGTGAACTGGTGACGAACTGTCACCAGTTGAAGACTCGCCACTGACGGCAAGCAGCATCTCACCGACATCGCGACCGCCGAGACCCTGCTGCGTCTGGTGCAATCCGTCCCCAGCCCCAAGGCCGTGCCTATCAAACTCTGGTTCGTCAAGGTCGGCTATGAGCGCATGCAGAAGATGGCTGGCCCGCCCTGGCCCTGCGCTGTCGCTGGTCCGGGCGCGCCAGACTTGGCGGCAGCATGGACGCAGCGACAAGTCGATTCAATAACCCACCGAATAACGCTGACCCTTGAAGTTGAAAACAGCAGTTTTAGGCTTGATTTGTTCAAGTTCCAGGTCGGGCGCGGGTTTCTCGCCTTCATGAAAAACCTGGCCATTGATGATGAGCATGCGATGGGCGGCTGTTTCGGAGTAGATGGAGCCGCTGATGGCGAGTTTGGGCAGTGCTTGCCGGACGTTTTCCGGCAGTTCACTGCGCGCGGGGCTGGGATTGGTCGGTGGGGCTGCAAGGGCTGCAGGCGCAGCGACAAGGGGCGGGGCCTGTGGTTCACGCGGGGGTTCCGCTGGGACGGCGGGTTTGGCCGGGACCTTTGCCAGGGCAGGGGCTTTCATCGTCACTTGGGGGGTGTTGCTGCTGCTAGTGTCAATGGTCTTGCGGTTGGCCGTGGCGGCTGCTTGAGGCGGAGCAATGGCTTGCGTGGCCGGGGGCGCAGCTGTAGTGACAACAGGGGCGGCGGCGCTTGGTGCGGGCAGTGACATGGCCGCTACCGGGGCCGGTGTGTCCGGTGACTTCGCTGCCGGGGCGCCTGGTCTTAGCCAGTTCCAGAGCGCCAGGCACAGCAGCGCAAGGGCCACGCCGCTCAGCAGCAGGTAGGGCCTGATCGATTGGCGCAGCGCGGGCTTGCCCGGTGGCATGGCCTGGGTATGAAGCCCGGGAACGCGCCCGTGCGCACGCTCCGATTCGGCTTTTTTGAGTGCGTCAAGAATGAAGGACATGGGCGGTTTTCGGATCAGGGGGGTGGGGTGTTTGGGGTTTGCAGACGAGGCTCATCCATGCCCGTGGCACGGTTGAGCTGCATCACGGTCAGCGGGCCGGCCTGGCCGTCGGGCGTTAACCCCTGGGCGAGCTGAAAGGCATAAATTTTGGCGCGCAGGCCCGCTTCGGCCGATGGCTTTGCCCCTTGTGCGGCCTTGCTGGCGGCTGCTTGCGGTGCTGCTGCGCCTGGAACTTTGGCCAGCTGGGTGGTCAGCCAGTCGCTGGCGGGGATGGGCAAACCACTGGTGGCTTTTTCAGAATAACCTTCTGCGGCGCGCCACAGCGTGGCAAAGTCACCGCGCCAGATTTGCGCCAGCACAGGCAGCGGCACCGTGTGGGTTTGCGTGCCCATGCGCAGGGTGGCGGTTTGCGTGGTCAGTCCGGTCAGCAAGGCGTAGGCGGGCGTGCTGTTCGCGTCAAAAAGGGTCACGATGCCCGGCCGGTTGAGCTCGCGCAGCAGGGAAAGGGCGGTTTGCTTGCTGCTGAAGCAGTAAACCCGCTGCTGCAAGGCTGCCCGGCAGGCGTCCTGATCATCCAGCGCCAGCCCCCAGAGTTGGCCAAGCGCTTGCCAGGCTTCATTCTGGCTGCGCCAGTTTGATGCAAAAATTCCGGCCAGGTCGGCCTGGGACAGCAACACGGGGCTAGAGACAGGGCTTGATGCCGGGCGCGCGGCGGGCTCCGCCACGGCGCCTTTCACGGCACTTGTCGCGGCATCCGCAGGGGGCGATGGCAGGCGCCAGCCCATCTTGCCCACCACGGCAGCCCCCACCAGGAGTCCCGCCAGGCCGGCAACGGCCAGCGACACCGCCGGCCAGTAGCTGCGCGGCCTTGCCGCCGCGTCGATGCTGCCTGCCTGGCCTGATGCGTTTCTTTTGTGCTGCTGATCCGGCCCAAACACCTCGCCAGCCGCCTGGTCCACCATGCGCCGG
>NZ_JADMJK010000011.1:46966-53954 GCF_018780625.1 Polaromonas sp. | reverse complement strand
GCAGGACGCGTCATTCAAGCCGGGGCCGCGGGACCGGCTTTGCCGGACCGCAGGCTGAAGGCTGCGGCTCCAAGTCCGCCTGCGCGGGCTTGGACAGCCTTCAGATGCGCCGGCTCTGGCGGCGTGGCGCCCTGCAAGGGCAGCGGCCCCCTCGGGGGGCAGGGCGCGACACGCAGTGCGCAACCGTGGGGGCCTTGCTCACATTGATTGAATGTTCAAGATTGAATTCATGTCAGCTTGTCCCTAGGATCGCGGCACCACCCCCAAAATCAGGAGACAAGCATGAACATCAACCGCCGCCTGTGGGCCGTCACCGCCTGCACTTTCGCTGCCTTCGCCGGCCCGCTGGCGCACGCGCAGGACTTCCCCAACAAGCCGATCCGCATCATCGTGCCGCTGCCGCCTGGTGGCTCCAACGACGTGCTGGCCCGCCTGCTCGGCTCGAAAATGTCAGAGACCTTCGGCCAGCCCGTGATCGTCGAGAACCGGCCCGGCGCCGCCGGCAACATCGCGACCGACTACCTGGCCAAGTCGCCGGCTGACGGCTACACCATTGGTATTGCGCCCAACCAGACCGTGGCGGTCAACCCGGTGCTCTACCCCAAGCTGCCTTTCGACGTGGTCAGGGACCTCGAAGGCGTGTCCATGCTCGGCCGCGTGCCGATGGTGCTGGTGGTCTCGCCCAAGGTCACGGCGAAGACGGTGGCCGAGCTGATCGCGCAGGCCAAGGCCGCGCCGGACACGCTGACCTACGCCTCCGCCGGCTCGGGCAGCCCGCAGCACATGGCGGCCGAAGTCTTCAAGTCGATGACCGGCACGCGCCTGACGCAGATTCCGTACAAGGGCTCGGCCCCGGCGCTTATCGACGTGCTGGGCGGCACGGTGGACGTGATGTTCTGCCCGATCAACTCGGCGCTGCCGCACATACGCAGCGGCAAGCTGCGCGCGCTGGGCACCACCGGCACTGAACGCCTGGCCCTGCTGAACGGCGTGCCGACGATTGCCGAGACGGTGCCGAGCTATGAGAGCGACATCTGGATCGGCATGGTCACGCCGGCGAAAACGCCGCCGGCCGTGGTGGCCAAGCTCAATGCCGAACTGCGCCGCGCGCTGACGCTGCCCGACGTGAAGGACAAGCTGGCCGAGCAGGGCATCTTTGCCGAGTCCAGCAGCGCCGCCGACTTCACCAGGCTGATCGCCAGCGACCAGAAGCGCTGGGCCGCCGTGATCAAGGCGGCCGACATCAAGCCCGAATGACCGCAGGGCGCCCGGCGCCCGGTTTTTCTTTTTTGCCCAGGAGACTCCATGACCGCTTCTTTGGTTGCGCCGGTGCGCCGCGACATCCCCACGCCCTCTACGCTCGCTACGCCCGACACCACGGTCTGGTGCAGCGATGCCATTGCCGACATGCTGCGCGCGCTCGAAATTCCCTATGTGCTGCTGAATCCGGGCGCGAGCTTTCGCGGCCTGCACGACAGCATCGTCAACCACCTGGGCAACGAGAAGCCGCAGATGATCGTGGTGCTGCATGAAGAACACGCGGTCGCGATCGCGCACGGCTACGCCAAGGTCGCGGGCAAGCCGCTGGCCGCCATCCTGCACAGCAACGTCGGCCTGATGCACGGCTCGATGGCGATCTTCGACGCGTGGGTGGACCGCGTGCCGGTGATCGTGCTGGGCGCGACCGGCCCGGTCGACGCGGCCAAGCGCCGGCCCTGGATCGACTGGATCCACACCGCGCAGGACCAGGCGGCGCTGGTGCGCCACTTCATCAAGTGGGACTGCCAGCCCGCGTCCATCGGCGCTTCGCAGGAAGCGCTGCTGCGGGCCAGGCAGATCGCCACCACCGCGCCGCAGGGCCCGGTGTATGTCTGCTTCGACGCGGCGCTGCAGGAGTCCAGACTCAGCGAGGCGCCCGTGATGCCCGACCCGTCGCGCTACCTGGCGCCGCCGCCCGCGCGGCCGTCTGACGAGCCGGTGCGCCGCGCCGCCGAGCTGCTCTCGAAAGCTCGCCGCCCGGTCATCCTGGCCGGCCGCGTCAACCGCGACACCGCCGCCTGGCAACAGCGCGTGCAGCTGGCTGAAATGCTGAACGCCGAAGTGCTGACCGACCTGAAGATCGGCTGCGCCTTTCCGACCGCGCACCCGCTGCATGCGGCGCCCAGCGGCCACTTCCTCAATGCCACCTCGCGCGAGGTGCTGCGCGGCGCCGACGTGGTGCTCAGCCTTGACTGGCTGGACCTGGCCGGCACGCTGAAGCAGGCCTGGGAAAACGAGCCGGTGGGCAGCCGGGTGATCCAGGTCTCGGTTGACCACTACAGCCACAACGGCTGGAGCATGGACCACCAGGGCCTGCCGCCGGTCGACGTGTTTTTGGCCAGCGAGCCCGAGCCCGCCGTCGAGCTTTTGCTGCAGCACGTGACGAAACGCGAGGCGCCCGCACCGCAGCGCGCGCCCTTGCCCGCACCGGCCGTCATCGCTCCCGGGCCGATGACCGTGCCCATCCTGGCCGGCACGCTGCGCCGCGCGGTGGGCGCGCAGAAGGTCTGCCTGATGCGCCTGCCGCTCAGCTGGAGCGGCGACCTCTGGGACTTCGACCATCCGCTGGACTTCCTCGGCTACGACGGCGGTGGCGGCATTGGTTCAGGCCCCGGCATGGCCATCGGCTCGGCGCTGGCGCTCAAGGGCACCGACCGCCTGCCGGTCGCCGTCATCGGCGACGGCGACTACATGATGGGCGTCAACGCGCTGTGGACGGCGGCCAATGCACAGATCCCGATGCTGATGGTGGTGTGCAACAACCGCTCCTTCTTCAATGACGAGCTGCACCAGGAGCGCGTTGCCCGCCAGCGCAGCCGCCCCGTGGAAAACCGCTGGATCGGCCAGCGCATCGCCAACCCCGAGCCCGACCTGGCCATGATGGCCCGCGCCCAGGGCCTGACGGGCTTCGGTCCCATCGAGGACGCGGCCGAGCTAAAGCGCGTGCTGGTCGAGGCCATTGCCCTGGTCAAGGGCGGCGCCACGGTCGTCGTCGACGCGGTGGTGCAGACCGGGTACAGCCCGTCGATGACGGCCGGCCTGACCCGGGCCGACTGACCCGCATCGACTGCAACCTTCATCCGAAAGATCCCCATGCGAGCGAAAGACATTCCCGCCGGCATCCTGCCGACTCAACGCGGCCTCTACTACGGCGGCGCCTGGCACGCCCCCAGGGCCGGCGGCTCCGCCGAGACCTTCAACCCGACCTACAACGAGGCCATCACCACGGCGCCGATTGCCGATGCCGACGACGTCGATGCTGCCGTGCAGGCCGCGCATGCCGCCTTCCCGGCCTGGGCGGCCACGCCACCGGTCGAGCGCGGCCGCTACCTGCGCCGCGCCGCCGCCGTGCTGCGCGAACATGCACAGCCGCTGGCGCTGCTGGATGCGCTGAACAACGGCAACCCGGTGTCCGCGCTCGCCATGGATGCGGGGTTCGCGGCCGACTGCCTGGATTACTTTGCCGGCCTTGCCACCGAGATCAAGGGCGAGACCATCCCGATGGGCGACGGCAACTTCAACTACACCGTGCAGGAACCGCTGGGCGTGGTCGCCCGCATCGTCGCCTACAACCACCCGCTGATGTTCGCCGCCGCCCGGCTGGCCGCGCCGCTGGCCGCCGGCAACACGGTGGTGGTGAAGTCGCCGGACCAGGCGCCGCTGTCCATCCTGCGGCTGGCCGAACTGGTCGGTGACATCTTCCCGCCCGGCGTGGCCAACTTTTTGTGCGGCGGGCGCGCGTGCGGCGACGCCATGACCCGCCACCCGCTGGTGCGCAAGGTCACGCTGATCGGCGGTGTGCCGACCGGCAAGGCGG
This sequence comes from Polaromonas sp., assembly GCF_018780625.1. GTDB lineage: Bacteria > Pseudomonadota > Gammaproteobacteria > Burkholderiales > Burkholderiaceae_C > Polaromonas. The sequence continues at coordinate 50,098 of NZ_JADMJK010000011.1, read as the reverse complement.
TGATGAAGACTGCGTCCGACCACCTCAAGCCGGTGCTGCTCGAGCTCGGCGGCAAGAACGCGCTGGTCGCCTACCCGGACGCGGAAATCGACAAGCTCGTCAACGGCATCATCGCCGGCATGAACTTCACCTGGTCGGGCCAGAGCTGCGGCTCGACCAGCCGCGTGTTCCTGCATGCATCCATCCACGACGAGGTGCTGGACAAGGTTGTCAAACTCTTGCCGCAGCGCCACAAGCCCGGCATTCCGACCGACCCGAAGACGACCATGGGCTCGCTGGTCAGCCGCGCGCAGCTCGACAAGGTGATGGACTACGTTGCCAAGGGTCTGGAAGACGGTGGCCGCCTGGTTTGCGGTGGCAAGCAGCCGGATGATCCCGCGCTGAAGGATGGCTTTTTCTACGAGGCGACCGTCTTTGCCGACATGCAGCCGCACATGCGGCTGGCGCAGGAAGAGGTCTTCGGGCCGATCCTGTCGGTCTTCAAGTGGTCCGACGAGGACGCGCTGTGGCCGCAGGTCAACGGCGTGGACTTCGGCCTGACCGGCTCCATCTGGACGCAGAACCTGAATACCGCGCACCGCGCTGCGCGCCGCATCCACACCGGCTACGTCTGGCTGAACAATGCCAGCCAGCACTTCATGGGTGCGCCCTTTGGCGGCGTCAAGCAGTCAGGCATCGGCCGCGAGGAATGCTTTGCCGAACTGCTGGAATTCACCTACACCAAGAACGTCAACCTGAAGTTCGGCTGACGCGATCGCCTCATATTCGCCTCTTATTCGGCCTTGATTTTTGCGCTTTTCGCCAACGCGATATACCGCGCCGCGTCGGACTTGATGAGCTTGGACAAGTCCTGCGCTGTCCCCTTGTACGGCACGACGCCAGCGGTCGAGAGGTTTTCCTGCACGCGAGCATCGGCCAGTATCCTGGTCACATCCGCCGTGATCTTCGCGACGACCTCGGGCGGCATTTTGGCGGGGCCCATCAGCGCGTACCAGATGGAGAAGTCGAAGGGCTTGATCCCTTGCTCTTCGAAGGTGGGCGTGTTGGGCAAGAGCGAATACCGCTGCGCGGTGGAGACGCCCAGCACCTTCAGCTGACCACTCTTGGCATAAGGGGCCACCAGGTTGGCGCTTACGATGGCCAGCTGGATCTGACCGCCCACCACGTCGGTGAGCGCCGGCGCGCATCCCTTGTAGCCGGCGTGCGCTGCGGCGATGCCGGTTTCCTGACGCAGCAACTCCATCACGAAGTGATGCGGCGTGCCAATGCCGCAGGAGCCGTAGTTGAAGCTGTCGGGCTTGGCTTTCGCGGCGGCAACCAGTTCCTTGACGCTGCTGACGTTGGCGCTGGGGTGCGCGGCCAGCGCGATCGGTGTGATGCCAAGCAGCATGATGGGCGTCAGGTCTTTCTCGGGATCGTACGGGAGCTTGCCCACCACGCCCAGATTGGTGGCCATGGTGCTGTTTTGAAGCAGCAGGGTGTAGCCGTCGGGCTGCGCCCGCACGACTTCCTGGGTGCCGATGTTGCCGGACGCGCCAGCCTTGTTCTCGACCAGCACGCCCTGGCCCCAAAGGGTCTGCAGGCCGGCGCCGATCTGGCGTGCCAGGATGTCCGAGCCGCCGCCGGTGCCGTAGGGCACGACGATGCGCACCGCCTTGTTGGGGAATCCCTGGGCGTGTGCCTGGGTCATGGGCACGGCCGCGCACAGCGCGGTGGCCGCGAGGGCCAGAAGTTTGTTCTTGAATGTCATGTCGGTCTCCTTTGTTTTAAAAATGGGGCAGCCCGGCGCTCAGGCGTCCAGGTCGATGTTGCCGAGGCGATTGATCCACAGGTTCCATGAACGCGGAATCTGCCCGTCGTTCATGTCCGAGGACAGCTGGGCCTCTTCCTTGTTGAGAAAGGTGATCTCGCCGAGGGGCTGCGCCGCGAGTTGCAGCTTCGCATTCACTTCGGCATAGATGGCGCGGTAGACGGCCTGCTCCAGCGAGGTGCCAACGACGGTTGAGCCGTGGCCGCGCATCAGCACGCAGCTGTGGTGGCCCAGCGACTTGGCCAGCGCCTCGCCGAGGTAGGAGCTGCGAATCAGCATGTCGGTGTTGCCACCGGCTTCGCGGATCTCGAAGTGGGCCGAGCCTTCGCCGAGAAAGCCGGACATGTGGAACACCGGCTTGAGCGCGTTGTTGGTGATGGCAAAGGGCAGCACGCTGGGGGAATGGCTGTGGACCACCGCCATGACATCGGGCCGCGCGCGGTAGATTTCGGCGTGGATGAACCGCTCTAGGTAGGGCCGCTCTGCAGTGTCCGAGACGGCGTTGCCGTCATAGTCATAACAGACGATGTCCTGGCGGCGCACCATGCCTGGCGCGCGGTTGCACGACAGCAAAAAGACGCCGGGCGCCGTTTCGTGGCGCACGCTGGCGTGGCCCAGGCCGTCGACCACACCATGGTCGTAAAGAATGCGGTTGGCATAGACGAGCTTGTCAACGATGTCTTTGGAAGGTTGTGCAACGGGCATGGGTGAAGGTCTCCTGAGTAAGTTATTGGGGGTGCTCAAATGACCGATGCAGCAGCATCGGCAGGCCGCATAATGCCGGCAAAAAAATCCGCAAGTGCCTGGTGGGCGCCCAGCGGCAACACCTGTGCGATGTACTGGTCAGGGCGTACTACGATCAAGGCGCCTTGCGCCCTGTCGATACCCCGCAGATCGAAAATGTCCATGGTGTTCTTGACGCCCGAGCTGAAAATCTTTTCATAGTCGATCAGGCCATGGCGGCCCTTTCGCGGCAGCAGCAAGGTCGGCATCGACTCAAGATCCAGTTCGGTGTGTCCCCGCTGAAAAATGGCCCTCAGATCGAAAACGGCGTCGATGTCCTGACCGGCAGATGTGTACTTGCGCACCGGCGAGTCGGAAGATTCCGCCAGGAACCTGCACAGAGCGCCGACCCCGGCCTCAAGGTTGTCACCATGGTCTGTCGCGGCTGCGAACGCGTAAAGACGCCAGCGACCGTCGGCCTTCGCCACGTGCCCGAGCTCGATGGGCCTGGCATCAGAGACCCGCAAGACCGTTGCGGAGTGAAATCGTGTGCCGACGACAAAGCCGGTGGCCAAGTGTTGGTGCGTGGCTTCTCCACA